>CALWOV010000001.1 GCA_944383275.1 uncultured Clostridia bacterium
GCACCAACACCCCCTCTTTCATATCTTCGCATATCTCTATAATGCCGACTAGGAATACTAAATAACCAACCTAAAAATTCCATAAAATTCTCCCTTAACAATTATCCTTATTATCAATATATAAAAATAAAAGTAAAAAGTCAAACAAAAATAGAAATTTAACTGAAAATACAAACACTATAACATTACCTGTTGTTTTTAACAGATTAACTATTGTTAAATCAGTTGATAAGTCAGTTGCAACAAAAGGCGAAAATTTACACTATATCAGCACAATAACTAACACAGGAACATTGCTTAAAACTAATCTTTTATTTAGTGATGTTATTCCTGCAAACACAACCTTTGTTGAAAATAGTGTTAAAATTGATAATGTGCAACAACTTGGCTATAACCCAGAGACAGGTTTCAGATTACCAAATCTTGCTGTTAATGCTAGTGTAGTTGTTGAGTTTGATGTTACGGTGAATTAAATGGCTTATATAATTTCTAACACATCAACAGTTACCGATAATTCTACAACTCCACCAATAATTTATACAAGTAATACAGTTGAAACCACAATTTTAACACCTGATCCAATACCAACACCATTACCACTTTGCTTTCCAAAAGATTGGTGCTTTTGCGAACCTTGTTTTTATTGTGAAAATAATTATAGGTGTTATTATCAATTAAGTAGTTGTTGTTCGAAATTTAAGTTAACTGGTAATTTTATTTATTATGAAAATTAAATAATACCACTTATTAAAAAAGAATTTAGTTAGACCAAATTCTTTTTTATATTATCCACCATTCCGTGCAGACAAAATCAATTACTAAACTTATACATAATAATGAAATTAACGATAAAGACAAATATAAATGTTTATTTTTTGGTAAAATGCAATTTCTACTGCAAACAAACATTGAAATTAAAAGCAACAAAACTGTTATTATACTAACAGCAGAAACACCAAATGAAGCAAATGGCAAACTTGCTAAAGCAGAACTTAAAACATCTATTAGCCAAAATCCCCACTGACATAACCAAAGTAAAAATCCCATAAACGGTAAAATTAATGTTATGATAACACCCACGAACATAAACATATATACATATCCCAAAAATGGAACAATTAAAAAGTTGGCAATAAGGTTTATGCTTGAAATATATCCAAACATATTTATTATAAATGGCATTGTTCCAATTTGTGCTGCTAAACTTATGGCTAATGTGCTTGAAATAAATTTGCCTAACTTTATTTTCATAAATATATCATAGAAAATCGGATAAAGAAAAATTATTGCAAACACACTTACAAAGCTTAATATAAAACTTAAATCAAATACTGACCAAGGTGTGAAAAGCAAGATAAAAATTCCAGCAAGTGAAACACTGTTTAAACTATCATTTTGTTTACCAAATAAATTTCCTAGCAATACAAATATTGCCATTAGACTTGCTCTTAAAACTGAAGGTGTAAGATTACACAACACGCAATACAAACCTAGAATTATAATTAACAGAATCACACTTATTGAAGGTTTTAGTTTTATTAACTTGAAAAATGGCATAAGCAAAGTAATAATGAAAACTACATTCAATCCAGAAACTGCCAGCAAATGAGTTATTCCAGATATTTGAAAATTAATTTCCATTTCTTCATCTAACCCACTTGTATCACCTATTAAAATAGCAAAGGCAAGTCCTGCATATTTTTCGTCCATATTATTATATAACGCATTTTTTATTGCAAGTTGCGCTTTATCAAGTAAAGTATATTCACTAACTTCACTTACAATAAGTTGTTCTTCATCTATAAACGCTGCATATCTTATGTTATTCTTGATATAAAAAGTATTAACAGTAGTGCTTTGATATGGTAAATTATTAACGAGATTTGAACTAAAAGTTACAATATCACCAGTTTTTAATTTTAATAAGTTTTCATTTGTAGTTTCATTTTCGGTTGACACACTTACAAAAATGCTTTCTTTTATATCGCAAAGTTCACCTTTTGAATTTGTTGCTACAACATTATCTATAATTATATAGTGAAACTTACTTTCTTCAAAATTAGGGCTTGTGCTTAATCTGCCAATTATATAATATTGTTCATTTTTATCAACAGTAAAACTATAATTATTTTTTATTCCTAAATCAATATAAAACAAGCCGATTCCACAAGTTGTTGCCACAATTAGTGTTAAAACAATCCACTTGGTTTTAAAAAGATAATTAAAAAATTTATTTTTGAATTTTATATATAAAAATGAAAGAAGAAAAATTACTATTAATATTCCAAGTATTATAAAAATATAAACAGTGTTAAAGCATCTAAACTCATTAATAAGCCAAATACCTAAACATAAACCAAGAAATATTATAAATAATGGTCTAAAATGCGCAAACATTGTTTTCCCTTTTCTTTTGTAACTAAAACTTTATTTAAAATAGTTTAACATATATTTTATTATGCTAACAACAATTTTAAATAAATACTTGAAAGAATAGTCTTATTATGCTATAATTATTTTACTTAAAATTAAAAATTAAATTAGTTTATAAAAAATTTAATCATAATTATTTGTTATTTAAAAATTAAAATAAATTTAACTAATAATTTAATTTTAAGTTTAGTATTTAAAAAGACAAAATTATTTGCCCTCATCGTATAGTGGTTAGTACACCAGCCTCTCACGCTGGACACAGGGGTTCGAGTCCCCTTGGGGGTACCAAAAACAAAACACCTATATGGTGTTTTTAATTTAATAAAATAATATTAGTTTTATAATGCTTTTATTTTATAAATTTTAATACAAAACTATTTTAATATAGAATTTAAGCATTTAAAAATTAAATTAAATGAGGTTCTAATGAAGAAAATTTACACAACACTTCTGTTTATAATTAAAGATAATAAAATACTTTTAGCGCAAAAGAAGCGTGGTTTTGGTTGTGGTAAATATAATGGTGTTGGTGGAAAGGTTCAAACAAACGAAACTATTAAGCAAGCTTTGATAAGAGAAACAAAAGAAGAAATAAATGTTATGCCTTTAAATTATAAAAAAATGGCTACTATTAATTTTGATGAATTTATGAATAACGAAAATGTTTTAGTTGAAATGTCTGTTTTTATTTCAAACGACTTTAATGGAGTTATTTGCGAAAGTGAAGAAATGTGCCCACGCTGGTTTAATTTGGAAAATGTGCCATATGATTTAATGTTCCCTGATGAAAAAATTTGGTTGCCTTATGTTTTAAACAATAAAAGGATAAAAGCTTATTTTAAACTTGATAAAAATTTCAGTATAGAAAATTATAAGATAAAAAATATAATGTGAAAATTTGCAATATAAAGGAAAAAATATAATTATTAATAATATAAATCTAATTCAGTGTTTGTTAAATACAAAAAATGAAATTTGTGCTTGCATAAACTTTCAATAATTAAAAAATTATAAAATGATTTAAAAATTATAAAAAATTACCAAAAAAACAATAAAAAGTGAGTTTTTTACTCACTTTTTTTGCATTTTCAAAATTATTATATTTTTATAATTATATTATTAAATGTTTTACTTATGAATATTAACAAAAACTTACAGACAAAATCGAAGTTTATTAAACTGTAATATTAATATTTAAAATTTTAATATTTCAAAATTAAGTTTGCTTTAAATTTTAATTTATTAAATATTATATCAAAATAGTATAGTTAGTTATTTGTTTCTCCACTTATTACAGTTATTCTTTTAGAAATTATTCTGTCATTATCAGTATCAATAAACACAAGCGTTGTTGTTCCCTCTTTTATTTTTGTTAAATCTATTGTAAATGATGCTGCAGTTGCTTGCCAATTATTTGATGCCATACTTGTTGCCTTAACTGGTGAAATAGCATCGGTAGGAATAACATTTTCATTAGTTGCAAAAACATCAATATAGAGCATTCCATTAGTTATTGAAGAAATACTATTATTTACAAAATCTGTTCCAAAACTAACTTCAAAGGTTGCATAATGATAATATATTTCTTCACCTGTGATTGTAAGTTCTGATTGAGACTCACTCCAATACATACCATCACTTGCACTTAAAATTTCATCAGTATCTTTTATTGTTGCTGTTATTTTAACATCTTCTGATGGCATTGTGAATGTAAATTTTCCATCATTTCCCTTTGTGCATTCGTTTTTATTAGCAAAAACTTTGTCAACTTCAACAAAAGGTTCTGTTTCAACAGTTACGGTAACAGTGCTTCCTTCTTGAACAATTTTTGAAGAACAACGAATATCATACCAATTTCCATCTTCTATAGTTACATTATAACTTTTTGGATTATTATTAGGGTCTTCTTCGTTACAAGCAGCAAACAAAAATACAAATAATGATAAAAATAAAACACTAAATAGCGATATAAAAGTTTTTTTAATATTTGTCATAATAATCTCCTTTTATTTTATTAATTTAATAATAACATTGTTAAATATAATTTGCAATAATCACAATGAATTTTTAAAATTATTTTTAATTTTATTAAATTTAATATAAAATTAATATTTACTTTAACCATATAAGTTATAACTTTTTTACATTTACAAATAAATTAAAATATGATATATTTAATTCAAAAGATAAATAATTTAAGGTATATTATGGAAAAATTAGAACAAATAAAGTTATATTTAAACCAAATTTTTGAAAATAAAATAGAAAAAATAATTTTTAGTAACCCTGCTAAAAATTTTGAATATAAAAAAATAATTGTAGAATTAAAACAAAATTCTTTTCTTGTAAGTGCTTTTACCAATACACAAGTTTTTCATAAAAATATAAAAACAGAAAATATCATTAATTTTATATTGGAAAATGAAAAAACTATAGTCAATTTAATTTTTTTAGTGAGAATTGTGAATATGCAATAAAAATATCTAAAAAAGAAAAAATATTTTTTAACAAAAGTAATTTAAAAAATAAGGTTAAAACAGACAACAATCAAAATAGAAAAAAGAATTATATTCTTAAAGAAAACACATTTATTGAACCTTTAATTGATATGGGAATATTTAATAAAGATGGTAAAATTATTGCATCAATGTATGATAAATATAAACAAATTAATAGATTTATTGAAATAATTGATGATAATATAAAAAATTATAATAAAAGTAAAATTAATATAATTGATTTTGGTTGTGGAAAATCTTATTTGACATTTGTTTTATATTATTATTTTAAAGTAATTAAAAAAATAGATGTAAACATAATTGGTTTAGATTTAAAAGAAGAAGTTATTAAAAATTGCAATGAAACAGCCTTAAAATATGGTTATGATAACTTGAAATTTGAATTGGGAGATATTAATGGCTTTACTGCTCCATTTAATGTAGATATGGTTATAACACTTCACGCTTGTGATACTGCAACTGATTATGCATTATTTAATGCCATTAAATGGAATGCTAAATATATTTTCTCAGTTCCGTGTTGTCAACACGAGTTAAATGATCAAATAAACACAACTAATTTTAATATTATTACAAGATATGGTATAGCAAAAGAACGAATTTCTGCACTTTTTACAGATATAATTAGATGTAATTTACTTGAATCTATGTCATATAAAACTCAACTAATGGAATTTATAGATTTTTCGCATACTCCTAAAAATTTATTAATCAGGGCTGAATTATCTAATATTTCAAATCAAACTAAAATAAAAATGATTAATGAAGTGCTGGCTTTAATGAATGAATTTAATTTATCACCTATGCTTTATAATTTGTTAAAAGAAAATAATATGCTAAAAATTAAATAAAAAGATAAATATAGTTTTTAAAATATTAATAGCAAATAATATTGTTTAAAGTGTTTATTTAATTTATTAATAATGGGTTTTTCCATATTCACCTATTTAATAAATAAAATTACAAAAAATCTTAAAATTAAAAACAACTATGCGTAAAAAGTGATATACAAAACTGCATAGTATTAAATTTTTATTAAATAAAATTAATAAAAAATATTTTTCATATATATATAAAAATTGATATAAAAAATAAGATTTAATATTCCCCATTTTATTAAACAATAAATTAAAAAATCATATTAGACTATATATAATTTATTAAAAATTAAAATTTAATTAATTTTAGTTTTTAAAAAATTTTTGTTATAAGTTTAAAAATCAATTTCAAATAATTAAATTAATAATAAATAAAAAAAGTTTGATTAGTAATTTTAATCAAACTTTTGTTTAATACTTCTTTAAAATTATAAAATTTCAATAATAGCAACCTCGGCAGCATCACCTCTGCGTGGTCCAACTTTTACAACACGAGTGTAACCACCGCCTTGCCCTGTTTCTTCTTTTCTTGCTGCAAATTTAGGTGCATATACATTAAATATTTTTTCAAGCAATGGGTGCTTGATATCTTGTGTGCGTGCCACAAATTCACTTTTTGGTTCTTTTGGTAAACGTTGTTCTTGAACATCATAAACCTGAGCCATTATTGCACGACGAGCCGCTAATTTTTTAGGACCATCGTTTATAACTTCTTTTTTGCTTTTTACACCTTTTTCATCTACAACTGTTTTCTTAACTGTTACAGTATCTTGATAAGTGTTTACAGCCAAAGTTATAATTTTTTCTGCAACGCGTTGAACTGCTTTTGCTCTTGCCAAAGTTGTTTCAACTTTTCCATTCCAAAGCAATGCTGTAACTTGGTTGCAGATAATGGCATCACGAATTGATGGACGCTTTCCTAATTTGTTATAACCTGCCATTTTTAAATTTTCTCCTTATTATTCATCTTCACTTTTTAAAGTTAACCCAAGGTCAACAAGTTTTTGTTTAACTTCTTCAAGTGATTTTTGACCTAAGTTTCTTACTTTCCCAAGTTCACGGTCTGTTTTTCTTATTAAATCTTCAACTGTGTTGATGTTTGCGCGTTTTAAACAGTTTGTGCTTCTTACAGAAAGTTCAAGGTCGTTAATTGTCATTTCTAAAACTTTTTGTTGCTTATCTTCTTGTCTTGCAACCAAAATTTCGTTATCTGCCATATCATCAACCAATTCAATAAACATTTTTAAATGGTCGTTGATAATTTTACCTGCTAAAGAAGCAACTTCTTTTGCAGTTGTTGCACCATTTGTAGTAACTTCTAGTGTTAACTTATCGAAGTTAATATCGTGTCCAACACGAGCACTTTCAATAAAATAATTACAAGCAACTACAGGTGTGAAAATTGAATCGATTGGTATAAAACCAATGCTATCTGATGCATTTTTATTATCTTTTGCTGGAACATAACCTCTTCCACGACCAATAATAATTTCCATATCAATACTTGCACCACTTGCAAGTGTGCAAATATATAAGTCTGGGTTCATTATTTCAACATCTTGGTTTAAAGTTATGTCTTTTGCGTAAATTTTACCTGCATTTCTTGTTTTTAAGTATATTGTTGATTTAAAATCTGGTTCTGTGTTTGTTGTGCGAACTATCATAGATTTTAAGTTCAAGATAATATCAGCAACATCTTCTGAAACACCAGGAATTGTAGAAAATTCGTGTTGAACACCTTGAATTCTTACAGCAACAGCAGCAGCGCCTGGTAAAGAGCCAAGAAGCACTCTTCTCATTGCGTTGCCTAGTGTGTTACCAAAACCTCTTTCCAAAGGTTCAACAACAAATCTACCAAATGCACCACCGTTTTCTTCGGTTAATGTTAAGTTTGGTTTATTTATTTGCATCATAAAAGTTGTTTCCTCCTGTTTATTATCTTGAGTATAACTCAATAATCAAGTGTTCTGCAATATTAAGGTCGATATCACTTCTGTCTGGAATAGCAATAACTTTTCCTGAAAGATTAGAAGCATCAAGTTCTAACCATTTAGGTGTAACAGTTTTATTCTTTTTAAGTTCTTTAAACATTTCAATGTTTTGTGCGTTTTCACGAATTGAAATTACATCTCCAACCTTAACTTGATAAGAAGGAAGATTTACTTTTTTACCATTTACAGCAATGTGTCCATGGTTAACGATTTGACGGCATTGAGCCCTTGAAACACCAAAACCTAAACGGTAAACTACATTATCAAGACGGCGTTCAAGTAAAGAAAGCATAACTTCACCGGTTGCTCCCTTTTGTCTTTTACCTTCAAAGTAATATTTTTTAAATTGTCTTTCAAGCAAGCCATATGCTCTTTTAACTTTTTGTTTTTCACGAAGTTGCAATTGATATCCTGTTGGCTTTCTGCGTTTGTCTCCTTCGCCATGTTGACCAGGAGCTGTAGGTCTGCGGTCTATAGCGCATTTTCCTGTTACGCAACGGTCGCCTTTGAGAAACAACTTGCAGCCTTCTCTTCTGCAGCGTTTGCAATCTGCACCAGTATATTTAGCCATAAATTATTTATCTCCTTATTAAACTCTGCGCGCTTTAGATGGGCGGCAACCATTGAACGGAATTCCTGAAACATCTTTTATTGATGTAACTTCAAGCCCTACATTTTGTAAAGCTCTTATTGCTGCTTCACGACCACTACCTGCACCTTTAACATAAACAGCAACTTGGTTAATTCCCATGTCTTTTGCTTTTTTACCAGCAGTTTCTGCAGCTGATTGTGCAGCAAATGGAGTGTCTTTTTTTGCTCCACGGAAGTTAAGACTTCCTGAACTGCTCCATGCTACAACATTACCTGCTTGGTCTGTTATAGTTACAAGGTTATTGTTAAAGGTAGATTTAATGTGAACAGCACCCGTTCCCAAATTTTTTGTTGTTCTTTTTTTCTTAGTTGTTTTAACTGCCATTTTATATCTCCTTTATTAACCTTTCTTACCGACTTTCGCTTTACCACGAGAAACGGTTTTAGGTGGTCCTTTGCGAGTTCTTGCATTTGTTTTTGTGCGTTGACCTCTTACAGGAAGATTACGACGGTGGCGAATACCACGGTTGCAACCTATTTCCATTAAACGCTTTATGTTAAGGTTAACTTCACGACGAAGGTCACCTTCTACTTTAAGTTCGTGTTTTTCAATGTATTCACGAATTTTTGCTACATCTGCTTCTGATAAATCTTTAACTCTTATGTCAGGATTTATCTTAGCACCTGCTAAAATATCGTTGGACGTTTTTTTACCTATTCCGTAAATATAGGTTAAACCTATTTCAACTCTTTTTTCCTTAGGTAAGTCCACACCAGCTATACGAGCCATTTATATCCTCCAAATGTTGTTTTCTTTTAGATTGTTTAGTATTTATTATTTTAAAGAAATATTAAAACGATGCAAGTAAAAATCAGCCGCCTTGCATACGGTTGTTTTCAAAGTAAAAGTTCAAGACTTTTGCTTTATATTTTAAAGCAATAAAATGGTTTTGCAAATACAAAACCTTTTTACTAACCTTGAACTTGTTTGTGTTTTTTGCTTTTAGAGCAAATTACCATAACCTTTCCTTCACGACGAATTACTTTGCATTTGTCGCACATAGGTCGAACAGATGGTCTAACTTTCATTTTCTTTTCTCCTTAAATTTTATTCTTCTAAGTCATCGCCGTTAGAATCTGACGATGTTGATTTACGAGTATTTGTTCTCCAAACAATGCGCCCACGAGTTAGGTCATATGGCGACATTTCCAAAGTTACTCTATCGCCAACAAAAATTCTAATTCTGCCAAGCACTAACTTTCCTGCAGGGTATGCTGTTACGATATGTCCATTTGCTAAACGAACTTTAAATGTTGCATTTCGCAAACTTTCAACAACCTCACCTTCTGCTTTAATAGCATCACTACTTGCCATCAGTGGCCTCCTTGTTTAGTTTTGAATACTCATGCAATGCATGATAGACCATTTGGTCATTTACTTTTAATTTTTGATTTATTTTGTTTGCCAACTCTTTATTAATAAAAGGAGTTAAGCGAATGTGGCGTAATCTTTTCTTTTTAGGGTTTAAAAGTAATTTATATTTTCCATCAACCAAAAAAACTATATTATCGTCTTTTACCTGATAAATTATATAACTTTTACCTTTATCACGCCCTTGGGTTGAAATTGCTATTTGTCCAACATAAGGTTTTTTATCTATCATACTTATCACCTCACATTGTAAGAATTTCAACACCATCTTTGGTTATTAATAAAGTATTTTCAAAGTGTGAACTTGGTTTACCATCTTTAGTTCTTACAGTCCAGCCATCTTGCCTTGAAATTGTTACATGACGACTTCCCATATTAACCATTGGTTCAACTGCAATAGTCATTCCTGCTTTCAAAAACTCTCCTGTTCCAGCAACACCAAAATTTGGAATTCCTGGTTCTTCGTGTAAATCACACCCAACACCGTGTCCTTGAAGTTCACGAACAACGGTATAACCATTGCTTTCTACAAAAGTTTGAACTTGGTGCCCTATGTCGCCCACGCGACTACCTTCTTTAATGTGTTTTATGCCTTCGAAAAATGCTTCTTCAGTAATTTTTACTAAACGCTTTATTTCTTCAGACACATTACCAACTAGATAGGTTCTTGCCGCATCGGTATGCATACCTTTATAATACACACAAACATCGACACCAATAATATCTCCGTCTTTAAGCACTGTATCATCTGGAATACCGTGCACTACCACATCATTAACTGAAGCACATATAGATGCTGGAAAACCTTCATATCCAAGGCAACTCGGTTTCCCTCCACGACTTACAATAAAACGATGTGAGAACTTATTGATATCATTTGTTGTTACACCTGGTTTGATAAAATCGTTAAGCTTTATAAATAAATCTCTTAAAATTTTACCACCTTCGCGCATTGCTTGAATTTGTGCAGCAGATTTTACTTTGACCATAATTATATTATACCACACTTTTTAGTTAATTTAAAGACTTTTTTTGAAAAAAATCATCTAATTTAGTGCAAATTTCTTCAAAAACTACTTCTTTACTGTTTTCAGCATTTATATCTATTAAAATGCCTTGATTTCTGTAATTTTCCAATACAGGAACTGTTTCATTTTTGTATCTATTAATACGAATATTAATTGTTTCTATATTGTCATCATAGCGTTTTTCAAGTTGAGAGCCACAATTTCCACAAATTCTATCAGGAGCCTCATCTATACTTGTTACATGTTTACAGTTTGGACATATTAATCTTTTTAAAATTCTTTCTCTTACCACATCAAAATTGTTAATATTGAGAGAAATTACAACATCAAGTGTTATGTTTTTCATTGCATAATACTGTTCCATATTAATTGGAGCAGTGTCAATGATAAAACCATTGTATCCCCTTAGGTCTTCCACTTGTTCTTTTAATAATTGCATAACAATTTCAACAGGCACGAACTTTCCTTGATTAGTATATTCAAACATAATTTTACCAAGTTCGGTTCCTTTGCGAATTTCTTGTTTAACTGCATCTCCAACAACAATATGCTTTAAATCATATTTTTCTGCTATTCTGAAAGTATGTGTTCCTTTACCACTACCAGGTGGCCCAAGAATTGCTATTTTCATATATACCCCTTTAAAACAGTTTAGTCCTTGCAAAAACTGCAAGGAAAACTGTTGAATACTGAAATATTATTTCAAAAAGCCACGATAGTTTTTCATCATAATTTGAGCACTAAGTTGTTTATCAAATTCCAATGCCACGCTAACAACAATCAATAAACCTGTTATACTAAACGCGTTTAACATTGAGCCACTTGACCCACCCGGAACTGCTGCAAATGCCACACTTGGAACAACGAAAATAATTGCAAGGTAAATTGCACCAAACAAAGTAATTCTGTTTGAAATTTTCTTTAAATATTCCGTTGTTGGTTTTCCTGCTCGGATACCTGGAATAAATCCACCATTTTGCTGCAATGAGCGACTTACATCTTCTGGGTTGAAACTTATTTGTGCATAGAAATAAGTGAAGAAGAAGATAAATACTGCATTAACCAAGAAATAAATTACAGTTCCTGTTCCAAGCCAAGTTGCATACCAGTTATATGCTGGGCTGTTAGGCCAGAACATTTGAATTATAAGTTGTGGGAATGCAACCATTGCTGTTGCAAAAATGATTGGTAGAACACCACTTCCATTTACTTTAATTGGAATATAGGTTGATTGACCACCATACATTTTACGACCTTTAACTTGTTTTGCATATTGAACAGGAATTTTTCGTTCTGCTAAATCTACAAAAACAATTAAAGCAAACACTACAATTAAAAGCGCAATGAATATAAGAATATTCCATAAGTTGTCTATATTATCACCAATACTTTGAATTGATGCAAGAAGTGCCGAACCTGCACTTGACAAAATACCAACGAAAATTAATAAACTTACACCGTTACCAATTCCAAGGTCAGTAATTTTTTCACCAAGCCAAAGTGTGAACATACCACCAGCAATAAGAATACAAGTTACAATACAAGGCACAATCCAAGCAGGAGTTCCAGCACCCAATGCTTCTGTGTTAATTGCACCATTTGCATTAAATGTTACAACTATTGCTATTGCTTGGATAATAGAGAAAACTAATGCTGTTATTCTTGTATAAAGTGCTATTTTTTTACGCCCTTCCTCACCTGACTTACTAAGTCTTTCAAGTGAAGGAATTGCTATTGTTAAAAGTTGAATTATAATAGATGCCGAAATATATGGCACTACACCTAATGCTAATAAAGAACCATTTGCTAATGCACCACCAGAAACAGAACTTATTAAAGATAAAAAGTCGTTTCCGGTTACATTGCTTGCAAATGTTTCTGGATTAAGCCCTGGGATAGGAAGCCAACAACCAATACGATAAATCAACAAAATTCCCAAGGTTAGCAAAAGTTTTTTGCGTAAGTCTTTTTGCTTAAACGCTTGAACTAATGTTTGAAACATTATGCCTCCTCGGTGCTTCCACCAGCCTTTTTAATTTTCTTTTCAGCTGTTTTGGAGAATTTTTTTGCTTTAACGGTTAACTTTTTAGTAAGTTTTCCATTTCCCAAAACTTTAAGTCCATCTTTTTCAATTTTTCCTATGATACCCTTTTCTTTTAACAATTCTGCTGTAACAACAGTGTCATTGTCTAAAACTTCAAGAGCAGAAACATTTACAATTGTGTAAACATCGCCCCAACGGTTTGTAAAACCACGCTTTGGTAAGCGACGAATAAGTGGCATTTGACCACCTTCGAATAAAGGACGAGGGCCACCACCTGAGCGTTTGTTTTGACCTGCTTCACCACGACCTGATGTTTTACCAAGACCAGAGCCACGGCCACGACCAACTCGTTTAACACTCTTTTTTGAGTTTGGAGCAGGTGAAAGTTCATGAATATTCATATTGCCCTCCTCTATTCTTCAACCTTCACTAAGTGTTTAACAACTTCAATCATTCCACGAATTGCAGCATTATCTGGCATTTCTTTAGTTTGATTGATTTTTGTTAACCCTAAAGCACGCATTGTTTTGCGTTGTTTAGGTGTTGAACAAATAACACTGTGAATTTGAGTTATTTTTATTTTTTTGCTACCGTCTGTAGCAGGAGTTTGTGTTTTAGCCATTTCACCCTCCCCTATATTTCTTCAACGGATTTACCGCGAAGTGCTGCTACTTCTTCTTTGGTTTTGAGTGCTTTAAGCGCCTCATAAGTAGCCCTTACTGTGTTAATTTTGTTACTACTTCCATGGTTTTTAGAAGTAATATCTTTAATACCTGCTAATTCTAAAACAGAACGAGCAGAACCACCAGCAATAACTCCTGTTCCTGGTTGAGCAGGAAGTAATGTTATGTGGCTTGCGCCATATTTTAAAGATATTGCGTGTGGAATTGTTGTTCCACTCATTGGAACAGTAATAAGGTTTTTCTTTGCTTCGTTAAAGCCTTTTTCAATAGCATTAACTGTTTCACGCGCTTTACCTATACCTATACCAACGCGACCTTTTTTGTCGCCGATAACACATAATGCACTGAAACTTAAAATTCTTCCACCTTTAACTGTTTTTTGAACAGAACGAACATCTACCATTCTTTTTTCAAATTCCTCTGCCTCTCTAGGTCTACGGTCTTCACGAGGTTTACGAGGACGATCTGAACGGCGTTTATTATCGTTATTTTGTTTCTTTTCAAATTCTGCCATAATATCCTCCTAAAACTCTAATCCACCGGCTCTAGCGCCATCAGATATATTTTTAATTCTTCCGGTGAAAAGGTATCCACCACGGTCAAACACAACTGCTTTTATGCCTTTTTCAATGGCTCTTTTTGCAATTTCTTGACCAACTATAGTTGCTTGTTCAAGTTTTGTTTTACCCTTCATCATTCCACGCATTGCTTTGTCCATAGTTGATGCACTTGCCAAAGTTATTCCTTTGTCATCATCAATAATTTGAGCGTAAATATTGCTTAAACTGCGATAAACACAAAGGCGTGGACGAGATGATGTTCCGTGAACTGTTTTACGCACGCGAGCATGTCTGCGTTGGCGTTCGTTGTTCTTGTCTAATTTATTAATCATACTTCACTCCTCCTCTATTTCTTACCTGCAGTTTTGCCTTCTTTTCTTATCACAACTTCGTCTGAATAACGAATTCCGTATGCGTGATAAGGCTCAACTGGTTTTATTGCGCGAATGTTAGCAGCCACTTGACCAACTAATTCTTTGCTTGCACCTTCTACCTTAACTTCAGTAACACTTGGGCAAGATAATTTTATGCCTTCTACTGGGCGAACTTCAACTGGGTGACTAAAACCAATGTTTAATTGAATGTGGTCACCTTTATCAAATGCTTTATAACCAACACCGTTGATTATTAAAGTTTTTGAATAACCTTCAGTTACACCTGTTACCATATTTTGAATTAAGGTTCTGTAAAGACCGTGCATACTGTTTGCTTCTTTTGAAGCATTTACAGTTGTTAAAGTTACAATATTATTATTAACTTCAACTTTGATTAATTTACTAATCTTTTGTTCCAATTTACCAAGTTTACCTTCAACCACAACCAAGTTGTTTGTGTCAACTGACACTGTAACCCCAGCAGGAACTGTGATAGGTTGCTTACCAATTCTTGACATAATAAACCTCCTACCAAATGTATGCCAGAACTTCGCCACCAACGCGTTGTTCGCGCGCTTGCTTGTCTGTCATAACACCTTTATTTGTTGAAATAATTGCAATTCCAAGTCCGTTAAGAACTTTTGGAAGGTTGTTTGCATCTGCGTAAACACGCAAACCTGGTTTTGAAATTCTTTTCAAGCCAGAAATTACATAACTTGCGTTTTCATTTTTTAAAGTTATGTGAATGTTTTGTTGAACGCCTTCACCGATTATTTCATAGTTGGCAATATAACCTTCATCTTTCAATATTTGTGCTATTGAAACTTTCATTTTACTAACAGGAATATCAACAGTTAAATGCTTTGCATTGATAGCATTTCTGATACGAGTTAGCATATCTGATATAACATCTGAACTTACCATATTCCCTCCTTACCAACTTGCCTTTTTTACACCTGGAATTTCACCACGGTATGCCATTTCTCGGAAACAAATACGACAAATTCCATATTTCTTTAAAACGGCGTGTGGACGACCACAAATTTTACAACGGGTGTATTCACGAGTTGAAAATTTTTGTGGCTTTTTTTGTTTTAATACTAATGCTTTTCTTGCCATTTTGCTTCCTCCTAATCCTTTCTGAAAGGCATTCCAATTTCATCAAGCAATGCCTTTGCTTCTGCGTCTGTTTTTGCGCTTGTAACAACACAAATGTCAAAACCACGAACTTTTTCAATTTTATCATAATCAATTTCTGGGAAAATTAATTGTTCACGGATACCCATTGAATAATTACCTTTTCCATCAAAAGATTTTGAAGAAATCCCTCTAAAGTCGCGAACTCTTGGTAGCGCAATTGAAATTAATCGGTCTAAGAATTCCCACATTGTTTTACCACGCAAAGTAACTTTTGCACCAATCTTCATACCAGCACGAAGTTTAAAGTTTGCAACTGCTTTTTTTGCAGTGGTTACAACAGGTTTTTGTCCAGTGATTAAGCCAAGTTCATCAACGGCTTGACCAAAACTTTTTTGATTGTCTTTAACATCACCCAAACCAGCATTAATAACTATTTTATTAATGTTTGGAACTTCATTAATGTTTTTATAGCCATTTGCTTTCATAAGAGCCGGCACAACGCTTTTTAAATAAAACTCTTGTAATCTTGGTTTTTCAACCTTTTTTACAGATTTTTTAGCAGTTGTTTTAACTACATCGGTTGCAGGTTCCTTAGCAACCTGATTGTTTTTGTCTTCCACTATTTTTCCTCCGAACTATTATTTACCCTGAGACTTTGCCTGTGGGGTTTTTCTTTGAGTTTTAGCACCATCGACCTTGCTTACTGCTTTAGATGCTTTTGTTGAATCTGTTTTTGCAGCCTTTGGTAAAGCAGATTTAGTTTCTTTTACAGCTTTTGAATCTGCTTTAACTTCTGCTTTGCTGTCTGCTTTTTCTTTTACTTTTGCAGTTTTTGAAGTTTTAACTTTTCTTTCTGCATCCATATATGCACCACATTTTTTACAAACTCTGTGTTTGTTACCTTTGTCATCAAAAGAATGTCCAATTCTGGTTGCTTTTTTACAAGAAGGACAAATTATTTGAACATTACTTACATCGATAGGTGCTTCAGACTTTTTAATTCCACCTTGGTCTTTTTGAGAACGAGGTTTGCGATGTTTGTGCACAATGTTTATGTTTTCAACAACAACACGACCTTTGTGAGCATCGCTTGAAATTATTTTTCCGGTTTTACCTTTTTCTTTACCAGCAATCACCAAAACGGTGTCGCCTGTTCTTAAATTACTGTTAGCCATAACTGTAACCCCCTACCCTATAATACTTCATTGGCAAGAGATATAATTTTCATATATCCTCTGTCGCGAAGTTCACGAGCAATCGGTCCGAACACACGAGTGCCTTTTGGTTGTTTATCTTTATCTATAATAACAACAGCGTTATCATCAAATCTGATACTACTGCCATCAGAACGGCGAACGCCTTTGTTTGTTCTAACAATTACTGCTTTAACAACATCACCTTTTTTAACACTACCACCAGGAATTGCTGTTTTAACTGTTCCAACAATAACATCGCCTATGTTTCCACTTTTTCTGAAAGAACCACCAAGAACACGGATACACATTAATGTTTTTGCACCTGTGTTATCAGCAACTTTCAATCTTGTTTGAGGCATTATCATAACAATAAACTCCTTTGATTACTTCGCTTTTTCTATAATTCTCACCAATCTAAAATATTTGTCTTTTGAAAGGTGGCGAGTTTCAGTGATTTCGACCACATCACCTACATTACATTCATTCTTTTCATCATGAACTTTAAATTTAACTGTTTTCTTAACAATCTTTTTATAAATCGGGTGGCGAACATTGTTTTCAATTGCTACAACAATGGTTTTATCCATTGCATTACTAACAACTGTGCCAACACGAGTTTTCCTAAGATTTCTTTGTGCTGTTTCCATAAACTACCTCCACCCTTAATTAGCCTTTTTCTCTTTTATTTCGCGTTCACGCAAAATAGTAAGCACTCTTGCAATATCTTTTTTTACTGTATTAAGCATCATAGGATTTGCAAGTTGTCCAGTAGCGTGTGAGAAACGAAGGTTAAAATGTTCTGATTTGAGTTCTTTAAGTTTTGTGTTTAACTCGTCAGTTGTCATATCACGAAAATCTTTATTCTTCATTGTTCTCACCACCTTCTGCTACACTATTTGCATCAGCACAACCACATTCGCAGTTATCATCACATTCTGCATCACAGTTGCAAATGCCAAGTTTAGCATTTACTTCTGCATCGAGTTCTGCTTTGCTGTAGAATTTTGTTTTAATTGGCAATTTGTGTGCTGCTAATCTTAATGCTTCTCTTGCAACATCTTCACTAACGCCAGCAATTTCAAACATTACACGACCTGGTCGAACAACTGCTACCCAACCTTCAAGGTTACCTTTTCCTTTACCCATACGGGTTTCAAGAGGCTTTTTGGTATATGGTTTGTGTGGGAAAATTTTTATCCAAACTTTACCAACACGCTTCATATAACGAGTCATTGCGACACGAGCCGCTTCTATTTGATTTGATTTAATCCAGCAAGGTTCCATAGCAACCAAGCCATATTCACCGTTACTTACGCGATTTCCACGCAAGTCGTTACCTTTCATTCTTCCACGGTGAACTTTACGGTGTTTTGTTCTCTTTGGCAATAACATTATTCTTCACCTCCTTGTTTTTTAGGGGTAGAAGTGTTTTGTTGTCTGCTTAAAACTTCACCTTTGTAAATCCAAACCTTAACACCTAACACACCATATGTTGTGTGTGCAGAGCAAAAACCATAGTCTATGTTTGCACGCAATGTGTGAAGAGGTATTGAGCCTTGTGCATAAGATTCACTTCTTGCCATTTCGGCACCATTTATACGACCACTAACAACAATTTTACAACCTTGAGCGCCTGCTTTCATAACGCGTTGCAATGTTGATTTCATAGCTCTTTTAACAAGAACACGCTTTTCAATTTGCGCTGCAATTGCCTGAGCAACAACATTAGCATCTAAATCTGGTTGTTTAATTTCTTTTATGTTAATGATAAGTTGTTTGCCTTCAACTATTTTATCAAGTTGTTTTTTAAGCGCTTCGATACCTGCACCCTTAGCACCTATAATTACACCTGGTCTTGCTGTAAAAATGTTTACAACAATTTTACCATTAGTTCCTTGTGTTCTTTCTATTGTAACTCTAGAAACTGATGCATCACGATATTTCTTTTGAACAAACTCACGAACAGCATTATCTTCAACCAACAAGTTAGCAAAATCTTTCTTGTCAGCATACCAAGTAGCATCCCAATCTTTTATAACGCCAACTCTAAGTCCGTGAGGACTAACTTTTTGACCCATAATTATTTATTGCCTCCTTGTTTACTTGATTTTGGTTCGTCTGCCTTTTTAGCAGTTGATTTTGTTGTTGTTTTAGTTGCGCTTTTTGTAGCAGGTTTTGTTGAAGTTTTGGTTGATTTTTTTTCAGTTGATTTAGCAGGTTCAACTGCTACTTCTGATTGTGCAGGTTTAGCCTTTACTTCTTTTTCAACAACATTTTGTTTTGTTTCTTTTTTAGTTTTTTGTTTAGATGATTTGTTTTGGTTTTCTTTTTCATCTAATATAATTGTTATATGACTTGTTCTTTTCTTAATTAAGTCAGCACTTCCATGAGAACGAAGCCAATGTCTTTTATAAGTTGGACCCTCGTTTGCAAAGCATTCTGCAACATAAAGGTCGTTCTTGCTTAAATTCAAATTGTTTTCAGCATTTGCTCCAGCACTTTCTAACACTTTAACCAAAATTTCGCTTGCTGCTTTTGGGGTGTTTTTCAATATAGCCAAAGCGTTGTTATAATCTTGTCCACGAATAATGTCAAGCACTATATGAACTTTGCTTGGACTTATGCGAACAAATTTTGCAGTAGCCTGTGGGCGTTTATCACGATTTTCCAATCGTTTTGCTGCTTTTTCTCTCATTCTTTTTGCCATTTGTTAACACCTCTCCTTATTTCTTTCCTACGACTTTTGAACCAGCGTGTCCTTTGAAAGTGCGTGTTGGAGCAAATTCGCCTAGTTTATGCCCAACCATTTCAACTGAACAGTAAACTGGAATGTGTTTACGACCATTGTGAACTTGAATTGTATGTCCAACAAAATCTGGATATATAGTTGAAGCACGAGACCAAGTTTTAATAGGTTTTTTCTGATTTGCTTCGTTCATAGCCTTAACCCTTTTCATTAATCTTTCTTCAACATATGGTTTTTTCTTTAAACTTCTGCTCATAATCAACACTCCTAGTTAATTCGTTTCAAAATCATACGACTGCTTGGCTTACGCTTGTTGCGAGTTTTCTTACCAAGAGTTCTTTTACCCCATGGGGACATAGGGCTTGGTCGACCTATAGGCGCTTTAGATTCACCACCACCATGAGGGTGGTCAACAGGGTTCATAACACTACCACGAACGGTAGGACGAATTCCTTTGTGGCGATTTATACCTGCCTTTCCAATTTTAACAAGTTCGTGGTCAGTATTTCCCACTTCCCCGATAGTTGCACGGCACTTTATAGAAACCATACGCATTTCTCCACTAGGAAGTTTTAATGTTGCGTGTGTTCCTTCTTTTGCAACTAAACGCGCAGAATTACCTGCTGAGCGTGCCATTTTTCCACCACTGCCTGGTTGCATTTCTATGTTGTGAACAACAGTTCCAACCGGCATAGCACTCATTGGCATTGCGTTTCCAACTTTAATTTCTGCTTGGTCTCCACTCATTACAACTTGACCAACTGTTAAGCCAAGTGGAGCAAGAATGTATCTTTTTTCACCATCTGCATAGTTCAAAAGTGCAATGTAAGCACTGCGATTTGGGTCATATTCGATAGTTGCAACAGTTGCTGGAATTCCATCTTTGTTGCGTTTAAAGTCGATAACACGATATTTACGGCGCACTCCGCCACCTTGGTGACGAACAGTTATGCGACCTTGAAAATTACGACCAGCGTGTTTTTTAATTGGCTCTAACAAACTTTTTTCAGGAGTGTTAGTTGTAATCTCCTCGAATGTTGGCCTTATCATTCCACGCATAGAAGGTGTTATTGGTCTATATCTTTTAACTGCCATTTTGTGTTACCTCCCCTATGATAAACTCTCGAAGAATGCAATAGGTTTACTTTCTTTTTTCAATGTTACGATTGCTTTTTTGTTTTCAGAAGTATAACCACTCACTCTTCCTTGACGTTTTTTTGGTTTTTTAGCGGTTATTGAAGTATTAACTGATTCAACTTCAACACCAAAGATTTCTTGAACCGCTTGTTTGATTTGTGTTTTTGTTGCATTTTTATCAACAATAAACCAATACTTTTTCTTTGCTATATCGGAATAGCTTTTTTCTGATAATAGCGGTTTTATAATGATTTTATTTGCTTCCATTATTCAGCATAAGCCTCCTCTATAGTTTTTATTGCATCTTTCGTTATAAGAACTTTGTTTTTAGACACAATTTGGTAAGTATTTAATAAGTTTGCGTTTACAAGTTCAACTGTAGGTATGTTTGCAGTTGCTTTTTGAATGTTTTCATTTGCTTCGTTTATAACTATTAAAACAGTTTTATCAAAGCCAAATTTATCCAAAATTGTTTGAACTTGTTTTGTTTTAAATGTTTTAAGTTCAAGCTTATCAAGAACTCTAACATCGTTTTGTGCAAGTTTTGTGCTTATAGCACTGCGGAATGCAGAACGTTTTGCAGATTTGTTAACTTTTTGAGAAAAGTCGCGTGGTTTTATTGCAAAAGCCAAACCACCTTTAATCCATTGAGGACCACGTCTGCTACCTTGTCTTGCGTTACCTGTGTGTTTTTGTCTCCATGGTTTTTTAGCACGACCACGAACTTCACCACGATTTAATGTGCTTTTTGTTCCTTGTCTTTGATTTGCAAGGTATGCAACTACAACTTGGTGAATAAGTGGTTCATTATAAGGAGCAGCAAACACAGCATCAGATAAACTCATTGTTCCAACTTCGTTTGCGTCCATATCGAACACTTTTGTTTTTATAGCCATATGCTTTTCTCCTTACTAGGCCTTAATTGCATTCCTAAGCATAACCACACCATTGCGTGGACCAGGAATTGCACCTTTGACCAAAATTAAATTTCTTTCACTATCAACCCTTACGACCTCAAGGTTTTGAACTGTAACTTGTGTGCCACCATAGCGACCAGCCATTCTTTTGCCCTTAAAAACTTTTCCAATTCCAGGACCACTACCTAATGATTGGTGACGGTGAACTTTGTTACCACCGTGTGTGTTGTCTTGGTGTCTCATATTCCAACGGAAAAGAGAACCAGTGAACCCACGACCTCTTGAATTTGCAACAGCATCAATTTTTTCGCCTTCTGCAAAAACATCACATTTAATTTCTTGCCCTACTTGATAATTTGAAATGTCATCGAATTTAAATTCTTTTAACATTCTTTTAGGCTCAACAGCAGCCTTTTTGAAAACACCTTCTCGTGGTTTGTTTACAAGTTTTTCCCTTATATCCCCATAAGCAACAACAAGTGCATTGTAACCATCGTTATCTTCGTTTTTAATTTGAACAACCACATTAGGAGTTGCTTCAATAACTGTTACAGGAATAACCAAACCTTTTGGTGAGAAAACTTGTGTCATACCAAGTTTTTTACCTAAAATTGCTTTATTCATAATTCATCTCTCCTTTGTTGTTGCCATTAGAGTTTAATTTTTATATCCACACCAGCAGGCAAATCAAGTTTAGATAATGTATCCATTGTTTTGCTGGTAGGACTAAAAATGTCTATCAGGCGTTTGTGTGTGCGCAATTCAAATTGCTCACGACTATCTTTATCTACGTGTGGCGAACGCAAAACTGTTACAACTTCTCTATCTGTTGGTAGAGGAATTGGACCTGAAATTTTGCATCCGGACTTTTGGGCTGCTTCAACAATTCGAGCGGCAGCTTGGTCAATCAAACCGTGGTCAAATGATTTAAGTTTGATTCTGATTTTTTGTGTACTCATACACACCTCCGAATAAGTTTCACTTGCCAAGCATATTAAAATAGGAAACGCACACGCGCGTAATAAACGCAACCGGGTGTGTCGCTATTTGTGGGCAAAAAAAATAAAAAAACAAAATTGCTTGGTCGCAATGCTTTTGCATCACTTGTCCACACAAATTCTCTAAAAATGTTGCTTTTTTAGTAACTTTGCGCTTCAACCCTAGCCCACTAGTATGGTTTATTATAATACAAAAAAAAAATGATGTCAACAGTTTTTTATAAATTTTTTAATTATTATATAGTTTTTTTGATTTATTTAAAAATCACTCTAAAATACCTTATTTTAATAGATAAAATGAAATATTTAATTGTAATTATAACCTATTTTCAATATTATAAAACTAATTATTATATATACTTAATATAACAAAAAAGACTAAGTAAATAACTTAGCCTTTTTACTACATACAACTGAAATTATTATCTGTTAATATAGGGTTACAAGATTCATCATCTTGTTCCTTTTTTGAAACCCTAGATAAATAAACTTCTTCAATTTTTTCTTCAAAATTTTCTTTATATTCCTTTTTTAAGTTATCATCTTCAACAAAGAAATTAACATCAAAGTTATAAAATCCCTTTAATTCATCTTTAAGTTCAAGTGGAATTGCACTGTTTCTATATTTTTTAAGCAAATAATTTTTTCTTTTCTCTAAATAATTATCCCAATTTTCCTTTATCATATTTAACTGAACACTTTCTTTTTTATCAATAAAAGAGGTCGACTTTCGTCTTTCCGCTTTTGCAAGCATACAATTAAACTCATTTCTTAATAAATTATTTAACTCATCATTAGATTGATTTAATATAGTCTTAAGTTTTAATTCAGTTTCAAAATTAAATTTTACATCATCATAATAAGACTCGCCTTCTGTATCTCTATAAATTTTTGCAAGAATTTTAGCGCGTTTATGTAAATAGTCTCTTGAATTATTCCAATAATCATCTGTAATGTCTTTATGTGGAATTTCGTAGAATTTATTCCAAAAATTAATATTTTCAACAGAGCCATTTGATGTTATAGATTGATTGATTTTTGCTCGTTCTGTTTTGAAGTCTTTTAAGTTATTTATTTCATCTCTAAAATTTTGAACTTTTTTCATTCTTTCATCTAAATCTTTATAAAACAATAAGCAATCAAGCATATAAATTCCATCTAATTGAACAAAACTAAAGAAATGTGTTTTATCATCTTTATATAACTCAATCAATTCTTTTTCACGCTTAGCCAAGTATTCATCTTTATTTTGCAATATTTGTTTAGCAAGTAAATTTAATGGTATTTCTTTCCCATCTTTTTTTAATTCCGATATATTTTCAAGTTCTAATGATAGTTGTCTTTCTAGTTTTTCTAAATCTGGTTCATTTTTAAAATCTTCGGTTGCACAAAGCGCCATTTCCATATTAAAAGATTCTAATAAATTAGTTTTATATTTTAAAGGAACTGTTTCTTGTGCATATAAAGCACAGATTTCCATTTTTCGTTGCTTTAGATAATCAATTATTTTTGATTTATTTTTGTAAAAATTAAAACTGTTATATATAGTATCAAAATTTTCTTTTTTATTATCATCTGTTTTATTAGTTTTAATCTCTTTTAAATTATTTTCATCTTTATAAAAATTTTCAACTTCTTCTTCTTTTGCTGACATTATTTCTTTAAGTTGAGTTTTAAAACGATTAAAAAACTTATCTCGTGTTTCTCTATTTTCTATTAAAAAGAACAATTCTAAACTATAATATTTTTTTAAGTTTATAGAATCTTGATAAGAAATATCTTTTGCTTTATATAAATTCAACAACTCATCAGCCCTATTTAAAACAACAACAAAATTATTTTGTATTAATTCATCTATGTGTTCAGCATTGTATCTGATATTATTTTTTTTATTTGCTTCAACTTTTGCTATATCTTTAACAAAATTTTTCATTATGTTTTGTTTTTCTTCACTAGGCATACCACCTAACATTAAATAAACATCGTGTTCAAATGCGCGAATAGTTCTATTTATAAACTTTAAAGGAACGAAATCTTGACTGTAATATCCTAGCCAAACTTCTTTTCTTTCATTTAATAGTTTATATATATTTTCTAGTTCTTTTTCAGTTAGCGTTCTTTTATTATTTTGTTCGTAATACATAATTTCTCCCACTATTAATATGCTAGTAAAATTTTATCACAACACGAACAGTGTGTCAATACTCAATTTTTTAAAAAATAAAAAGAACCCTAAGGTTCTTTAAATAAATATAAATTTTATTTATGCAATTCATCAAATAATGCTAAATGTTTTTTATGCACTCGTAATGGAGCTTTTATCGCTTTTGAAATAGGCATTGGAAAAACTTCGCCTTTATCTATACAAATAGCAGAAGTTTTCATTCTTTTTACAGCGCAATGAACGGCACAACTTGCCATTCTTAAAGATAATAAACGGTCATAAACAGTTGGTCCACCCCCTCGTTGCATATAGCCAAGAACTATACCACGACACTCTTTTCCGAACTCTTTTTCAATTTCTTTTGCAAGTGATGGAACATCGAAAAGTTTTTCTGATATAACCACTGTTGGAGATGGATTGCCTTTGTTTATTTCTTTTAAAATTGCTTTTTTTATTTGCTCCTTGGTAAAAGGTTGTTCGGCTGTTACAACAATATCGCTTTCACTTGCAAGTGCACTATATAAGGCAATATCACCTTTATATCTGCCCATAACTTCCACAAGCACTATTCTTTCATTTGCAAGCATTGTTTGCTTAATATTGTCAATCATATTAATAGCGTTATTTATGGCAGTATCAAAACCAATAGAACGGTCTGTGCAATTAACATCATTATCGATAGTTACAGGTATAACATAAATATTAATGCCATATTTTGAAAGTTCTTCAGAGCCACGCATTGAACCATCGCCCCCAAGAACTATTAAACTATCTATGTTATGCTTTTTTAAAGTTGCAAGTGCTTTCTGCTTTCCAGACTCTTCTTGAAACTCTTTACATCTTCCAGCATATATTAAACTTCCACCAACAGAGAAAATAAAAGCAACATCTTTAGGCTCAAGTTTTTGCCAATCATCATTAATTAAGCCATTGAACCCACGCTTAAATGCAATTATTTCTATGTTTTTTCTACTTGCTATGTCAACTATTGCTTTAAGACACGAATTCATACCTGGCGCATCTCCACCACTTGTAACAACAGCAATACGCATTTTTTCTTCCATACTAACCCCTTAAATTAATTTAATACAATTTTCAGAAAGCACTGCATAAAGTTCATTAAGTAAAGCAGAACTACCATCTACCTTATATGGTAAACTGTATAACTTGTTATTGGTTGAACACTGCACTGCCACTTGTATTTTTCCTGAATAAGTTTTTAAAATATCCACAACCAAATCCATTGTTTGTTTATCTTCTGTTGAAAATTTTAAATATAGTTTTTGTTGTTTTTCTTGTTGTTTTTGTTCTGTTTTGTTTTCTGCTTTAACATTCCAAGTTTCCATTTCTTCTAGCAAAATTATAGGTTTTTCGCCTTCTCTGATGCTTATTTTACCTTTAAGTTTAACCAAACTATCTTCTTTTAAAATTGATTTATAAGTATCATAAAGGTTAGGAAACACCATAACATCAAAAGTTCCAAACAAATCTTCAATTGTTACTATTGCCATATCTCTGTTGCCATTTTTAGTGTTCATTTTTTTAATGTTATTTATAATTCCACCACAATTTACCACTTGCCCATCACTTACATTATCATAGATAACTTCCTCTTCTTCGCCTTCATTGTTTTCAACTGTTCTACCAATAAGCATATCACTTGAAAAACCGAAACTTCTTAATTGGTCTCGGAATTGGTCAAGTGGGTGCCCACTTATATAAACACCAAGCACTGTTTTTTCAAATTTAAGTTTTTGCTGGTCACTGTATTCCGGTATGTTTGGTAATTCAATTTTGTTTAAAGATTTATCTTCTTTAAGCATATTATCAAATAAAGTCATTTGTCCTTCGGCTTGATGCTTTCTGTCAGAATTTACTCGTTCAACAATTTTTTCATAAATTGCTATCATTTGGCTTCGCTTTGCGCCAAAAACATCAAAAGCACCACCCCAAATCATTGACTCTAGGAAGCGTTTATTATGTGCCTGACTTCCCATTCTTGAAATAAAATCTTGCAAATCTGTAAAATTACCATTTTTCTGTCTTTCTTTAACAATCTCTTCCACAACAGCAACACCAACATTTTTAAGTCCACCAAGCCCGAAGCGCAAGTTGTTACCTTCTACACTAAAATATGCCATACTTTTATTTATGTCTGGTGGTAAAACTTGAATGTTGTGTGCTCGCGCAAGTTCAATATAATGCGTGATTTCATCTGATTTAGTTATACGGTTATTTAAAATAGCAGCATATAACTCGACAGGATAATATTTTTTAAGCCAAGCAGTTTGATATGTGATGACAGCATACGCTGCCGAGTGCGCTTTATTAAACGCATAGCGTCCAAATTTTTCCATCTTGTTCCATAATTTTTCTGCCGTTTCTTTTTTCATTCCAAGTTTAATTGCACCTGCAATGCTTTTTTTGCCTTCTGGGTCAATCCAGCCATTTATAAATTTTTCTTTTTCTGCTGGCAGTTTATCAAGAAGTTTTTTACCCATAATTTTACGAACACCATCTGCCTGCCCCATTGTATATCCTGCAATAACCTGACAAATTTTCATAACTTGTTCTTGATAAACCATAACACCATTGGTTACATCTAATATAGGTTTTAATCGTTCATCTTCAT
Source organism: uncultured Clostridia bacterium (assembly GCA_944383275.1). Classification (GTDB taxonomy): domain Bacteria; phylum Bacillota; class Clostridia; order Christensenellales; family UBA1242; genus UBA7584. The sequence continues at coordinate 27,464 of CALWOV010000001.1, forward strand.
AGACAATAGAACTTGGGTCTTTTCGGTTTTGTAAATATTCTGGAATAGAGTCCATAGGTCCCGGACGGTATAACGCAACGGCACCAATAATATCTTCCAACTGAACCGGTCTTACATCTTTTAACAATTTTGCAAAACCACCACTTTCAACTTGGAATATCATATCGGTATCACCCGAAGAAATTAAATCGTAAACTGCTGGGTCGTTATATTCCATTTTAGAAAAATCAACATCAATACCGTGTGTTTCTTTTATAAGTTTTAAACACAAGTTAATATCAGTAAGGGTTATAAGACCTAAAAAGTCCATTTTAAGCAACCCTATTTCTTCAATTTCACCCTTGTCGTATTGCGATGTTACCATTTCACCATTTTTTGCTAGTGGACAATGGTCGCTTATTTCATCACAACAAATAATTACACCAGCAGCGTGAATACTTGTGTTTCTTGGCATATTTTCTAGTTTAATTGCAACATCTACAATTTTTTGAACAAGTGGGTCGTTTTCATACATTTCGTGAAGTTCTGGAACAATATGGTCGTGGTCATCGTTTTCATCTAAATGAACACCAAACAATTTTTTTATTGCTGGTGATTTTGGCATTTTAGTAGGAGTTGGAAAGGCTTTTGTTATTTTATCCACATCACTATATGGCATTTTTAAAACACGAGCAACATCTTTTATTGCGGCTTTTGCTGCCAATGTTCCAAATGTTATAATCTGACTTACATTTCCTGCACCATATTTTTGTGTAACATAATCTATAACTTTATATCTGTTTTGTGGGCAAAAGTCTATATCAAAATCTGGTGGGCTTACGCGTTCTGGATTTAAAAAACGCTCAAAATACAACTCGTATTTTAATGGGTCAATATCAGTTATTCCTATGGCATACGCAATGATACTTGCAGCACCACTTCCACGCCCCGGCCCAACAGGAACATCGTTTTGCTTTGAAAAATTTATAAAATCCCAAACAACAAGATAATAATCTACATAGCCACTTTTTTCCAAAGTATTCATTTCAAAATCCCAGCGTTCTTTAATTTCTGGGGTTATTTTACCATAGCGTTTTATAAGACCTTCTTCAGTAATTTTTCTTAAATAATCTGAATTAGTCATTCCGTCTGGTGCTGTAAATTTAGGATAATATTGACTTTTAAAGTCTATATCAAAATTAACTTTTTCTGCAACTTCTAAAGTGTTGTCTATTGCTTCTGGGTGTGCTGCAAATATTCTTCGCATTTCTTCTTCTGTTTTTAAATAGAATTGGTCGCCTTCCATTCGCATACGGTCTGGGTCATCAATAGTTTTACCTGTTGCAATACACATCATAATATCTTGCATTTCTGCATCTTCTGGATAAATATAATGCACATCGTTTGTTGCTATTGTTTTTACGCCAATTTTTTTTGCTAGGTCGAATTGTGCTTGCAAAATTTGGCGTTGTTCAGGAATTCCGTGGTCCATAACTTCTATGTAAAAATCACCCGGTGCAAACATATCTCTTAATCTTATAGCAATTTGCTCGGCTTTATCGAACTCGCCATTTACAAGATATCTTTGAACATCACCTGCAAGACAAGCACTTGAACAGATAAGACCTTCGCTGTGTTGTTCTAGCAAATCATAGTCTATTCTTGGTTTGTAATAAAAGCCATCTACCCACGCTATTGAATTAAGTTTTACAAGATTTTTATACCCTTGTTCATTTTTGGCAAGTAATATTAAATGCGCATAATCAAACTTTCCTGTTTTTTCTTTATAATTTTTTGCAACATAAAATTCTGTTCCAATTATAGGTTTAATATTATGCTTTTTGCAAGCCTTATAAAACTTTATTGCACCATACATATTTCCGTGGTCAGTCATTGCACAGGCAGTTGCGCCACGCTGTTCTAAAACTTTTACCAACTTATCAATTACAGCTGCACCATCTAGTAAACTATATTGTGTGTGCAAATGCAAATGCACAAACTTTTCCATTATAAAACTCCTTTACTTCCAATTACCAAAATCTTCCATTACGGGAAATTCAGGCTCTCTTTTCTCTTGTGTCTTTTCTTCTTTAATTTCCGTTTCTTTTATTTCCTTTGTTTGTTGATTTTCTTGCTCGTCATTCTTTTCATCTTGTTCTGCATTTTGTTTTAAATCATTTGCAATTTTAACAATTTTTCTTAATCTGTGATTTACTCCACTTTTGGTTAAAGGTTCGGTCATTAACTTTGCAAGATTTTCATAAGTTTCTTCTGGGTTAGCCAAACGCAACAAGCACAACTCGTATAAAGTTGGCGACAAAGTTTCAAGACCAACAGTTTTGCTTATGTATTCTATAGCATCAATTTGTTTAATTGATGCTTCAACCATTTTACTTATGTTTGAATTTAAACAATTTAATTGACGATTCAACTGATTTCTAACTTCACGAACAGCAAACTCGTTTTGTAAAGTTAATACAGCATTATTTGCGCCGACAAGAGCAAGTAAATCACTTACAAGTTCGGCTTCTTTTATGTAATCAACCCAAAGTTTTTTTCGTTGCATTATTTTTGCTGGTATTCCCTGTGAAGACAGTAAATGAATAAAATCATTTGCAAGATTTTGCGAATTGAATACAAATTCTAGATGATATCCACCAGTGTGCTTTTTTAAGTCGTTGATATCTTTTATTACAATATTAGCACTTGCGCAGCCCAAAAAAGCACCTTTTATATAACTTTTAGCACAACATTCATTTTCAACTAGTTGCCTTGATATACCTTCTATTTGCTCGAATTCTCCTTCTGAAAAAGAACGGAACACAAAGCAATCTAGTAACAAATCTTTAGAAATAGAAACAGGAATTCCGATGTGATATCTTATGCTGTGATTTTGCCTTTCTTCTTTTGTTAAAGTAAGTTCATCAAACTCTGGCTTTATAAGTTTTATTAAACCATTTATTCTTGGGAATAAATTAGGAAGTTCAGTTACAAGTTCTATTGAATAACTGCCTTTTTCAAGATTAAGTTGCCCACAGGTGCGAAAAAGTGCCGATAATTCGGCTTTGGCACAACACAGTTTATCTGGTAATGAAGACTTTGCAACTTCAAACTTTGCATCAAATGAAAACGACAACTTTTTCACCCCCTTTAAATATTGTTTTTAATTTTACTTGTTTTTAAAATTTTTTTCAACAAAAAATAGATAATTTAATTAATATTTTTTAAATTTATTATTCTGTTATCTGGAATATTTTTATTTTGCAAAAATTTTTCAACATTTTTAAAACTTGCTATATCTTCTGGATTATGAGCATCGCTGTTTATAACTAATTTAACACCACTTGCTATTAAAATTTCCCACTCTTTTTCTGAAAAATGTAAATTCTTTTCATTTAATTCTATTAAAACATTGTTTTCTTTTGCTTTTTTTGCAATTTTTTCGATATCAACTTTAACAATATGATTAAGATGCGCAAGTATGTTAATTGGATAATTATCCATTGCTTTTAAATATGCTGTTGTTGCAATTTTAGAATGCTTTTTTGTGTTAAAGAAATAATTTCTATATTTCCAATGCAATGTTTGGCTAAAATTGTTTGCAAATGGAGAATAATGAGTTCCAAGAATAATTATATCAAACAGTTTGCATTGTTCATCAGTTAAATCTACATCTCCGTTGCAAGATATCAGATTTGCTTCAATTCCAAATAAAATTTGAATATTTTTATATTTTTCTTTTAAATTTTCTATTTCTTCTTTTTGCTTTTTTAAAATATCAATTTTATTCATTTGCTTTTTATAAATTCCACCAAAATACTGATGGTTTAATCCGTGGTCTGTTATTGCAATTTTTTCAAGCCCTAAACTTATTGCTTGTTTTATATTATCTTCCACAGAACCTTTACCATCACTGTAAATTGTGTGAGTGTGATAATCTGCATTAATTTGTAGTTTCATTATTTTCTCCTAGATAAACAATTTCAGTTTCCAGCGTTTCACCAAACTTTAGAAAAACTTTTTCTTTAATAATATTAATTAATGTTAAAACATCGTTTGCAGTTGCATTACCTGTGTTAACAATGTAACCACTGTGAACTTTAGACACCATTGCCCCACCTATACATAAACCTTTAAGCCCAGCCTTATCAACAAGTTCTGCAGCAGAAAAATTGGGTGTTCGTTTAAAAATACTTCCTGCACTTGCAAATTTTACTTGTTGCGATTTTAACCTTAATTCTATATATTTTTTTTGTTGTTCTACTATTTCTTCAAAATTTTTAGGCAACAAGTTTAAAGTAACTTTTATTATAACATATTTTTTCTGATTTGTAAAAATACTTTTACGATAATCAAAAAAAAGATTTTCTTTTTTAAAAACTTTTAACTTATATTTGTCTAGAACTAAAACACTATCAATATAATCTGATATTTGGTTATTAAAAGCACCAGCATTCATTACAACGGCACCACCTATTGTTCCCGGAATGTTTATTGCCCATTCTAGACCACCCAAACAGTTTTTTGCGCATAGATTTACAATGTTTACAATTCTTGCGCCAGCAAATGCTTCAACTTTATTATTTTTAATAAAATTTATTTTGTTAAAGTTTTGCATTGAAATTACAATGCCATTAAAACCGTTATCAGAAACAAGAAGATTTGACCCTGCCCCTATAATAAAATAATTAATATTAAATTTTGCGCATAGTTTAAGCACGAATATTAGTTCTGATGTTTTATTAACCACAACAAAATATTTTGCTTTTCCTCCAATTTTAAAAGTAGTATGCTTACTCATATCTTCTTCAACTTTAAATCTTGTTTTAAACTTTAAAGTAAGTTTTCTTTCAAAATTTTTCATTTTTCCCCCTATTTGAATAATTTTGCTAAAACATTTTGTTGTTCTCGTTTTATTTCTTCATAAGTTAGAAAGGCATTTGCTGTTTTTGTTATTTTGTTAACACTTTTTTCAAACTCTATATATTCCTGATGCTCTATATCATCATAAACTTTTGTTCCATTAGTTGAAAACATACCTAAACGACTTAACTTTTTTTGTTGCTCTGGTGATAACAAAAATTCTATAAAAGCATTAACTGTTGTTTTTTCTTTATCATTTTTAAAAATGCCTATCCATTGAAGTAAATCAGAATATTCTTCTAGAAAACTAAAATTACATTCTATAGAACCTGTGCTTATTCTGTTTTGCAGTCTAAAATAGTCGCGTTGTGTGCCTATTAAAATTTCAAATTTATTTTGTAAAAAGTCTTGATATGCTTGATATTGCGTATAATTTTCTAAACAACTTGCAAAAATACTAGATTTTGCATAGGTATTACTTGGTAATGCTTTTAAAGTGATTGTGCTTTCTTGACCAAAACCAATTAGATTTTCGGTGTTTCCAAGCAATTTACTTGTATCAACTTCATTTTTACTACACAAAACATAACCACCCATACACCACGGGATTGCAAGTTGTTTTCCTTGATAAACGCCCCCATTTTTTAAATCACTTTTTACCGAATATGTTGATGAAAGTTCATCGAGATAATCTACAAATAAATCGCCTGCCCCTATACCAAAACTTACCATATCTGGTTCGTAGCCTTGTTCAAGTTGTAACTGTGCTTGTTCTTTTGTTAAATTCTTAACAATTACATAAACGCCTCTGTTTTGATTTTCAAAATCTATAGCGATTTTTTCTAGAAACACACTTCTGCTTGAACTTCCACCTTCAAAAGTATCAATATTCCAAAGTTCTAAAAAATCTGAAGTTTCGCCATTGGGCAAATAACCTATTGTGTTTGGGGTGTTTCTTATTGCTGGTATAACAATTATAGGTAAAATTATAATTAAAAAAATAGCAAAAGATAGAATTAAATATTTACTTCTTATTTTAAATGTTTTGATAAACAAAACCAGCCTCCTTGCATAAATTAGTTTAGTTTATGCAAGAAAACTGGCTAACTTTCATTAAAAAACTTATAAATATTATCTATATCTTTATTTGTTAATGATTTTACTTTTCTTAACTCGTCTTTGGTTGCTGTTTTAATTTTATCTATACCTTTAAAATATTTAATTAAAAGTTTAGTTTTAGTTGGCCCTATTCCTTCAATTTGATGAAGAATACTTTGCGTTTTATTTCTTAAACTTCTGTGATATGTTATTGCAAAACGGTGCGATTCGTCTCGAATTCTTTGCAACATTTTAAGCGAATTATGAGAACGAGGCAACACAATAGGTTCTGATTGATTTGGTAAAAAAACTTCTTCTTCTTTTTTTGCAAGACCAATCATTGGAACATTAACACCACATTTTAACATAGCGTTATATGCACTTGATAACTGCCCTTTTCCACCGTCTATTACAATTAAATCTGGAAGAATTGAAAAACTTTCATCATCGTTATTAGGTTTTTTACTTTCTTCAAAGCGCCTTGTTAAAACTTCGTTCATACTTGCAAAATCATTAGGACCTTCAACCGTTTTAATTCTGAATCTTCGATATTTTGCTTTATCTGGTTTTCCTTCCCAAAAAACAACCATTGATGCAACGCTTAAAACACCACTTATATTTGATATATCATAGCACTCCATTTTTCTTGGTCGTTTTTTCAATTTTAAAATTTCTTGCAATTTATCAACGGCACCTGAAGTATAATCATAATTTCTTTTTTCGGTTTCCACAAATTTATCTAATGCAAGTTCAGCATTTTTCTTTGCTATTTCTAAAAGTTTTGCTTTTTCACCTTTTTTTGCAAAAGTTATTTTCACATTTCCTTTCCCATCTATTCCAAGACCTGATTGTCGTTGTTGATTAAGCCACTCATTTAACACTTCATTTATTTCACAAGGCACTACTATTTCTGCTGGAACGCGCGCGTTTAGGTAGTATTGTGGAATAAACTGCTCTATACTTTCTTTCATACCAAGGCTTACATCTATAAGATGAAAAGTTTCACAACCAACGCTTTTACCACCACGAACAAGCAAAACTGCAATTGAAGCAAGTGCCCCATTTGTTGCCCAAGCAAAAACATCAAGGTTTTCGTATTTATTAAGATAAGTTATTGTGCTGCGACCAAGTTTTTTAAGCATTTCAAGTCTATCTCGTAAGACGATTGCTGTTTCGAACTGCTCGGCTTTTGCTGCTGATTGCATTTTTTGTTCTAAAACTTTTGAAACTTTATCATCGTGCCCATTTAAAAAACTGATTACTTCATCTATAAGTTTTTTATATTCTTCTTTTGAAATTTTACCTGCGCAAGGTGCCGAACATAGACCTAAATGATAATTTAAGCAAGGTCTTTTAGGCGTTTTGGTTATTTTTACATTACAAGTTCGCAAAGGATAAGCATAGCATAAAGTTTTAATAATTTCATTTGCTCGCATACCTGCAATATATGGTCCAAAATATTTTGCACCATCTTTTCTTAAAGTTCTAGTAACTTCAAGTTTTGGAAAGTCGCTTTTAAGGTTTAATTTTATATATGGATAAGATTTATCATCTTTAAGCAAAATGTTGTAATATGGTTGATGTTTTTTAATTAAATTATTTTCAAGTGCTAGTGCTTCAAGTTCGGTGTTTGTTACTATATAACTGAAATCAGCAATGTTAGAAACCATTGCTTTTACTTTTACAGGGAAATCTTTACTATTTCTAAAATATTGACTTACTCGGTTTTTTAGATTTTTGGCTTTACCTATGTATATAATTTCACCTGTGGCATTTTTCATTATATAAACGCCACTGTCTGTTGGTAATTCTTTTATTTTTTGTCGTATATCCATATTTTTATTATACACCGAAAAATGTAAAAACAAAAGATATTTTTTTAATTTTTACACAAAAAATCTGCACCACATTCTAACACCTTGCAAACCAGAGGAGTTGCAAGTTCATATTTTAAGATTTTACCAAATCTTGAAAATTGAATTAAACCACGCTCTCGCATTGTTTTTAGTTGGTGGCTAACAGTTGTTTGATTGATTTCTATAGTTTCGCTTAACTGCCCTACACTTAAACTTCCTAAACTTAACGCAGATAAAATTTTTAATCTGGTTGGGTCTGCAAAAGAGTTAAAAAAATTACTCATTAAATTAAGTTCATTTTGATTTGGTAATAAATTTTTTACTTGTGATGAAACAACAGGTTCTATCAAAGTATTAGCAAACATAATTTTTCCTTTTAATTTATATATTTACATAAATTTTACCAAATATAAAAAAAGCGAGCAATTTTTAACATTTGCAAAATTACTCGCATATTTAATTTTAACCAGTTTTTTTGCAAAAATTTGGAGGAAATTTAATATGACGATTACTCAGAGTTTAGTTTTAGCACTGCTTATTGCACTTTGGACCACAAACACAGGCGTTGATTTAGCATCTAACATTGTTATTCTTATGATATTACTGATTGCTTTGGTTGCACTTTCGCAAAGTGACAATAATACTGATAATTGTTATTGTGGGCAAACAACAAGAAGTTTAGTAACAACCACAACAACACCACTTACAACCACACCTGTTACTACTTTATTTGCATAAACAACTTTGATTTTAAATTATTGGGTGTAGTTATTAACACATTTTCAAAAATATGATTTTTTTGAAAATTACTTAATTTGCCATAGTTTTCTGCTATGGTTTTTAGTGTTTTTTCAATTACTGGCAAAATATATTCTTTGTGCATATTTAAAAACTGTAGTTTATTTCCTTGGAAATTTCGATTTACTAATATAGGATTATAGTTTTTATTTTTATGGTCTTCTTCTATGTCTGCTATTGCATCTAAAATATAAACCCACCTTCCTAAACCAAAAAACAACTCTTGTTCATTTTTAGATAAATTATTATTGGTTAATTCTTTAATAATGCTTTCTAAAATAACTGCAGAAGACAACGAAGCAACTTCTAAATCGGAAATTAAATTTTTTTCGATTTCATTTTGTTTTTCTATTTGCGTTGTTATAACTTGACTAAAATTAGGGAATTTTTCTTTTGCTTGTTCAATGCTCTTTTTAAAATGTTTATTTAAAAATTTATGCTTAAATTTATTGTCGATTAAATCATCTTTAAGTTTTGTATCAAGCAAAATTAAACCAATATTGGCAACATTTGTAGAAATTTCATCTTGCAAAACAAAACAATGTTTTCCAGCATTGCCTATGCAAAATGAAGTTTTAAAATCTGGTATTTTTTGATAATGATAATGCAACCACATATTTAAAAATCCAAGGTCGCTATTTAAACATAATTTTAATAGTTTTGAATGTTTTCCATATATGTGGCAAATTCCACAATTAAAAGAGTTCCAAAGAACAACTTCTTTATCGGTTAAATATTCCTGCGATGGAATTAAATATCCAAACATAAAGCACCTTTATTTTGGGCAAATTAAACCCATTTTTTCTTTAACAACATCTACTTTATTAGTTGCGTATTTAGCAACTTTTTCAACACCTTGTTTTGCTATTGCATACATTTCGTCTTTATGTGTCATATAATAGTTAAATTTATCTTGCACAGGTTTTAAGGTTTCAACCACTGCTTCAGCAGTTTCTGCTTTTAATTTACCATAGTTTGCCCCTTCAAAATGTTGTTCTGCTTCTTTAATGGTTTTATTTGTTAATTTAGAATAAATTGTTAATAGATTAGTAACACCCGGTTTGTCATTTGAAGCAATAATTCTGGTATCACTGTCGGTTACTGCACGCTTTATTTTTGCAACTATCACATCAGGCTTATCTTCAAGTAGAATTGTTCCACTTGTGTCTTCATCACTTTTACTCATTTTTTTAGTTGGATTTTGCAAATCATATATTTTTGCACCTATTTTAGGATATAAACCTGTTGGAATTTTAAAAGTTTCGCCATACTTATTGTTAAATCTTTGTGCTAAGGTTCTTGCAAGTTCAAGGTGTTGGCGTTGGTCTTCACCTATTGGAACAACTTCGGCATCGTGTATTAAAATATCGGCAGCCATTAGAATTGGATAATCAAAAAGCCCAACTAAAACTTCTTTCTTTTGTTGCATTTTTTCTTTAAAGGCAACCATTCTGTTTGCTTCACCAAAATGAGTTAAACAATTAAACAACCACCCCATTTCTGTATGCGCTTTTAAATGAGACTGAAAATAGATAACGCATTTATCTGGGTTTAACCCACATGCTAAATAATTTGCAAAAACGGCATTAGAATTATCATTTAAAACACTTGGTTCTATTGGAACTGTTAAAGAATGTAAATCTGCAACACAAAAAATTGAATTATAATCGTCTTGCATTTGAACCCAATTTTCAACTGCACCAAGATAGTTTCCCAAAGTTAGTCTTCCAGTTGGCTTTGCAGCACTAAAAAGTGTTTTTTTCATTTTGTTTCTCCTTTAAGTTAGCTTTATATACAATAAATTCACCTTTGGGTGAATTTACTTTTTCTTTTTATTTGTTGTTTTACTAGTTTTCTTTTCTGTTTTTTCTTCTTGTTTTATTTCATCTTCTGATTGTGAAATGGTTTTTTGATTGTTTAATTTTGTTGGTTTCTCTTTTTCATCATCTTTAATTTCATTTATATTTTTTTGCTTTAATATTTGTTCATCATTTTTAATTTGTTCATTTTTATTATCTTTTGATTTAGAAACTTTTAAAACTTTATCTACCTTATGCTGAGGTTTTTTAAATTTCTTAACTGTTTGTTTATTAATTTCTTCTTCAATATCTAAAAGTGAAGGGTCTAAATCTAATTTTAAATCAAGCATATCTGCAACGCCTTCGGTTATCGCTTCGGTAACACCAGCATCTATCAACTCTTCTCGTTCGCGTTGTGCTTCCCGAATTTCTAGTCTTTCTTGCATTATTATTGCAATCATAGAAACAACAGGCGCTGACAAAATCATTCCCCAGAAACCAAACATCGCACCACCTAATATTAAAGCCAAAATGATTACGATTGCTCTTGTTGACATTCGTTTACTGAAAATAATTGGCGGAATAAATGTTGTTATTGCAGCCCAAGAAATTAAACCGAATGCAACAGCAATTATTGCCTGAGTAACGCTTCCGAACACTAGGGTTAACAGCACAACAGGAATGATTGCAATAAATCCACCGATATATGGAATAATAGACAAAAGTCCTAAAAGTAAAGCAGAGATAAATGCCATAGGCACACCAATTATAGTATAACCTATCCAAGATACAACAAAAACAATAAACATTACAAAAAGGTTGCTTATTAAATATTGATTAAGCATACTTGATGAACGTCTTGTTATAGCAATAATTTCATCTGCTTTTTTCTTGCTGTTATAAGCATAGGTATAACGACGAGATAAACTTGCTATTAATTCTTTGTCTTTTAGCATTAAACAAGAAATGATTATACCCATTATTATAGTGAATACTGTTGAAGTTACAATTCCTACAATATTGGCAATATCTTCTTGAAGACCTGCAACCCACTCGTTAAGCATATTAATAAAAGAGGTTATTGCACTTCTTACTGATTCTTGAACAGACTCGTCACTTATAGAAGTTATACTTGTTACAAGTTCGGTAAGTTCTTGCTCGATTTTATAAATATATGTATCTTGATTAGCAATTAAATCTTGCAGTTGTGCAACGACATATGGAACTGCTAATGCCAAGATTAACACAATAACTAAAATTATTACGGTATAACAAGTGGTTAATGATATTATTCTTTTATATTTTTTTGCTCGTGGATTACCAACAAAAGCATTTTTTAAAAGTTTATTTTCAATCCATTTTATTGGTTCTAGCAATAAAAACGCAACAACAATGGCAAAAATTATTGGTGTTAAGCCCGAAAGTAAAGCATTAAAGATGTTTTTTATTAAATCACCACACAAGTTTGCAACAAGCAAAGCACCAGCGATAGCAATAAAAAGCCATAGACACAATTTTGCTAATTTATTTTTAGGAGGAACAGTTTGATTTTCGTATGAATTATTCATCTGCTTTAATCTCCCCTTTTACTTTTTTTGATTTTATAAGTTTTTGTTGCCTTATTAAATCTTCTTCTTTATATTTTTCAAGCAAAGGTCCAATTTTCTTGTTGCCCCAAACAAAGTCGTAAAACATAATTCCTAAACCTTGAAGTAAGTTTCCATAGTAAGTTAACAAGCGCCAAATAAGCATTGCCCAAATGGTTGAGTTTGTTGGGTCGAAATATGTGGCAAATAAAAACATAAACGAAACTTCGGCACCACCTGTTCCACCTGGAAGTGGTATAAAACTGCTGGCTTGTTCACATATAATTGCCAAAGTTAACATAGGGAACCACATTTCCCATTGGATTTCGCCAGGCGTTAACATACAATAAATTATAAATGGATATGAATATTGAATTAACAAAAGTGTAAGCGAAGATAAGAACGAACCAAGCATTACCCAAAAGTTACTTATAAACTGACGAGTTATTGCAATATATTCTTTAACTACGCGCATAACTTTTAAAAATGTTCTGCGATAGTCTTTAATTACATGAATTTTTGCCAAAAATTTTAAAATTCCAGAAGCGCAAGCAGGAGCAATTTTTTTACTTGTTGATAAGAATACTATACATAAGAACATTCCAAAGTTAAGTGCATAACCTATCCAACAAGCAGCAACTATTACAGTGCTGTAATTTGCTAGATTTGCATATTGTGAAAATAGAATAATTGAAACAAAAATAACAGTTGTTATTTGTGAAAACATATATCTTGCAACTGGCACGCTTGTTGAAGAACTTGCCGACATACCACGCTTGTTTAAATAGAAAACTTGAAATGGTTGCCCACCTGTTGCAAGTGGTGTTGCACAGTCATAAAACTTACAAATACTGGTTGATTTATAACTTAACCAAAATCTGTTTTTTCCTGTGCTTGATTTTATTAGCACAAAAGTTCGGAAGGAATCGACAACTTGATATAAGAAAAACATTAAAAGAGCAATTAGCACCCATTTCCAATCTATTGCAAGCAATAGAAGTTCTGAAAAGGAAATTGGCTCTCCAGTTAAAAAATTATAAGCGATAACAGCAATTACTATAAGAACATTTATAATAAACAAAACTGCGCTTATCCATCTTTTCTTTTTAGAACGCTGTTTCTTTACTGCCTCGTTAGAATTTTTTATCATTTTTTCAGTCATCTGGTCGTTCATATGCTTTTCTTTAGAGATAGTATTTAATGCTGACTGAAAAGAAAATCGTTTGTTTTTTATTTTATCATTAGGTCTATACAAGAAAAATGCCTTATTTGTATTAAATAAAAAGGGCTTCCGTTTATTCTTTGTTTTACCTTTTTTATTATTGGGCGTATCTGTCTGCTCAACTATTGGAATCATTCGACCTTTTGACATAAAAAACTTAATCCTTCAATTTAAAATATTTATAATATTATATATGTTATTATTTCTTAAAAACTTAAAAATATAAAAATTATAATTTGATTATAACATATAGAAAAACGGCTTGTCAAAGGGAAAAAATAAAAATTGAGTAAATTATACCCAATTTTCCATATCAAATTTAATTAATAAAACATTTTTAGTATCTTCGGTTACTCGTAAACTTTCTGAAATTTCCAAGTTAGCAATTACAAGCACTTCGCCCCCAACTGCAAGCATTGGTAAACTTTTTCTTATTCTTGCTGGAACTTTTTTGTCTATAAGGTAACTTTTTACCTTTTTCATTCCACCACCAAATTTTTCAATAAAGTCGCCTTCTTTCCTTGTTCGCCAAACAGCATTTTCTGGAATTTTATCGGCATCTACAATAAGTGCATTAAGTTGTGGCTCTCTGTGTTTAGTTTTCTTTACATAAATTTTACCAATGTCTGGTATTGTTGTTGTTCCAATTTTAAAAGGATATTGAACTTCTGCAACTTTTTTAGATTTTTTTAACATTAAGGTTATATATTCATATTCTTTGTGAACAACAACTTCACCCGGCATATCTAGTTTTGCGCCGTTTTCACCTGCTGTTGCAAGTTTGTATATAAGTTCTATATGGCGTTGTTCTATATTGCAATCAACACCAAGTTTTTCAAAACAATCGAACAACAATCTTGAAACTTGTGCCATAGGATAAAGGAAATATGATACAGGAATTTTAATGTTTTTAGAACCATATAAAACAGCATCAAAATTCATTAAACTTCTTATTGCTTTATCATCTTCTTTGCATATTTTTGCAAAATTGCATAAGTTTTCATCAACTTTTGGCCATATTTTTCTTAATTCAGGAAACACTTTGTTGCGTAAAATATTTCTTGAATAGTTGTTTTCGGCATTAGTTTCATCTTCTACAAAAGGTATATCGTTTTCATAAACATAAGCCATTATTTCTTGTTTTGACACATCTAAAAATGGTCTTACATAATAGTTATCACGAACATAACTCATTCCACTTGCACCACTTAAACCAGAACCACGCAATATATGCAAAAGCACGGTTTCGGCTTGGTCGCTTTGGTGATGAGCAATTGCCATTACATCAACAATGCCCCTATCTTTTAAACTTTTAAATATTCCATAACGACCTTCTCGGCACGCTTCTTCCATTGTTAATTTTTTCTTTCTTGCAAGAACTTTGCATTCAACTTTAAATTTATGAAACCTTATTCTGTTTTCTTTACAGTAATCTGCAACAAATAAAGCATCTCTTACATCATTAGCACGAGTTCCGTGGTCAACATGAATAGCAACAACTTCTATATCAAGTTTTTCTCGATTAGTGTTTAAAAAATGTAATAAAGCCATAGAATCTGACCCACCACTGCAAGCAACACCAACAACACAACCCGGTTGAAACATTTTATTGTCTTCAATGGTTCTGAAAGCCTTTTCCATAAGAACATAAACTCCTTGTTTTTAATTAAAATATGTGTTTATTTAATTATATAACAAAATCGCATAAAAAACAAGATGTTTTTTCTATGTTTTTACAATTTTTCCCAGATTTTACCCACTAGAACCGTCATATCATCTTCGGCAAAATTTCCTGTTTTTTCAAGTGCTTTATCTAAAATTAAATCTGCTAATACCTGTGGGTTAGAAGTTTCTGCATTATTAATAAGGTTTTGCAGTTCTTCTGTGTTATCAAAAGCATCAGAAATACCATCTGTTACAAGCACAACGAAATCTCCTGCTTTTAAAACAAAACTTTGAACTTGTGGATTAATATCTTCTATGATGCCAAGTGGCAATGCCTGTGCACTGATAATTGAAGTTTCACTTTCTGATTTTATATAACCTGCTGGAGCGCCAACTTTTATTATATCACACATACATTTCTTCAAATCGAAAACGCAAACATCAAGTGCACTAAAACTTTCTTCATCTTTTAATGAAAGCAATCGGTTTGCATTAGATAAGATTAGCGAATTATCAAAACCTGCTTTGTAAAAATTTTCAATTAAACTTAATGTTATACTGCTGGTTTGTTCAGCATCAATTCCACTTCCCATTCCATCACTTAAAGCCATTAAAAACTTTCCATCATCTAATCTTATTATTGAGTGTGTATCACCACTTTTTACACTTCCGTTTTTTACAGTTCCAGAACTTCCAAAAACCACATCAAAATTATTAACTGTTTGCAATGAAACAACAGAAAACAAAGGTTTTTCTGCATAATCAACGCTTGCAATTTCCATTTTTTGTTTTAATATTTTAGAAACAATATCACAAATAACATCTTGCTTTATATCAGTTGTTTTTATTACACAAGATACTACAAGGTTATTCTGATTTTTTAAATAAATTATAACATCACTACAAGTAATTCTATTATAAAGCATAGTCTCTAAAATTTGTTGTTCTTTGTTTAAATTTGCAACTGAAAAATTTTCTGTTTCATTTGCAATATTTTTAAATATTTCGCCAACGCCTGCCATTTGTTCTGCAATAATCATTCTTGTATTATTCATTGTTTTTTGATTATCTGTTGCAAGATTAAAATCACGGGTCGAGTTGTTTACAGAATTTAAGATAACATTAACTCTTGAACAAGTTGCCATAAAATTACTAGACAAGTCTATGGCTGTAACCCTGCCTCTGTTAAATGCAACTTCTAATAGTTTTTCAAGTTCATTTCTGGTAGATTGATTTGCTACTTTTAAACAATAATCGCATTGTTCACAATTTTTACAAACTGTTCGACATATTTCATCAGTTAAAAATATTTTAGCGTCTTTTTTATCCATTTTTTTATTAGCAAGTAATTTTAATGCTGTTTGCATATCTTCAAAGACTTGCCCTGTGTTGAATATTTTTTGAGCAAGTAATTTTTGATTTCTCTCGAAAATGTTTTTTATATTATCACTACCCTCACCAAGAATTAATGCACTTGTAAATTTATTTAACACTTTTTGTGGTATTATTAAGAAAATCAATATTGCTAGCAAAATTGATAACAAATAGTATAAATTATAGTCTGAAAAAAAGAACAAACACATAAAAACATCACTGCATAACAAACCTAAACTTGCAAAAATTTTTTTGGGATTTTTAAGCATAAAGGTAATAAGCGTCCAAATGGTTAAAAGCGCAAGGTAACTTACATCAATTTCTGATATCGAAACACCAAGACCTATCATTATAGAGCAGCAAAAGGCTGAAGAAAAATTTAAAGTAAAACAAGTTATAAGCACAAATAAAGCACAAAGAGTGTGCAAAATCATTTGGTTATAATCAGGAATACTTGCAAGACCTGCCCCAATAGCAATAAGCAACACACCTGCTGAAACTAATTCATCTATTGTATATTTTCTTTTAACGCCTTTAAGCAAAATGCTTTGCATAAAATTAAGATATGCTATCATAGCAATAAGTCCAAGTATTACGCTTACAATACTTAACATAAACTGTTCTGAATTTGATGTGTTTAAATAAAGATATCCAAATTGTGATAAAAATGCATAAACAGTTATCAGCCAAGGTTTTAGTGGTTTTTTAAATTTAATATGTAAAAAGTAAACTAAAACAAAAAACAAAGCACAAACACTTGAACTTATTATGCTGTCTATACTAAACTCACATAAAAATGCGCTTAAAATATACATTGGAGCAAGAACCATTACCTGTTGGTTACACCAAACAAGAGCAAATAACATTCCAAACCCAAATGGGTGCAAACCACAAACTTCAGCCTTTTGAAGAATATAAAATAAAACAAAAAATATTAAATACTTAATAATTAAATAAAATTTTTGTTTAACCATTTCTTTCATTTTCTCACCTTCTTTACAAAAAATTATATAAAATTAAAAAAATAATTGTTGTTGCTAAAAATGCTAGAAAATTTAATTTTATAATTTATTTTGAAGAATTTTAAAGATAAATGTTTAACATCTTGCTTTTTATTTCAAAAAATAGTAAACTTAAATAAGTAAAAATTTTTTGTAGAATAAACACAATTAAAATTTACATATGTTTTTATAAACTGTATTAGTGATAAAATTTGTATAAAATTTAGTTAAAACTTAAAAATTGTTAAAATTATGTTACTAATAAAGTTGTAAATTATTGTTTATATTTAAAAATTAAAACTTTTACTTTAAAATTTAAAAATAAGGATTAATAATATGAAAAAAGTTGTAGTTATAACAGGTGCATCTAGTGGAATTGGCCTTTCAATTGCAAAATTACTTTCTAGTAATAATATTACTGTATATAATTTAAGTAGAACTGCACCAAAAGAAGATGCTATAAATTTTATTGAATGTGATGTTACTAAAAAAGAAATGTTAATTAATGCTTTTCAAAAAATTTATGAAAAAGAACACCAAATTGATGTTGTTATTAATAATGCTGGTATGGGAATTGGTGGATCTGTTGAACTAGAAAAAAGTGAAAACATTAAAAAAATAATTGATGTTAATTTGTTTGGAGTGTTTAACACCACGCAAGTTGCTATCCCTTATTTACGAGAAAGTGAAGGAAAAATTATAAACATTGGTTCAATGGGGGGAGAATATCCACTTCCCTTTCAAGCATTTTACTCGGCAACCAAATCTGCAATACAAAGTTTTTCTTCAGCATTAGGCAACGAATTACGCCCTTTTAAAGTAAAAGTTAGTTGTGTTATGCCTGGCGAAGTTAAAACAGATTTTACCAAAAACAGAATTAAACAAGAAACAACAAGTGATACTGTTTATGGTGAAAGAATTGCAAATGGTATTAAAAAAATGGAAAAATATGAGCAAAATGGAATGAGCCCTGACAAAATTGCTAAAAAAGTGTTTAAAATTATTAAACAAAAAAACCCACCTGTTGTTTGCACTGTTGGGGCTACTTGGAAATTTTTAAGATTTTTGAAAAGAATATTACCTAATAAACTTATTGATAAAGTTGTTTTTAAGTTATATGGTAATTAAAAGGAAGTGAAAAATGAGAGTTTGCGTGTTAGGTAGTGGCAGCAAAGGCAACTCTACTTATATTGAAGGAGAAAACACCAAAATACTTATAGATGGTGGGCTTTCTAAACTTGAACTTGAAAAGCGTTTAATGCAAATTGATGTTAACCCATCTGAAATTAATGCCATACTTATTACTCATGAACATTCTGACCATATTTCTGGAATCTCTAATTTTTCAAAAAAATATGGCTGTAAGGTTTATGCTCACAGTGATGCTTGGACAGTATTATCGGATAAACTAGTTGGCGTTGAATTTAAAAATCAATATGAATTTAATGGGTCTGATTTTTCTATCAATGAATTAAACATTTCTACTTTCGATTTAGACCACGATGCAATTCATTGTGTTGGATTTTCAGTTTCGTGCAATAAAACTAAATTTAGTATTGCAACAGACCTTGGACACACAACACCTGAAATTATACATAATTTATCTTCTAGTGATTTAGTTGTGCTAGAAGCAAATCACGACATTCAAAAATTAAAAACAAACACAAAATATCCATATTCTTTAAAACAACGAATTTTAAGCAATCACGGACATTTAAGTAATCAGGCATCGGCTGACACATTAATTCAAATGCTTGGGAACAAAACTAGGGCTGTTATTTTCGGGCATTTAAGCGAAGAAAACAATACACCTGATTTAGTAGTAGATACTGTTAAACAAACATTTATAAATAATGGTGCACTGCCAGAAAGAGAGATTAAAATTGATATAGCAAAACAACACAAGCCAAGCACTATCTATAAAATTAAAAATAATTAATAAAAAATTAGTTATCACTGAATTTCTTTAAAACAAGTTAATAACAAATATTTAAAACAAAAATTAAAACTTATAAAATAAATTTAAACAGTTTTATAATTGCTATAATTATAGCAATTTTTTTATTTTTTGTTGAACTTAATTTAAAGTAGAAAAAAAGTATAATTAATTAAATTTTTGCCAAACTAACAAAAACAAAAGGAGTTTGGTATGGCAAAAACTAAGAAAACAGAAAAACAACAAAATGAAAAACAAGTTGAAGCAAAAGTTCCAGCAAAACGACGAGTTATAGGCTATATAGTTTATGTTACCTGCCTTGCTGGATTGTCTTTAGTGTTTATGCTGCAAATGGGTTTTATTGGAGCAACTGACACAAGCACAGCAAACCCACAACCACTAACCTATCAAGAAACAACCACCGATACCGAAAACATTAATAATGGTTTATCAGAAAACACTAACAGTGGTTTAGAACAAAATTCAATACAACCAGATAACAATGCTAATAATAATGATATAAATTATAATGCCAACTCTGTTATAAATAATGATATAGAAAATAATAACGAAACAATTGAAGAAAAACCCGATAACGATATTGTAGAAGAAAATGAAGAAAATAACCAAAACACTGAAGAAAAAAATGATGTTAATAAAAATAATGAAAATTTATCGAACTCTGAAAGCGATGATTTAAGTGAAAACATTGTTCAAAAAGATTTTATTGATAACCCAGAAAAAGCACTTAATGAAGATATAAACAAAACCGAAAATGAAAACTACACGTTATAAAGTAAGGGAAGTAAAAATTTTATAATAATAAAATTTTTAAAAAACTGTCGTTTTTCCGTGTTCCACACGGCTTCCCTTACTTTGCATTCGCGTCGCCTCGGTATCATAATTGCAAGCATTATGCTACACTCTTCTTCCTTGAATGTAAACTTCAAACCTTAGTATGTTGTAATATGTTATGTTAAAATATATTTACAATAAAATTTTTAAAAAACTGTCGTTTTTCCGTGTTCCACACGGCTTCCCTTACTTTGCAGATATAAATAATTTTCACTTATCGCATTTTATTTAATCGTTTTTATTTATATTTACATTTTCAATCAGCAAAATAAAATAATAAATTATAGAGAATTACAACTAATATAAACTATGTGATGTTGTTTTGCTCACGATGTTCGCAAACCAATTTGCTAAACGCAAACCCGTTGTTCCAACGGCAACACAGTTTGAATTAACATCAGTTTTGCTTGAATATACACTCGCTTTGCTTCGTGTGCATTCAGACAAAACTTCCGATAATATAAATTAAAGAACAATTTTAAAAACAAATATTTTAAATAGAAAATATTAATATATAATTTCAATATTTAAAAATAAAAAAGAGCAATTGCTCTTTTTTATTATAAACCTTTTATTGTTGGGTATTGACCATCAATTAATGACCAGAATTCTGTGCTAAATCCACGGTTAGTGAATGTGCTTGCTTTCTTACAATCATCAGTGCTTGTTCTTCCGTCATCTGGTTGAACTAATTGCCAATTACCTAATCTGTATGAAGAATATTTTCGTTCAGCATTTCCAGCAAGACTGCTGTCGTAGATTGATGATTTTACATAACCAGCAACTTTACCTTTATTTTCATTAAATAAGATACTAAGGTTAGATGCACGAATTTCACTTGATGTCTCACAATACATACTTCCAGAAGATGGAGTGTAAGTTACTGCAGAGAAGCAGTATTCTACTGTTGCATAGTTACCGTTTCCAGATGAATCTGTGCTTCCACTGATAACTGATGCAAACCCACTCATTTTCTTACCGTCAAGTTTTGCAAAAGTTGCACTGTTTGTAATTTTACCACGGTCAATTTTTCCAGCCAAACCACCAATTTCATTACCAAGTAGCGTTACATTAGATTGAACCATAGAACGAGTTACACTTACAACATTGTTGTCAGTTGTTGTGCTGTATCCAACAACACCACCTGTCCAATTCGCTTTAACGCTTCCACTTACAGTTTCACAAAGTTCTACTGTTGCATTGTTGCCCATATTGTATCCAACAATACCACCTGCATAACCTTCTGCTATTGCTGTGTCAATAGAAATTGTTGAACTTGCTTTACTGTTTTCAACACGGTAAAGGTTAAGACCTGCAATTCCACCAACATTTGCGTGACTTAATGTTCCGGTTACTGAAATTGAAGTATTATCATATCTAGTTGCATTAGAAACTATTGCATTTGTTTCTGCATTTGAACCAACAATTCCACCAACATTTACATTACCTTCTGTTGCTGATATTGAAATAACTGTTCTACTTTCTACATTGTTAAGTGTTGCATAGTTGACACCTGCAATTCCACCAACTTCTTTATATGATGAAGATTGAAGTGTAATTGTGCTTGTTGCCGCATTTGTGTTTTCAACCAATCTGTTGTTAACACCCGTTACAGTTCCAACATATGTTCCTGCACTTATTGAACCTGTTACTCTACAACCTTGAATTTCACCATTGTTGTATCCAGCAATAATACCAACATTAACACCATCACTTATATTTGCGCCTTCAACAATTATTCCATTAATAACACCAGAGTTATATCCAAATAGACCTGCGTAGTTATAGTGGTTAGTTATGTTAAGACCTGAAATTATATAGCCATCTGGGTTTAGTAATGAACCAACAAATGGATTTTCTTGTGTTCCAATTGGTTCCCAATCATATCCACTAAGGTCGATATCTGAAACTAATGTATAAGTTCCATCAAGACGATTTCTTATGTTGTTAAGGTCTGCTGCTGTTGAAATTTCATTACTTATATAGTCTGAATATGGGTCGTAAATGCTTAACTCTTCAACTGATGCACCATTTAAAATTAATGTTGGATATCCATCGTTAACATCCGCCGAATAACCCCAAACTTGTTCAAAGTTCCAAGTTGCTTCTACTTTAACTTTATTATTACCACTTTCTGTGTTATATGTTCTGTATGCTGTGGTTGTTAAACCTTGTGTTAAATCATCTGCTGATAAAACATTGATAAAGTAGCCTTGTGCAACAGATTGTGCTGTTGAACACCAACCAAGACCAGCATTATTGTTTAATGCATAAACACCAATAATACGGTTTACATTTTCATCATCTGTGTCAACAAAGGTTGTTGGTTCTGTTCCGTCTGGGTTTACATTTCTTCCAACAATATAACCTTTTTTAGTTGTATTGTCTGCATCTATTGCAACAGTTGTGTAACAATTTATAATATTACCTTTAAGGTTTGTTGTGTAATCTTTAATTTCTGCTTGCACTTCTGTTGTTGCAGCGTTTAAACCAACCAAGCCACCAATTACAACATTGTTATTTGTGTTTGATGAAACGATTGAACCACGAGCATATGCATTTCTTATTGTAGAACCAAAGTTTGCACCTGCAATTCCACCGACATTAGTTGTTACATTTGATGTTGTAACTTCTATATTACCGTTAAATGAAACACGACTTATATTTATGTTTATTGTATCTCTGGTTGTTATACCAACAATACCACCCACACCTATTTCATAAGATGGAGATGTTGCAAAAGTTGAATTATTTGTTAAAACTGCATTTGTAACATTAATTCTTTCTATTGTTCCTTTATTTTGCCCTGCAACTGTTCCCATCATATTTGCTGGTGCTGTTATGTTCACTGTGTCTATGTTCAAGTTACTAACTTGCGCGCCTGTTGCAACATATCCAAACAAACCAGCAACAACTTGGTTAGATGTGTTGTTTATAGTTAAATTATAAATGTAATTATAATCACCGTTGTATGAACCAGTGAAAGCATTGCCTTCAGTTGTTCCAATTGGTGTCCAATTTTCGTAATCTTTAAGGTCAATGTTGTTAATCTGTTTATAGTGAGCACTTAAAGGACGACTTTCAGATTTACCAATGCTTGCTAGCTCTGCAGCATTTCTGATAACAAAAGGATTTTCTTTTGTTCCATCTGCAATAGTTACTGTGCAATATTGACCGTTAAATTTATCACGGTTAGAAAGCAAAGTAACTTGTGTTGAAACTGCACTTTCAGCAACGGCTTTAAAAACATAATCTTTTCCACCGTCTTTATTATCATTTTCAGAAATCATTTCTAGTGCAGAATTATCATAGTTTAATTCCCAAGATGTTCCACCCTCTTTATTCTGGTGAATTACCGAAAGAGTAAACTCATCACCTATGTTTAAACTTTCAAGATTTTTGTTTAATAACAAGGTTTCATTATCACGCAAAAAGTAAAAAATAGTAAGCCCAAAACAAAGCGCAACAATAATAACAAGTAAAAAAATCATAAAACGCTTAAACCATACTGATGAAGAAGCACTTACTGAACTCATTATTATTCTCCTTAACTACTTTATAAATCAATAATATTATACACTTTTAAAGGCTTTATGTCAATACCTTTTAGAAAAAACAAAGCAAGGAAAAGCAATATATTTATCAAAATTATATGTAAAAATTAGGCATTTTAATTTATGTATTTTGTTAAAATTTTTTGTTTAATTAGATATATAATTTTATATTTTGCTTTTATGAAAAATATATTTAAAAATTACTTGACAATTTTGAATATAAAAAATATGTTAATTATATAGTAAAAAATTAATAATTTTTTAAAAATTAGTTAAATTTTATTAGTTTAAATATAAATATTTTTACAAAATAAAATATATAAAAGGTTAAAATGAGAACAATAAATTCGGTTTATATACATAATTTTTTAAATGGTATTGCAGACAGTATTGTTAAAGTTTTTGTTCCTGTTTTAATTTTGCAATATATGGGAAGTTTAACTTGGGCTATTGCATATATTGCAATATATTGTTTTGCTAATCTATTATTAAGCGTAATTTTAAATAAGCTTATTTTAAAATATAATATCACTTCATTAATAATTCATATTTTATTTTTTCTGTTAACGCCAATTTTAATTGCATTTTGCCAATTTAATATTGCATTAATAATTGTTCTTGCCATATCAGGTGGTTTTGGGCAAGCACTTTACTATACACCTGTTGAAAATTTATATACATATTCAAGCAATCAACCTAATATGGCTAGATATGACGCTTTCTGCTCGCTTGGGTATTTTATATTCAGTTTAGCATCGGCATTCATATTAAGTTCAACTTTAAATAATTCACTTTTATTTGTATGTATTTCAGCAAGTTTGGTTTATATTGCAAGTTTAATTCCATTTTTTATAAAAAAAGAACAAGTTCCTAAATTTAAAATAAAAAAAATTAAAAAGTTTCCTAAACATAAATTTTATAAAATATTTTTTCTTTTTTGGATGTTTTCGGCAGTTGGCTATACCATTACAAATATGGTAATTCCTGTTTATATTTTTAACATAAATCCATCAATCGAACTTATTGGAATTGTTCTAGCAGCAACTTATCTTATAGAAATTGGAATTGATTATATTTGTAGATATTTAAGAGTTAACAATTTTCAAATATTATCAATAGCAATTTATTTTGTATTATTTACAATTTCAATAGTTTTAATTGTGTTATTCCCTAACAATATTGTGTTAGTAGTAGCAAGCACTGTTGGAAGTTTGGCTTATTTATTTTCTTATATTACAATGCAAGATTATTATTTTACCGAACTTAAAAAAGATGGTTACGCACCTGCTGGAATAATGTATAAAAATATTGCCTGCTCTATTATGCGTGTTATTGTGTTATCACTATATTTTATTTCCCCATCATTTTTAACTATTTTTATTGGTGGAATTGTTTGTGCTTTTATGGCACTTATTCTTACTATTCTTCTAATGAAAACGCATAAAGAAAAAGAGATAAACAAAAGTTTATCTGGTTTAAAATATTAGTTATAAAATCCAAGACTTATTAAAAGTGCTTGATTTACATTTTGCATAGTTTTATAATCTAGCGCACCAATCTTTTTTTCCAATCTAGATTTATCTAAAGTTCTGATTTGTTCAAGTAGAACAACAGAATCTTTTTCCAAACCATATGTAGTGGCAGAAAGTTCGATGTGCGTAGGTATTTTTGCTTTATTGATTTTGCTTGTTATGGCAGCAACAATAACAGTAGGACTATATTTATTACCAATATCATTTTGAACAATTAAAACCGGGCGCAAACCACCCTGTTCACTTCCCACAACGGGAGATAAATTAGCATAAAAAAGTTCACCGCGTTTTATGTTCTCCACAAGACGCCTCCAACCATTCTTCATATTTTGTCAAGGTAAGCAAGTCGGTTTCTAAACTTTTTTCCAATAACGAAAGCGTTTCTTCCAAATGTTCGCCGTTGTATGCTTTTGCCTTCTTTGGCATTTTATGATATTTACCTGTTGGAATGTTCGCAATTTTTTTAGAAAGTTCCTTTGCATACTTGTTAAATTCTCTTGACATATTAATTTATCTCCTAAAATTTAATAATAAAACCAAAATTTAAAAATTTTTAAAAAATTTTGAAAAATATATTAAAATTTCGATTTTTATAAATTCAATTTAAAATAGAAAAAATAGATTGAAAAACATTTTTTTAATGAATTGCTATGTTAGTATGTTACTTTTTTGAAAAAATATTTAAAAAACCATAAGAAAACTTATGGCTTTTTTATTTTACTATTAAATTAAAAGATAATACAAACAGCACTTGCAAGATTTTTTGTGTTAGAAATAGAAATTTCTATATTTTTCTCGTCTAAACTGTTAAAAATTACTTTTGTTTTTCCTAAAAGCGAAACTTGTGGCTTTCCATCGTTATTTGGTAATATTTCAATTTCATTAAAACTTACACCTTTTGCTATACCAAAGCCTATGGCTTTTGCAACTGCTTCTTTTCCTGCATATTTCCCTGCCATACGCTCGGCCTTTTTTTGTTCATCATTAAATGAATTAATATGTTGCATTTCTTTATCGGTAAAAACTCGTTTTATAAAACTTTCATTTGAAAGTAACTTATAAAATCTTTCAACTTCCACAAGGTCATTACCAACTTTCATCTTCCCACTCCTTGCTTATTTTACTTAAAGTTTTTGAAATATCTTCCCAAGAAAAGCCACGACCATATAAAAATTTTGAAGTTTTCTGCAAGTTTTCTTTGTTTTTTTCTTTATTTTTTAAATGTTTTATTGCAAGTTCATATACTGCATCTTCTTGGCTTTCCAACTCACTTAAAGCTTTATCTATATTTTCTTCGCTTATTCCTTTTGACTTTAACATAAATTTAATTTTATTTTTTCCGTATTTATTTTTCGACATACTTGTATAAGTTTTAGCCAAACCCTCATCGTTAATATAGCCATAATTTTTAATTTTTTGCATTACATCTTTTACAACACTTGGCAAATATCCTTTTGAAATTAAATAGTCTTTAACTTCTTTTTCGGTTTTGGTATATTTGCTTAAATATTTAATTGCTAAATCAAAAGCAATATCTTGTTCACATTCAAGTTGAATATTTGAAAGTTCATTTTCGGTAATTTCTTTACCTTCTTTAAGTTTATACTTAAAAATTGAAAAATCGTTTAAAATACAAGCAAATTGATTGTCAATATATATTAAAAATCTGTTCTTATCTCGTTTTTTTGCAACAATGCTTGTAATAACAGCCATATTTCCTCCTTAAAAGTGTTCCCAAACTTCTTTTGAACTTTTTTCAACACCTAAATTAATGCATAGCTCTTGCATAATACATAATTTTACGAATACTTTGTTTGAAAACTCGGTGTTTATAATTTTTATCTTACATTTATCTTTTAATTTTAAAAGTTCTTGATATTCTGAAAAATTTAGTTCTAAATCTTTCTCAAAAGCTTTTTCCCATAATACATTATTTTGTTTTAAAGTATCAATAGCACAACTTGAATAAGTTCTTAAAAGCCTTCCTGCCCCAAGTTTTACGCCACCAAAATATCTTACTACTACAACAATAACATTTAAAAGATTAAGTTTATCAATTATTTCAAGCATTGGTTTACCAGCCGTTCCACTCGGTTCACCGTCATCACTTGCCTTGCTTGTGTTAAACAATTTATATGCATAACAAATATGCCGTGCATCTTTATATTGTTTTTTTAAATCATTTAAAAAATTCGTTGCGTCTTCTTCTGTTTCAATATATTTTGCAAAACCTAAAAAGCGAGATTTACTCGCTTCTAGTTCAAAATTATTTATTATATTTTTAGGTAAACTTAAAAATTGGTTCATTTTAAAACAACTTTTTGTATAGATTTTTTACCTTTTTGCAAAACAAATTCGTCTTTATCTATCTTATAATCAATGCTGTATATAGTTTCGTTATTTACTTTTATTGCGTTCTCATTAACAAGCCTTTTTGCGTCTCCCCTTGATGCGCAAATTTTTGTTTCTACTAGAACATCTATTATGTTAGTAACTTTTTGCTTTTCAACTTCAATAACAGGCATATTGCTTTCATCATTTTGCTCGAATGCTGCTTTTGCTTGTTCCATAGCCTTTTTAGCATTTTCTTCGCCACGAACAATTTTTGTTATTTCAAACGCAAGTCTTTCTTTTGCTTTATTAAATTCTTTACCTTTGCAATTACAAATTTCTTTAATTTCATCTAATGGTAAAAAAGTTAACATTTTAAATAATTCTTCAACTTTTTCATCTTCAATGTTTCTAAAATATTGATAAAAATCGTAGTCACTGAATTTATTTCCGTCAAGCCAAACAGCGCCACCTGCACTTTTGCCCATTTTTGTTCCGTCTGCTTTTGTTAAAAGTGGAATTGTTGAAGCAAAGGCTGGTTTGCCTTCTTTGCGTCTTATAAGTTCAACACCTGCAATAATGTTTGCCCACTGGTCATCTCCACCCAATTCATAAACACAATTATAATTTTTAAACAAATGTAAAAAGTCATATCCTTGCATTGGCATATAGTTAAATTCAAGAAAACTTAAACCGTTTTCCATTCGTGTTTTAAAACACTCGTGTGTTAACATTCTGTTAACCGAAAAATGCAAGCCTACTTCGTTTAAAAAATCTACATATTTAATCTTACCAATCCAATCATCATTATTAACAATTATAACTTTGTTTGGTGCTTTGGGGTCAAAAAAATTTTCAATTTGTTTTTTAATTTTTTCTATATTAACAAGGCGTTGTTCTTCACTCATCATAGGTCGCATATCATTTCTGAATGATGGGTCGCCTATTCTTCCTGTTGCCCCACCAACAAGAGCAATCGGCTGATGTCCTGCATCTTGCATTCTTTTCAAAGTTAAAAGTGCAACTAAATTTCCAATATGCAAACTGTCGGCAGATGGGTCGAAACCACAATAACAAACAACCTTTTCATTTTCTAAAAGTTTTCTTAAATCTTCTTCATAGATTGTTTGTTTAACTAGCCCACGCTCTTTCAACTCATCTAAAATATTTTTAGCCATTATTTTCTCCTTTAAATTTGTAAAATTTAATATTATATTTTTTGATATACTTATAAAGTCTAACACAATGCATAAAAAAAAGCAAATAATTAATATTATATCGTTTTTATTTTTGAAAATTTATGCTATACTTTTGCTATGATAGGAGGAAGAAATGGAAAATTATAAAATACATTCAATAAAAGCAAGACAAATTTTAGACAGTCGTGGAACGCCAACTGTGGAAGCAGAAGTGGTTTTAAAAAATGGAGTTATGGGGCGTGCATCTGTGCCAAGTGGTGCTTCCACAGGTTCACACGAAGCAGTAGAATTAAGAGACGGCGATAAAAACTATTTTTTCGGAAAATCAGTTTTAAATGCTGTTAAAAATGTTAACACTAAAATTGCCAAAAAACTTGTAGGTATGGACGCAAGTTTTCAACATAAAATAGACGAAACTTTAATTGCTTTAGATGGCACACCAAACAAAAGCAAACTTGGTGCTAATGCAATTTTATCTGTTTCACTTGCTTGCTGTAAGGCTGTTGCTAATTCTAAAGGTATCGATTTATTTGAATATCTTGGGCGAAAAAATGATATTACCCTGCCCGTTCCTATGATGAATGTTATTAATGGTGGAAAACACGCAGATAACAATCTTAATATACAAGAGTTTATGATTATGCCTGTTGGCGCTAAAAGTTTTAGTTCTGCTTTGCAGATGTGTGTTGAAATATTTCATAATCTTAAAGGGATTATTAAAGAAAAAGGTTTAAGCACTGCTGTTGGTGATGAAGGTGGTTTTGCTCCAAATTTAGAAAATGATGAACAAGCACTTATGCTTATTACAAAAGCAATTTCTAAATCTGGCTATGAAGGTAAAATTATGATTGCACTTGATGTTGCTGCATCTGAAATGTATAATGAAGCAATTAAAATAAAAAAAGATGGACAATATTATTTCTGGAAATCAAAAATCACTTATAGTGCAAACGATTTATTAAAATATTATAAAAAATTAATAAAGAAATACCCTATTATTTCTATTGAAGATGGCTTTGCCGAAGATGATTGGACATCTTGGAAAAATTTTAAAAATGAATTAGGTAATCAAATTCAAATTGTTGGAGATGACTTGTTTGTTACAAACACAAAACTAATTCAGAAAGGTATTGTTGAAGATTGTGCAAACTCGGTTTTGATTAAATTAAACCAAATTGGAACAGTTACCGAAACAATAAATGCCGTAAGTATGGCTCAGCACAATGGTTGGACTGCTGTTATTTCGCATAGAAGTGGTGAAACTGAAGATACTTCTATTGCTGATATTGCTGTTGCATTAAATACCGGACAAATAAAAACAGGTGCACCATCTAGAACTGATAGAGTTGCTAAATATAACCAACTTCTAAGAATTGAAGAAAAATTAGGCAAAAAAGCAAAATTTCTTGGAATAAAAGCATTTAAGTTTAATTAATAAAAACCCCACTAAATTTATAGTGGAGTTTTTATTATTATGATTTATCATTTATTTCGGTTTTTGAATTTATTTGTTTATCCATTTCATTTATTCTGTTTTGCAATTCTATAATTTTCAATAACTCTTGCTTTTCATATAAAGATTGTTCTAATTCCATTCTTTTTGTAGCATATATATTATTATTTGAATTTATTTCATCACTAAAATTATTTTTGTTTAAATTTTCAATTTCCCCATTATTTTCAAATTCAATTTTCTTTTCATTTTTTATAAAACAAGTAAGTGACAATAAAAACATGGAAACAAAAATATATATTAAAGTTGTGCAAAAATATTCAAAATTAAAACAATTTATTAAATAATTAATATATACTTCTCCATAATAAGTTGGAATATCATAAATGTTTAAAAAATTATAAGATGCTTTAGATATGAATTTAAAAATTACTAGCATTATAGAAACTAGAATAACTATTGAAAAAACAACTAAATAACTAAGATTTTTCTTACTATTTTTGTTGAATATTTTTACTGATAATAAAATAATCATTACCAAACAAGCTATCATTATCAAAACAAAAAATATCAAAGTTAGTATGGTTTCTGAATTAAAAATTGAAATTATTACATTTTCATCTGCTGAATTTAAAAAATTTGAGATATTGCATAGTTCAATAATATAATAACCTAGTGCTAACACCCAAAAAATTGCAGATAAAACTATTAAGCTTATTTTTACATATGTATTAGTAGATGTATTCATTTTTGTCTTCCTTTTGCATAAAATTTTATTAAAAAATCTAATTATGAAATTTTATTCAAGTTTCTTTAAATCAGTTTTTAAATTTATTTGTTCGTTTACTGTATTTATTTTATTTTGCAAATCAATTATTTTTAAAAGTTCTTGTTTGTCATTTAATGATTGCTCTAATTCCTTTCTTTTTATGGAATAAATGTTATTATCATTAAAATAAGGTAAACTTTTTTGTAATTCAAATTCTCTGCTTACTAATTTTTTATTATCTTTATCTAAAATAAAATAATTAATAGATAGTATCAAAATAGACAAAAGCATAAAAAACATACTGTTATAAAAATTGTTTAAAATTAATCCATTAATTAATATAATTAAATTTTCATTTTCTAAATTATTATAGATATAGTTATAATAATTAGTATATAAATTAAAAAAGCCATAAACATTTTGTAAAACAAATTCTGTTATTATTAGAATAATAGAAATAAAAATAATATATAAAAAAATATATAAAAAATCCGCTTTTATTCTAAAATTTAGTTTAAATATTTTAATAGCTATATAAATTATAGGAACTAAACTTATTAACATAAAAATAAAAAAAGTTATAATAGTCATAATTGTATTAAAATTAAAAATAGAAACTTTTGAATAACTGTTCAATGTTACAAAATTAGAAATTTTTAATAATTCAATAATGAAGTAACCAAGTGCTAAAAACCAAAATAACAAAGATAAAATTATTAAAAAAATTTTAATACTTTTATTTAATAATATGTTCATTAAATTTCCCTTTTACATAATAAATTAAAAACTAAATTTTAAAAATTATTATTTTATTTCTTAATTTATTATAAGGTGAGATTTCTCACTTGTCAAGTATTTTGGTGAGATTTCTCATATAATATTTTTATGATAATTGGAAAACGAATAAAAGAATTAAGAATAGAAAGAGGCCTAAGTTTGCAAAAACTTGCCAATGAAATTGGTGTTGATAAACACGCTATTATTTTTTGGGAAAATGAAACCAATGAACCAAAAGCAAACTATATTGTTAAACTAGCAAAATATTTTGATGTTTCCACTGATTATCTTTTAGGATTGACTGATAATTATTGAAAAATATTAAATTTGCATCTTGAATATAATTTATATCTGTGATATAATATTTATATAAAAAGAGGTGTAATATGGAAAGTAAGAAAGAAATTAAAACAACTTGTAAAGAAATTAGTTTAGTTAAAGATTATACTGCTGATGAACTTGCAAAATATGTTAATGATGATGAAAAAATTGAAAAAATTTATCAAGACAAAAAGCATAAATGTATGGTTGCTGTTGTAAACTGGACACCTAACGATTTTGTTGATAAAGAAGACTTCCCCACTGTTCAAAAACAACGCAAAGTTAGATTTAATAATTACGGTTCAGAATTTAACGACAATTTTGCACAGTGGCAAATAGGTGTTATTGCTCGAAAAGGTAGTGTAGCATGCGATGCTATTGAGGAATTTTATAAAACAAACAATTTAAACAGTGATATTTTATATTTTGTGAAAACTCGTGGTATTAACGAATATTATAGACGACAAGATAAATTAGAAAAATTATTACAGCAACAACAAAAACAATAATTTTATATTAATAAAAAATTAAAGAACCATTTTAAATGGTTCTTTTTTATTTTAATAATTAAAAGTATAATTAAAATGTTAATAGAAAATATTACTATCTGATTAATTGGTAAATCAATTATTATATTTAAAATATTTAAACACTTACCTTTTTATGATTTTAATATTTTTCTATAGTATTATGCAATAGTATTATGCACTTTTTACATCTGTTTTGCGCATACATTGTGCGATATAATTAGGTTTGCTGTTTCTTTATTGATTTTCTGCAAATTATTAGAAGTTAATTTTTTACTAACAGATTTAAAATAATCTTTATTTAACTCATTAATAATCAAATTTCCTTTAGTATGAAGTTCGGCATCTTCAACTTTTTCTGAACAAAACCAAAACTGCCCTTCTTGTTTAGTAAATGTATTGCTTTTACCTGTATAATTTGAAATAGATTTTATATAAAAATCATTATTTTCAGGATTAATATCAATAAAAAATTTAGCCATAATATCATTATTATTATAAACAGATATATTACGAGTATTTTCTTGCAAATTTATGCCTGAAACACTTAATATTTTAGAGCGCTCATAATGGGTTAAATTTCCATTACTGTTTCTATATATAATGTTACTCATATAAGGTTCTTCACAAAAAATCATTATTTTATCTTTATTAAATTCAGGTATAACTGTTAAGACAATACCACCATTTATATTAGATTTTCTATAAAGAAAATTTTCCCCATTTTTTAAAGTTATATAACCATCAATATATTCTTTTTCATAATTAATTAAATCAAAATCTACAATATTATCTTTTAAATATTTAAATTCTGCTATTATATTAAAATTATTTAGCTCTAAAATTTTATTAAAAGATTTTAATGCAACTGTATTAAAAAATTTAGAATTAGGTTCTGTATAAACCAAATTAAAATTATTATTTGTTATTAGTTTAATAATATCTGTTATCATAATAATACCATTTAATTAAATTGTTATATATCTAGTTTAATATAACACAGAATTACAAAACAGTCAATATTGAAAATATAAAAATAAATATATTTATATCTAAAGTTTTATTTGTAAATGGTTATATAAATTTAAAAAATTTACTCTTACTAAAATTGTTATTATAAAAATTTAAAACTTTTGAAATAAATATTTATATAAATTTAATTAAAATTTTATATCAAATATTACAAATCATAACAATATAATAAAATTACTAAAAATTTACTTTTATATTTGTCAAAACTTATGCATAATTCAAGTTAATTCTAAAATTTTAATTAAATTTATATAATTAGTTAATATTTAAAAAACATATTAAATATTCCATTGAAAAAATCTGATTTTTAACTACATTTTAAATCATTTAAAATTTAGATTATTTAATAAACTATAAAAAAGAAAAGACAGCTCAAAAGAACTGTCTTTTCAATAGAATCTGGCAACGACCTATTTTCCCAGCCAACTGCTCGGCAAGTATCTTCGGCGCTGAAGAGCTTAACTTCTGTGTTCGGAATGAGAACAGGTGGGACCCCTTCGCCATAGTCACCAGAAATGGAGCAGTGTGCGTAACACACTCACAACTGCATAACAAATATAGCATAAAGATGAATCTTTGTCAACAATTTTAAACTAAATATTCAACGCAAAGTCTGCAAATTAATGCAACTTTAATTGAACAAGCCCTCGACCTATTAGTATTGGTCAGCTGAATGCATTACTGCACTTACACCTCCAACCTATCAACCTCATAATCTTTAAGGGGTCTTACCAGGCTAACCCTGTGGGATATCTTATCTTGAGGCAGGTTTCACGCTTAGATGCTTTCAGCGTTTATCCTTTCCGTACATCGCTACCCTGCAATGCCGCTGGCGCGACAACAGGTACACCATAGGTACGTTCACCCTGGTCCTCTCGTACTAGGGGCAACTCCTCTCAAATATCCTACGCCTGCAACGGATAGGGACCGAACTGCCTCACGGCGTTCTGAACCCAGCTAGCGTGCCACTTTAATGGGCGAACAGCCCAACCCTTGGGACCGACTACAGCCCCAGGATGTGACGAGCCGACATCGAGGTGCCAAACACCCCCGTCGATGTGAACTCTTGGGGGGTATCAGCCTGTTATCCCCGAGGTAACTTTTATCCGATAAGCGACGGCAATTCCATTTTCAACCGCCGGATCACTAAGCCCTACTTTCGTATCTGCTTGACTTGTAAGTCTTACAGTTAAGCTCCCTTATGCCTTTACACTCAACAAACGGTTTCCAACCGTTCTGAGGGAACCTTTGGGCGCCTCCATTACTCTTTAGGAGGCGACTGCCCCAGTCAAACTGCCCACCAGACACTGTCCTCCACCCGGATCACGGCATGGAGTTAGAATTCTAAATGCAGAAGGGTGGTATCCCAAGGTTGACTCCACGCCCGCTGACGCGAGCGCTTCAAAGTCTCCCACCTATCCTGTACATCTACATCCGGAACCCAATATCAAGTTGCAGTAAAGCTCTACGGGGTCTTTTCGTCCAGTTGCAGGTAATACGCATCTTCACGTATACTCCAATTTCGCCGAGTCCATTGTTGAGACAGCGCCCAAATCGTTACGCCATTCATGCGCGTCGGAACTTACCCGACAAGGAATTTCGCTACCTTAGGACCGTTATAGTTACGGCCGCCGTTCACTGGGGCTTAAATTCAAAGCTTCGCTTGCGCTAACCCCTCCTCTTAACCTTCCAGCACCGGGCAGGCGTCACCCCCTATACGTCATCTTACGATTTTGCAGAGAGCTGTGTTTTTGGTAAACAGTCGCTTGGGCCTTTTCACTGCGACCCACATTGCTGTGGGCTCCCCTTCTCCCGAAGTTACGGGGTAATTTTGCCTAGTTCCTTAACAATGGTTAACTCGACCGTCTTATGATTCTCTCATCGTCCACCTGTGTCGGTTTGCGGTACGGGCACCTCATATCTATCTAGCAGATTTTCTTGTCAGTGTGAATTCATCAGCTTCATTACTAAATTTCATTCCCCATCATCACCCAGCCTTAAGACAAGCGGACTTCCCTACTTGTCAGCCTCATGATTTAGCCACAGATTTCCATCCCTGTGGTCTGACTATCCTACTGCGTCCCTGCTTCGACTCTTAATCGATATGCGGCGGTACAGGAATATCTACCTGTTATCCATCACCTATGGCTTTCGCCCTCAGCTTAGGCCCCGACTTACCCTGGGAGGACGAACCTTCCCCAGGAAACCTTGGACATTCGACGCTGGAGATTCTCACTCCAGTTTCGCTACTCATGCCGGCATTCTCACTTGTATGCAGTCCACCACCTCTTTCGATATGGCTTCTGCCCACATACGACGCTCCCCTACCATTGCAATTACTTGCAATCCTAATCTTCGGTGTAAGATTTAGCCCCGTGTATCTTCGGCGCTTTATCACTCGACCAGTGAGCTATTACGCACTCTTTGAATGAATGGCTGCTTCTGAGCCAACATCCTGGTTGTCTAAGCAATAAAACATCCTTTTACACTTAATCCTAACTTGGGGACCTTAGATGTAGGTCTGGGCTCTTTCCCTTTCGACCACGAACCTTATCGCCCGTAGTCTGACTCCCAATTATATAATTATTCGGTATTCGGAGTTTGATAAAGTTTGGTAACCCGCGAAGGCCCCTTACCCATTCAGTGCTCTACCCCCGATAATCTAAAATTGAGGCTAGCCCTAAAGCTATTTCGAGGAGAACCAGCTATATCCCGTTTCGATTGGAATTTCTCCGCTATCCACAGTTCATCCAAGTCCGTTTTAGTGAACACTGGTTCGGTCCTCCGCGAAGTGTTACCTTCGTTTCAACCTGACCATGGATAGGTCAACGGGTTTCGGGTCTACGGCATGCAACTTAAAAAGTCGCCCATTTCAGACTCGCTTTCGCTTCGGCTCCGGAACTTAATTCCTTAACCTTGCTACATACCGTAACTCGCCGGCCAGTATGCAAAAATTACGCAGTCGCACGTTAAGTCGTGCTTCTACTGATTGTAAACATACGGTTTCAGGTACTCTTTCACTCCCCTCCCGGGGTACTTTTCACCTTTCCCTCACGGTACTATACGCTATCGGTCACTAGGTCGTATTTAGCCTTAGGAGATGGTCCTCCTATCTTCACACTGGATTCCACGTGCCCTGTGTTACTCTGGAATCTGACTGCCACGGCGTTAGTTTCGTTTACGGGGCTATTACCCTGTATCGCGCGATTTTCCAATCATCTTCAACTACACAGCCATGTGCGTGATGTCAGTCCGAACCCCAGCAGTGTTACCACCACTGGTTTGGGCTCATTCCCTTTCGCTCACCACTACTAAGGAAATCGATATTTCTTTCTCTTCCTCCAGGTACTAAGATGTTTCAATTCCCTGGGTTCCCCTCTTAACACTATGTATTCGTGTTAAGATAACACCCTGTTAAAAGTGTTGCGTTTCCGCATTCGGAAATCTACGGATCACAGCCTATGTGCGACTCCCCGTAGCTTATCGCAGCTTGTCACGTCCTTCTTCGGCGCCTAGTGCCAAGGCATCCACCGTACGCTCTTCGTAGCTTGTTCGTATACGTCGATTGCTAGCAAAGTATGTTTAAAAAACATTTTGCGTTACTGGCATTGTTCTCATTTTAGAAAACAAATGCTTAGCATTATTAGCTTTTAGTTTGTTAAAAAACTAGCGTAAATTGTAATTTTGTGAAATTGCATATTACACTATATTTTTATAGGATATTGTATAAGATTTCTCTTTACTATATCTATTATGCAGTTGTCAATGTGCTACTCGTGATTTTACAATCACGGCATCACCCCTTCGAGTGATACATTGTGATTATATCAGCATTAGATAAGTTAGTCAACAAGTTTTTTGATTTTTTTTGAAAAAATAGCAATTTTTTTGCGAAAAACGCCGATTTTTATGACACCCTACCGTGTGTGTCGCTTGAAATACGCCTAAAATACCCTGTTTTTAGGTGTTTTTAATAGATTTTTTAAAAAATAACACTTGGTTTGCAAACTTAATTTTAATATATTTTAATTAAAAATTTAAACAATATTAGAAATAATTTAGGATTTTTATCTATGTTTATCACCTGTTTATATTTAAAATATAAATATTATACTTAAATATTTCCATTATATTTTATATTTCTATATATTATATTAGGCAATATTAGAAATTTATTGCGTTACTGCTTTTATTTTTGTTTTAATTCTGATTTTAGATTGTTATAGATTTAACATTTAAGTATTAAAAGCATTTTAAATTAAACTAAGGTTTATTAAATGTTGCGTTATTTTAAATTTATAATTTTGTAAAAAAGATAATTTTACATTAAGATTTTACATTAAAATTGTTAAAATAATACTTAGTAATTAATATTAATAGCAAAGAACTACATTTAATTTTACTTTTGAATTCATATAATATATATATTGATTTATCATTTGTAAACAAAAAAAGGCATTACGCCTTTTTATAAAATGTGTATATCACATATAGACCATTATCTTGCGTTCCACCAAGTTGCTTATAAACCCAGCCATCTGGAAGATTTACAAAAGCAATCAAGTCTGCTCTTAACTTTAAATCAAAACTTGTATAATTTTCAGTAAAATAATTAATTGCCTCATTAAGCTCATACACATAATCTATTATTAAATCGAAATTGCCATTATCAAACTCTTTATTAATAAACATTGCAACATCAGTTTCTGGCCAAGATTCAATATGATAGTTATAACTGTTGCCGTCGCTTCCAAATTCGTAATCTGTTTCAAGCATTGTATTATAAGATAAAGTTTCCATTATTATATTATTATTATCTTGCCAATTATCTCCCCAAGTGCAATCTACACAATACCATCTTTCAACAGGGTTTGTAATTTTAACTTTATTCCAAGCGTGCCCGCCTGTTGTTAAACCTGTTTTTGCAGAACCATTAACTTTATAGCACTCTATGCCTTCTATATTACAAAGTAAAGAAAAAGTTTTTGCAATACCATCACAAACAGCCTGCCCATTATCTAACAGCATTCCTTCTAAATAAAACCCACGATAATTTCTTAGTTCTTGTTCGTATATTGTTTTTTCTTCATCAGTTGCGTTAGTCATTAAACTGTAAATTTCTGTAGTCCTGTCAGACAAATTATGGTCAT
Organism: uncultured Clostridia bacterium; assembly: GCA_944383275.1. Classification (GTDB taxonomy): domain Bacteria; phylum Bacillota; class Clostridia; order Christensenellales; family UBA1242; genus UBA7584. Next base: position 66,141 of record CALWOV010000001.1, read on the forward strand.
AAACATTGTTATAGCATACCCATTCGTATATTGCTATAACTTTTTGCATATCACTCATATCATCGTTTATAATTTCTCTTAATACATCACAAGCAATATTATAAAGCATTTCTGCTGAACTATAATCACCTATAAACACAGGTTTATACCCTGCTTGAACAACTTGGAAAAGTTGCTCACTTGTTATAGCAACCATAGATTTTTCGCGCTCATTTATTTTAAAATCATTAAAATCGCTTGCTCTTTTAGTTGTTGCATAATTTTCTGGTTGAACTGTTGTGTCTTGAGTAACTGTTTTTTCGCCTTGTGCTATTGCTGTTGGATTTGCTGGGTCATTATATGCTAATTTAACGGTTAGTTTTTGAGTTGATGGAATAATACTTATTGATAAACTTAAGGACATTATTTCTGGATAAGCATTTATTGCTTGAGTTATAGCATCTTGTCTTTTTTGTGTAGCGTTTCCTTTATAATTAGAACTTGGATCTACATAATTGCCCACATAAAATTCAATTTGGTCTAATCTATGAAAAATAGAATATCTAAAAATGTTTTCCAATTCTTCTTGATTGTCAGCATATAAATCGAACTCATTCCCTAAAATATCTAATTGTGTATTTTTTGCAACTGCTTGTGTTAAATTGCTTACATTCATTACCCCATCACTCCAATTAGAGTCAAGGCTTAACTGACTATCACCTTTTGCTTGAACATAAACAACTGTTAAATCTGATGAATTATAAAAGTTTAAAACATTTTTTAAATTTATTGAGTTTGTATCAGTGTGAAAAGCATTTTCTTGCCCTAATACATAAACATTATAACCTGTTGCAGCAGATACATTCCCCCAAGTTACCAAACCATTATCGGCAACTTGAATATTATTAGGAACAGTTAAATTAACTTGTGCTTCAAAAGTTATTGGCGTTGTATAGTCTGAAGGTTGTTTTTGAACATATCTGTTTTCACTTTCTAAAACAGCAACGTCTTCAGCACGAACACTTGCTTCATATTTACCACCACTTGTTAATTTAGAGGTTATGTTAATAGAATTTGAAGTGGTTGTAAATTCCGTATAATCTTGTGTGCCTTTTAAAGCAATTCTAACCGTGAATTTGGTAGCAATTTCGTGTTCCCAACTTAAATATACTTGATTATTTTCAACATTGGTTTGAACATTAGTTGGCATAGTTATTTTTTCAGTTGAAACAGCAATGGTAAGTGTGTTAGAAAGTTCTGATGAGCCACCAAAAAATCCGTCTTTAACTGCTTTTACATTTATTTCATATTCACCACTGTTTATATATGGGCTTATATCGAACTTGTTTGCAGTTGTTGTGTATTCTTCTTCATTAATAAAAACTGAATAATAACTTGCATTATCAACTTTTTCCCAAGTTAACACATTTTGTTGCATAGTTATTGATGGAGTATTTAACGAAACAAAATTACAACCTACGAATAAAAAGGTTGAACAAAGAACACATATTAAACTTAAAAAAGAAAATTTTAAAATATTTGTTTTACTCATAATTTTAGTATATCATAATAAATTAAAATTAGTATTAATTTAAACAAATTTTTTCAAATTTTTACATTTTTTTAAAGTGAAACGCGACCTGTATCTGTATTGTAAACTTCATTAATTTTTCTTTTTGAATATTCTTCTAATACTCGTTTGTCATTTCCATCTAATTTATGCAATTCATCCAAGGAACATAAAAAATAATCTTCTGGGTTTGATGTAGTTTGATTAGTGTCTAAACCCATATTTTGCTCTTTTACATGAATTGCTGCCGAAATATCAATAAATTTAACTTCGCCATTTATTTGAACGGCATTAAATTCGTGTGGAACATTTGTAAAACCATTAAAAATTTCGCCATCAACCGCTATAGGATTCAACCCTACTAGTTTACATACTTTACAAAACTCTGAAGAAAAATTCACACAAACTCCACAATATTTTGTTGGATTTTCTGATAAAAACTCATCTCTTGCTTTTTGGTCAGCTTTATCTAGAATATAATCTAAACTAATTCTTTTTGCATTTTCTCTTACTAATTCCAAACGTTTAATATCATTTTCATTTTGACATAATTCTTTAAATTTATCATACTCTGATTGAGGTTGATTTGCCCAATAAAACCAAAAATCCTCTCTCCATTGTTCAACAACAGTAGTATATGCTGGCCTTTTTAATGGTGGAGTATTAAAAAATATATTACCAAAATAATCATCTTTAATACTAGGCACTAAATTTAACTTTGCCATCCATAATCCTAAAGTGTGAGTTCGCAAATTATATCCTTTATATGAATAGTTTTCTACCAACCAATTAAAAACATATTTATATTTTTCTTCAGTATTTTCAAGTGATTCTATTTGATTAACTATAAAGTTAATATCTTCACTATCTAACGCACTTGGTTTATCCATTTTTGTTAACACCTTTTAATTTAATGATTTTATAATACCACAAATATGAAAAAGCGTCAATACATAACATTTGCATAATACTTAATAATTACTAATTTTGCGCATAGTTCGTTCGTGTTTGTCAAGTTTTTAAATAATTATATATATAGAATAAAAAATTGTTTTATTTAAAATTAATATGAAATGTATAATTAGATTTTTTATTATATAAACTTATTTTAATAAAATTAAAATTAAACTAGAATTTTTCAAAATTTAATTACACTTTTTGTTAATAAATTTTTATTTAGTTTCAAAAAATATGATTTATTTTATAACTAAAATTTTATAATAAGTTTAATTTTAAAAGTAATAAATTACATATAAATTTATAATTTAGTTGATAGAATAAGAAGGTTAAACTGCTATTATAATACTATTATTTAAAAAGAAAAAAGAGTTCATTTCTGAACTCTTTTAAATTATCTTAAATTATTTTAAATTATTTAATAATTTTAGATACAACACCTGAACCTACAGTTCTACCACCTTCACGGATAGCAAAACGAAGTCCTTCTTCAATAGCGATTGGTGTTATTAATTCAACGTTCATTTCAACGTTGTCACCTGGCATAACAAGTTCTACACCTTCAGGTAATTTAATTGAACCTGTAACGTCAGTTGTTCTGAAGTAGAATTGTGGACGGTATCCTGAAACAAATGGAGTTGAACGACCACCTTCTTCTTTCTTCAATACATATACACTTGCTGTAAATTGAGTGTGAGGTGTTATTGATTTAGGAGCACAAATAACTTGACCACGTTGAATGTCTTTTCTTTCAATACCACGAAGTAATAAACCAATGTTGTCTCCTGCTTCTGCTTGGTCAAGAAGTTTCTTGAACATTTCAACACCAGTAATAACTGTTGTTTTTGTTGGACCCATACCAACGATTTCTACTGTGTCACCATTTTTAACTACACCACGTTCAACACGACCTGTAGCAACAGTTCCACGACCTGTAATTGTAAATACATCTTCAACAGGCATTAAGAATGGTTTGTCTATTGCACGAACAGGGTCTTTGAAGTAGTTGTCAACAGCGTCCATAAGTTCGAAAATACATTTACATTCTTCGCCATCTACATTACCTGCTGTTGCAGCATCTAATGCATTTTTAGCACTTCCGAAAATAATTGGAGTTTCGTCTCCTGGGAAGTCGTATTCGTTTAATTTATCACGAATTTCCATTTCAATAAGTTCAAGCATATCAGCACGGTCTGCTGGTGGAAGTTGGTCAACTTTGTTAACGAAAACGATAATGCTAGGAACACCAACCTGACGAGCAAGCAAAATGTGTTCACTTGTTTGAGGCATAACACCATCTGTTGCAGCAACAACAAGGATTGCGCCGTCCATCTGAGCAGCACCAGTAATCATGTTTTTAACATAGTCTGCGTGTCCTGGGCAGTCTACGTGTGCGTAGTGACGTTTTTGTGTTTCGTATTCTACGTGGCTTGTGTTAATTGTAATTCCACGTTCTCTTTCTTCTTTTGTGTTGTCAATAGAACCGTAGTCACGAGCTTGAGCAAGACCTTTTTTTGCTAATGTTGTTGTAATAGCAGCAGTTAAGGTTGTTTTACCGTGGTCAACGTGACCGATTGTTCCAAGGTTAAAATGAGGTTTTGTTCTTTCGAATTTAGCTTTTGCCATATTCTTAAATCTCCTTAATATTTTTTATTTAATATTTAAACTATAAAATAGTTTCAAAAAGTTTTTGCTAATTAAGATTCTTTAGCGCGTTGGCCAATTATCTTATCAGCAATGAATTTTGGCACTTCTTCATAGTGAGAAAGTTCCATTATAAATATTCCACGACCTTGTGTTAAACTACGCAAATCGGTTGCATAGCCAAACATTTCAGCCAAAGGAACGATTGCATTGATGGTTTGTTGACCATCTTTAAGTTCCATATCACGAAGTTGTCCACGACGACGGTTAATGTCACCCATAACATCTCCGAGATATTCTTCAGGAACTTCTACTTGAACTTTCATCATAGGTTCAAGTAAAACTGGGTGTGCATTTTTTGCACCTTCTTTAAATGCCATACTACCAGCAATTTTAAACGCCATTTCACTACTATCTACATCGTGGAAACTACCATCTACCAAAGTAACACGGAAGTCCACCATTTCATAGCCAGCCAAAACACCGTTTTGTCTTGCTTCTTCAATACCAGCATTAATTGGCGCAATAAATTCTTTTGGTATTGCACCACCAACGATTTTATCTACAAATTCATATCCTGCACCTGCTTCTAAAGGTTCCATTTCAATCACACAGTGACCATATTGACCTTTACCACCAGATTGACGGATATATTTGCCTTCTTGCCTACAACTTGAACGAATTGTTTCACGATAAGCAACTTGTGGTTGACCAACACTTACATCTACATTAAATTCACGAACTAAACGGTCGCGATAAATGTCTAAGTGAAGTTCACCCATACCAGCCATCAATGTTTGACCTGTTTGAGGGTCTGTGTAGGTTTTGAAAGAAGGATCTTCTTCCATAAACCTTGTTAAAGCAGCAACCATTTTTTCTTGGTCTTGCTTTGTTTTAGGTTCAACTGCAATTTTAATTACAGGTTCTGGGAAGTTAATACTTTCCAAGATAATTGGCGATTTCTCATCGCAAAGTGTATCACCTGTTGTTGTATCTTTAAGACCAACAATTGCAGCAATATCACCTGTTCTTACTTCATTAATTTCGTGTCTCTCGTTACTGTGCATACGAATAAGTCTTGCAACTCTTTCTTTTTTACCCTTTGTAGCGTTATAAACATAACTACCACTTTCCAACTTACCGCTGTAAACACGGAAATATGTTAACTTGCCATAAGGGTCTGTTACAACCTTAAATGCAAGTGCGCTAAAAGGTTCATCATCACTTGCCTTACGCTCTGCTTCCTGACCATTTGGTAAAATACCTTTAATAGCAGGAATGTCAACAGGGCTTGGCATATAATCAACAATGGCGTCAAGAAGTTTTTGAACACCTTTGTTTTTGTAACTTGTTCCACAAACTACAGGGTTAAGTTGAAGATTAATTGTTCCTTTTCTTAAACCCATTTTAATTTCATCAACAGTAAATTCTTCACCTGCAAGGAATTTTTCAAGCAAATTATCATCTGTTTCAGCAACTGCTTCAATCATTGCTGCACGATATTTCTTTGCCATTTCCATCATATTTGCAGGAATTTCTGTTACTTCCATTTCTTTGCCTAAGTCATCTTTATAGATAACAGCATCCATTTCAACAAGGTCAATGATACCACAAAATTCATCAGCATGACCTATTGGAAGTTGAATTGGCACAGCGTTTGCGTTAAGACGCTCTTTCATCATTTTTATAACATTGAAAAAGTCTGCACCATTCATATCCATTTTGTTAACATAAGCCATTCTTGGAACACCATATTTATTTGCTTGACGCCATACAGTTTCACTTTGTGGTTGAACACCACCACGAGCACAGAAAACTGCAACTGCACCATCAAGCACTTTAAGACTTCTTTCAACTTCTATTGTGAAGTCAACGTGTCCTGGTGTGTCGATTATGTTAATTTGGCAGTCTCTCCAAGTAGTTGTAGTTGCCGCTGATGTGATTGTAATACCACGTTCTTGTTCTTGAACCATCCAGTCCATAGTAGCAGCACCTTCATGCACTTCACCGATTTTGTGAACTTTACCTGTATAATATAAAATTCTTTCGGTAGTTGTTGTTTTACCTGCATCAATGTGTGCCATTATACCGATGTTTCTAACTTTTTCTAGCGGAAATGTTCTCGACATAATACTCTCCTTATTTTTTTAATTAAAACTTAAAGTGTGCGAATGCTTTGTTTGATTCAGCCATTCTGTGAACTTCTTCACGGCGTTTAATTGCGCCACCTGTTCCATTGAAAGCGTCAACCAATTCATTACCCAATCTGTTTTCCATACCACGATCGTTGCGTTTCTTTGCAAAGTTTACTAACCAACGAATTGCTAAAGTTTGCGCTCTTGCTGGTTTTACTTCAACTGGGATTTGATAGTTTGCACCACCAACTCTTCTTGGTTTAGTTTCAATAACCGGCTTTGTGTTTTCAAGCACCTTGTCTAATGCTTCCATAGCACTCATTCCGCTTTTTTCTTCCAGAATATCCAATGCTTTATATACAATATTTTCAGCAATACCCTTTTTGCCTGCAATCATAATTTGATTTATTAGTTTTGCAACAACAAGACTATTAAATTTTGGGTCTGGGAGAATTTCACGAACTTTTGCCGAGTTTCTTCTTGACATAGTGTGTAACTCCTCCTTAATAATTTCTGATTTTCATTTCTTATTTAATATAACTATAAAATGCTATATTTTTTGATTGTGTGAACGACATTATTTCTTTTCTTTCTTAGTGCCGTATCTGCTTCGTGCTTGATTGCGTTTTGCTGTTCCTGCTGTATCTAATACACCACGAACTATGTGATAACGCACACCAACCAAATCTTTAACACGACCACCACGAACAAGCACAACAGAGTGTTCTTGCAAGTTGTGACCTTCGCCTGGTATATACATTGTGCTTTCACTGCCGTTGCTTAAACGCACTTTGGCAATTTTACGCAAAGCAGAGTTAGGTTTTTTAGGCGTTGTTGTTGTAACTGCAAAACAAACACCACGTTTTTGTGGGCAAGACTCGAGCAAAGGTGATTTGCTTTTCTTTGTTTGCTTTTTACGACCCTGACGAACCAATTGATTTATTGTTGGCATTTTGTCCTCCTGATAAATTTTGATATTATCGGAAGTTTCGTTTGAAAATTCAAAACATTTTCAAGCAAAACTTGATGTTACTATAAACTGTGTTAACACTGTTACTGCATTAAATTGAGAGAAATATTTGCAATAATTAAAGTAAACAGTTTATATAATGAAAATTCACTACAACCCAATGAAATTTTCGTTACTTAAACTTTGCAGAGAGAATGCAAAATTTAAAGCACTTGTTTAAAAACCACCACACACAAACACTAAAGCGATTTATAAACGACCAGAAAACTGGAATTCACTCTATTATCACCCAAAAATAAACAAGGTAAAAATAAAATGGCTACAAACATTTTGTAGTAAGCATTATTGTATCAGAGATTTTAATGTATGTCAAGAATTTTTATTAATTTTTTCAGTATTAAAATTATAAAAAATAGCAAGGACTTAGTTAAAATTTTCAAGTGTATAAAAAAGATAGCCTAGTTCAAAAACGCTACCCTTTATATTCTTACATATTTAAAACATTACAAGTCTTGCTATTTATTTTTATTATAAAAATTTTTCTTTAATTATTTTTAAAACTTTTATTTGTTCATCCTTTAAATCAGGCTTATTTAATAATTCATTAACTTTTTTACTAAAATAATCTAATTTTTCTTTTGATGCACTTTTTATATATTTGCTATAGATTTGTTTTACTTGCTCGATATCTTTCATATTTACAGCAACTCGTAATTCTTTAACTATATTAATAAAGTGCAAATTATATATTTTAATTAAATCAGATAAATCAGATGATTTTTGCCCTGTTTTTGATGTTTTAAAGTTTGATTTATTTTCTAGAGTTTTTATTTCATCATTTATTTTTTCATCTTGATTGTTCTGCATAAGGATATTTTGTTGCGCTAATTTTTTTGCTCTCTTTTCTTGAATTTTTAAATATACAAAATACCAAGTAACACCAATTAATGAAAAAACAAGATTAATAATTGTATCTTTAATAAATAATGTATTATATTCAGCATTTGTGATTAAAGTTTCTATAAAAATTTGCATTCCCTCACTGAAAGAGAAGTTATAAGTTATACTTACGATCATTCCACTTGCCATCATAAAAGCTATTTCACTAAAAGCAAAAGTCCAAAAAACAATCCACAAAAAACTTAGCCAATTAACTTTGTAAAATTTATGATAAACAAGGAATGATAAACTTGCAACAATAAATGAAACCCAAGACGTAATCCAACCCCAATAATATATTGCACCAGCAAGAATACCACCAGCCAAACAAATTAGAAAGCTGTATAACAATGCAAATAATAATGATTTTTTATTAATTTTTTCCATAAAAACCTTTTTATATTTTTTATAGTATAGCATACATAATATTTAAAGTCAATACCATTATTTATTGTTAATATCATTTACAAATTCTAATTTAATTAATAGCAAGTAAAATATTAAAAAATAATAACAATTTAAAAAATAAAGTAAAATGTTTAAATATACATAAATAAATTAGAACATAAAAACATTTATTTTATAAAAGTCAGTTATTCACAATAATTTTCAACTTTTACACACGGCATATTTATAAATTTGTTTGTATATTTATAAAAATATTGAATAAATAAGCGATTTTTTGCATAATTAAACAAATTTTTTAAAGTTTTCCACAATTTTACAAAAGTTATCCACAGTAACTTTTTGAAAATTTTTATTTTTTTAAAAAATATAGCAATTTTTTAAATTATAAAATTTTAATAATTTTTTCTGTTTGTTTAGAGTGATAAAAAAATTATTAAAACAACTAAAAACTTATTAATAATTAGATTAAACCTATTAAAAATTATATGATATAGCATAATATCTATTTTAAATTAATTATTATAAATAATAATATAAAAGTAACGATTATTATATCAATATAGTTATAAAAAATTACCAATTAAGCATTCTTTTTGTTAAATCATTGCCTTGTTTAATATTGGTTTTACTTTGTTTAGGTTGAGTGGCATCAGGTTTAAAATTGTTTAACTTCTCTTCTTCGATAATAGGAGATTCTATAATTTCGGGTTCTCGTTTATGATAGCCAACTATTTTAACTGCTTGCACAGGTTTATAGGTTTGTGTTCTTATTTGCTTTTTATCAATCATTTTTCCGTTTTGCCAATATTCAAGATATGATTTGTAAACGCTTCCATCTTTTCCATATTGTTTATAAAAACTTTCATCTTCATAGTAAACTTTATTAGCATAATCTCCATTTGTGTCTATAATCACTTTTTCTGCTGGTGCTTTTATGGTTTTTACAAGTTTATTTACGCGTTTTAATTCATAATTAGTGCTTTTTTTACCATATATTTCAACACAAACATCTGAATTAGTTGTATATGTTTTTATAAAAATTGGAGAATTTGTATTGTTTTTCCATCTTAAATCGCTTGAACCATAATTAACCATAGCATCAAAGCCAGCAAGCACATAACTGCTTTGCAAACTGTGTGGGTGAACTTCTAATATTTCAACGCCAGCAAGTAACAAAGCATTATACATTGTTGTGCTAGTTTGGCAAACTCCTCCACCAACACCTTCGACATATTCTTCGTTAACTATAATTTTTGCAGGCATATATCCATTTTCAACAGTTCGGCGTTTTGTTATTGTGTTAAAAGAATATTCTTGATATGGTTCTAGAACCATTCCGTTAAAACAACTTAAAGATTTTCTTACATTGTGCTTTCTACTTTCAGAACTAGACGCAAAACTTGTTTTAAAACTGGATAATTTATTTGATAATGGTTTTAATTCATCTACGGTAACTTTGGGTTGTAAAATTTCGGGCTCTACCTCAACAGTTATTATATTTGAAGTTTTTAATTGTTCTAAAATTTGTTTATATAATTTATCTTTATTAACTTTATAACCTATTTGTTCATTTGTGAATTTGAACACATTTACACTATTAGGAATAAATTTCATAGTAGCATCAACTGCTTGCTTGTTTATATGCTCACATATAGCATCAATTTTATTATTAATGCCATAAAACACATATTCAAAACTTTCTTGCAATGAAAAGCCTAATTTATTAATTTTTTTAGTTAATTCTATTCTTTCTTCTACATTCCCCATTCTACCATTTTTTTGTGCTTGCGACCAATGTTCAAAATTCTTAACTTTATTTAATAGTTCATCATCACTCCAAAACCAAGTTTTATTTTGATATACAAAAGTAATCTCTATCTTTTGTTCTGGTTGATAACTTCCACCACCTATTACAACAAAAAATAATAGAAAAAATATTCCTAAAATTTTTATGTTTAATTTCATTTTTCTCTCCTGTTTGTTATAATTTATTTTTTCACAAAATTTATAAATTATACCAAAAACAGCAATAAAAATGTTATAAAAAATAAGCATAGTTACAACTATGCTTATTTATTTTTTTGAATTTAATTTTTGCATTAATAATTTTTGTTTTTGAGCCACAAGCCTTTCTTGATTTGCTGGCATTATTACAAGTTGCTGTTTAGCAAATGTTTGTGGTAAAATTTTTTGTGTTACTAAAATTTGAATTTGTTCTTTTCTGAAATTTGCAATTTTAAGTTGCGCACTTAAAGGTAAAAGCAACAACATATGACTTATAACAAAATTGTTAAGTCTATTAAAATCTGTAATTTCGCTTACTAATAACTTTCTTCCAACCTCATTATACCAAGTGTCAATTAATTTTTCTTTATCTTCGGAAGTTACAAAATCTGATTGAAAATTATCTAAAAACTCTTCCATATTTTCTTTAGTTGTAAAAAAACTTTCCAATTTTTTACGAGTAACCAAGATTGTTTGTGGAAGTTCTAGTGCTTTTATACCTTCGACAGCGTGAAAAGTGCTAGATTTAAAAGTGGTGTTTTCACTGTATAAATTTTTTGCTTCTTTATCACGCATTAGTGAAACGCGATTGCCGTAAAGCCCTTTTCCAAAAGTGAATTTTTCATAAGCGTAACCACAAGTTATTGCATATGCAAGATGTGCCATAGCCTGCTCACTTGTGAACATTTTTGTTATCATTTAACTCTCCTGATAAATAATTCCATCAATTAAATATTAAAACTAAATTTTTCCTTTTTAGGCTTTCCATCATCAAAACCTTCAAGGCAAGCATCAACCAATAACACTATAGTTTCAGGTTCTTTTTCAACATCTTCATATTTAGTTGCTTCTTCAACTTCTCCGTTATATTCAAGCGCACAACGACAGTAAGTTTCTAAAAACTCTTTTGCACGACAAAAGGCTTCTTCCACAGACTCGCCTTCTGTGCAAACACTTATATCGTGCAATATAATGGTATATCCACGATTTTCCTTATCTTTATATAATACTGCTGGAAAAACAAATTGTTTCATATACTTCTTCCCTTTTAAAATTAAATCCATAACAGAGTGTTTGCAACTACTAATACCAAGCACAATAACCCCCAAAGCAGATTTAATGCTCTGCTCATATTAGTTTTAGCGTGCTTAATTCTTTTTATTTTTGCTTGCTTTGCTGCTTTTTGAGCATAAACCAACCCAACTATAGCAATAACAAGCCCAACCAATGGGCATATTCCCATAAACACATTTTTTCCTATTTGCATAACAAATCCAAACAAAAAACAAGAAATAATAAACACTGCAAGTGAACCAATGCTTAACCAAAATGAAACATTAGACAAAGGTTCAAATGCTTTGAATTCTTTTATTTGTTCAACTTTTTTATCTAAATAGTCGAAATATGCCATTTCTTACACTCCTTCCCTAATTATATATTGTTTGTGCAATTTTGGCAAACAAAATGACTTATTTTTTAAAATTTAGCACCATTTTTTTAAAAAGTTCATAGTATGAAATAGAAACCTTCGCTACATAACCATTTTTCTTTTATTATTTGGTTATGTTAAATTCGGAGGTTTTTATGTATTGTCAAAATAATTTTAATGATTGTAACTGCGGCAACAAAAAAGGTTTTAATTGCCCATGTGAAATAAATTGCCCTTGGCAACAAATGAGACAAAAATGTTCTTGCAAACCAAACTGTTCATGGAATAACAACTGGAATGATTGCAATAAATGGAACGATAACAACTGTTTACCTTGCCAACCAAAACCACACTTTCCACCTAAAAGACCTAACAGTTATGAATTTTGCATAGAAGGCAAAATTACAATTAAAGATAATTGCTGTAATAACAATTTTTTTTGCTAATCGCTCTCGTCGCTCTCGGCATCTGTGCCAAAAGATAGTAAGTCAATAGTTTCTTCTTGCGATGGAGCAAATGAATCTACTTTGCTGAGTTGTCTTTCAATAGTTCTTGTTTTCTTTGCAGCATCATCAATGGTATTACTTGCTTCATTAAGTTTCTTTTGGGTTTTACCAATAAGTTCACAAAACTTTTTAAAGTCATTTCGGAAAAGTGATAATAAATTCCAAACTTCACTGCTGCGCTTTTCAATAGCCAAGGTTTTAAAACCAAGTTGCAAACTGTTAAGTAATGCAGCAAGCGTAGTTGGTCCACAAACCATTATTCTAAAATCTCGTTGCAAAGACTGAATTAATTCTGTTTTCTTAACAACTTCAGCATAAAGCCCTTCAATGGGCAAATACATAATTGCAAAGTCGGTTGTTTTCGGAACTTTGATATATTTTTTACTGATTTCTTTTGCTTGCGTTTTTATGGCATTTTCAATTTCTTTAACGCTTTTATCAATAAGAGCAACATCGTTTTGTTCGCTTGCTTCTATTAAGCGTTGATATGCTTCTATTGGATATTTTGCATCTATAGGAAGCAACACACTATCATCATTTTTACCCGGCATTACAACAGCAAAGTCCACGCGTTCTGTGCTGTTTCCATCTATCATAACCTGAGACTTAAATTGTTCTGGGGCTAGAATTTGTTCAAGTAAATTGCCAAGTTGAACTTCACCCCAAGTTCCACGAGTTTTTATGTTTGATAAAACTTTCTTTAAATCTCCAACATCACCTGCAAGCCCTTTCATTTCGCCTAAACTTTTATAAACTTCTTGCAATCTTTCACTTACTTGTGTAAAACTTGTGTTAAGCCTTTTTTCCAAAGTATCTTGTAATTTTTCATCAACAGTTAGGCGCATTTGCTCTAATTTTTTTTCGTTACTTTCTTGCAAAGATTTCATATTTTCTGTTAAAGTTTTATCAATTCTTTCAAGTCTATCATCGTTATTTTTCAAAAGTTCATTAATTCTATCTTCTATATTCTTCAACTGTTCTCGTTGAAGTTTATAAGTTTCTGTTAGCCTTGCAGTTACAACTTCGTTATATTCTTTTATATAATCAAAAATATTTATATTAGTTTCTCTAAAAATTCTTATTAAGTTTTCATTATCAGTTCTTAATATCTTTATCATATTTTCATTTTCGTGCTTAACATTTTCAAGTAATTCTTTTGCCCCCATATCGTTGCCCTTCTTTTTGCTTATAAGCAAGCAAACAGATATAATTAAATTAATTGAAACAACAACAGCAAGCACTATTGAAAGTAAATCAACCATTTTTTATCTCTCCTTCTACTAAATCAAGTAATGTATCTTTTTTATTTAGTTCTGGGCACAAACAACATTCTTCAAGTAAATTATTTAAAATTTTGCTGAAATTTTCCTTTTTTAAATTAGGGAAATTTTGCATTAAGTCGTTACCATTAATTTTTAATTGTTTTACATTCATTGGAACTTCATCTATAATCATTAAATTATATAGCAACCCTAAATCTGAAAATAAATTGAATTGTTTACCAAAATCGACCAATCTTAAGATAATTTTACTGTTTTTTTGAATAAATTTGCGTTTATCATCTTCTGTTTTTAATTCGTTTTGTGCCACATAAAAGCAATTAAACAATTTTACCTGTCGTTTAATTTCTTTTTGAGATAGCATTAAACCACTTGTTCCCAACATTAAGGTTATATTTTCGTTATCAAGTGGCAATGAAAGCACTGTTAAAAAATCATACACAAAGGCACTTATTCTGTGAACAGGTGTTGCTTTATTCATTGCATTGACCCAATTTTTGCTTAATTTTTCGTTTATATTTTTAATGCCAACTTTAGCAGAAATTTCTGGAAAAATATAGCCCCAAGCATTTAATTCTGATAAAATTTTAAGCCCCATTATTGGTGCGTGTGGGTTGTTAATGCTGTCATATTTATAATCGGAAAATAAGATTGCAATGATTTCTTTATTAAACCGTTCTTGTGATATATCTGCAAGTTGGGCAACCATATTTTTTGCAACATCAAAACATTCGCTTGATATGGAAAAATCTAACTCACAACTCATTCGAACTAATCTTAAAATTCTTAAACCGTCCCTTGAAAAAACATATTCAGGGGTTTCAACTGTTCGCATAACATGAGCATTTACATCTGCAACACCATTATAAAAATCAATTAAACTATCATTATTAATGTCGTAATAAATACAATTTGCAGTGAAATCGCGTCTTGAAGCATCTTGTTTTATATCACTAACAAACTCGACACTGTTTGGTGAATGATTTCCACCAATATCATAACTTTCTTTTCTGAATGTTGTATGCTCGAACTCATCTTCATTCATTTTATTTTTTATAAGCAAAGTGCCAAGTTTTGGATTTACAACTTGGGCATAAAATGGCGTGCCATTTAACATTTCTATAACCTGTTGTGGCAATGCTGAACTGCAGATATCATAATCAGTTTCACAAAAGCCCAAAATTGCATTACGAACAAAGCCCCCCACAATATAAAGTGGCGAGCCATTTTGCATAAAAATATCACTTAACTGTTTTAAAGTGTTTGGAACATTGATTTTCATAAAAATATGATAACATATTTAGAAAAAAATGTCTTAAAATTTAATGTATTTTTTAAAAATATTGCCAAATATTTCGCAAACAATTTCGGTTTTGCACTAAAAGCATTTGTAAAGCCTGTAATCTTCTTTTTATAATTCTTGAAATAACATCTTTAACTTCTTGGCGTGTTTCTAATTCATAGGCATTAAAAAGTTCTTCAATAACGGTAAGTTCACTTTGTAAAAATCTGCGATTAATTTGCTGAAAATTTCTTGGTAAGCATTCTGGAAAATTAGGATTTTGCTTAGCAAAATCAGAAAGTGATGTGTAAAATTCGGTTAATTCGGTAAGTTCATTATCGTTTAAATTTTGAAGTTGATTAACAAAATTTCTTACATCTCCGTTCATATCAAACCGTTGCAAAAACTCAAGATACTGACCACTTTGCCTTATGTTATTTGCAAGTTCGGTTAAATTAGGTTCGGTTTCGGTTTGCATTGCCCTAACTTTATTAAATGTTTGTGCTTTAACTTTATTGTAGTTTGCATTCATATTTTGCATTGCATCATCATCGGCAAGTTTTTCATCATTAAAACTAATCTTCATTTTTGCCCCCTTATTTTAAGTTTTATATGAATAAACTTAAAATTGTGTTAAAAATTATAATTTTTTATAAGTTTTATTTTTGCACTTTTTATTATTTAAAAATAAAATAGGATTAAGTTTGCTTTAAAATAAAGAAAAAAATTATTTTTAATAATTTATTAAAACTTCTATACTAAAAATAATTTTTAAGTGAATTAAATTTATAAATTATTACAAAATAATTAAGAGGTAATTTTTATGAAAAACAAGCAAATAAATAAAGAAGATGTTGAAAAAATTAACGAGATTGATAAACTTGAAGAAGAAACCAAACTTGCCGAAATTGAACTTTTAGTGAAACACAACAAAAATTTATCAAAAGATTTAAGAAAATATTTGAAATGTAAGCGAAAACTTGCAAGTTTTATAAAAGAAACTGACTTATAATTGAAAATTAATTTATTTTTAATTTACAAAATGTTTTTGTTTTGATATTCTTATAAAAACAACAAAAGGAAAATTTATGAGCAGTTTTGAATTAAAATGTAAAAATTGTGGTTCAGAATTAACCAAAGTTAGTGATACTGTTTATGTTTGTGAACACTGTGGCGCACAATTTGAAAATAAACAAGACATTATTCAAAATATTGAAAATAAAAACATAACACAAAACATAACAAAAAATATTGTTGGTAGTGCTTTAGATTATGAAGAACTTGTTAAGAATGGTGATACTTTTTTTGCATTGTCGGAATGGGATAAAGCAGAAGAAAGTTATTTAAAAGCTATTGACCTTGCCCCAAACAACTGCTGGAGTTGGTTTAATATGGTAAAACTTTTAACTGTAAATTTTAAGTTGCCATTTGCAAAAGATTATGAACAATATTATGAAAAAGCAATGATTGTTGCTTCTGAAGAAGAAAAAGCAGAAATCTTTAAAACAATGCAAGACTATTATGTTTATGTTAAAGGTTATGTTTATTCCTATAACTTTAAATATCCATCTTTAAATTTTATGGATAAAAAACTTCTTAAAAGAAAACCAAAAAAATTATACAACCAAAAACAAATTCAAAGACGAAGTGTTGCAACAATTATTTTAGGTATTATTTTAATTCTTATTGGCTTTGGCTTCGGAATTTACTATATGGTATCATTCGATGACCTTTTAATTGGTGGGGTTATTATTATTGCTGTTGGATTGGTTGGACTTGCTGTTATGCTTTTTGGAATAAGACTAAATACGATTTTAGAAAAAAGAAATTATAAGATATTTACAAAAGCAAGAGAAAAAATATTTGATGTAAAATAACAGTAAATAAGTTTTAAAATCATTGTTTAAAAATAAAATTATACAAATTTATTAATAAAATATACTTAAAAATAATTTCAATTAATGGTATAAAATTTTATTTTAAGATATATAAATATCAAATTTTATAAAAAATAAAAATGAATTTTATGTTTATTCAGTATATAAAAAAACTTTATCACATTTGATAAAGTTTTTTTGTTATATTAGTGATATAAATTGACTTAATAACTAAAAAGCAACTTTATAAAGTTTTTTCAATTTCTTCTAAATGTGCTTTTTTAGTTTCTTTAGTTTTTTTAGAAACAAAAAATCTTTTTGCACTATATAATGTATATTTTGTTTCTGCAATTTCATCAAGCAATTTTTCGTCTATGTTTTTAGGAACATCTCCTTGAATAACCATTAATTCTTTTTCAATTTTTATCCAAGATTTTTTATTAAGCGAAGCTAGTAACCCACTTTGCATATCACAAAGTTCTAAAATGTAACCTGCTTGATTGGCAATTTCGTTTTTATTTCCATATTTACCAACATAAATATCTTTATAAAAGTTTTTATTAGTATTTTTATCCATTAATACAATCTCCTTTATTTAAAATAATTATATCAAAAATATAATATTTTGTCAATATATGATTTTTCTAGTGATAACATTTATACAAAATGTAAATTAACTATATAATAATTATTTACATATAACTTGTTTCACAATTTAAATCATAAAAGTATAAAACAATTTAAAATAAAAACACGCCTACTATTACCAAATTAAAAAATAAAAAGAACTATGTCTTAATAATATAGTTCTTTATTTATTATTTTAAAGTTTTATATTCTGCTTAATTATATTTCTTTTCTATCTAAAATTGCTCTGCTTAAAGTAACTTCGTCAACATATTCAAGGTCTGAACCCAATGCAACACCTTGTGCAATTCTTGTAACCTTTACGCCAAGTGGTTTTAAAAGTTTTGCAATATACATTGCTGTTGCTTCGCCCTCGACCGTTGGACTTGTTGCCATTATTACTTCTTCAACCTGATATTTAGAAATGCGTTCAAGTAATTCTTTAATACGAATTTCATCTGGTCCACGCCCTTCAAGTGGGCTTAAAAGCCCGTGAAGAACATGATATACCCCAGAAAAATCTCTTACTTTTTCAAGTGCTAAAATATCTTTTGGTTCTGCAACCACGCAAACTAATTTTTGATTACCTTTTGAACAAGTTGAACAAATATCTGAATCGGTATAATTTCCACAAATAGAGCAATATCTTACCCTGTTTTTTGCATCAATTATTGCATTAACAAAACTTTCGGCATCTGCTTTTTGCATATTAACAATTTTATATGCATAGCGAGAAGCAGTTTTCCTGCCAACCCCTGGAAGTCTTGTAAATTCATTTATCAACTTTTCTATTGGTTCAACAAAGTTCTTCAACTAGAACATACCCCCTAGTTGTGGCATTGTGCTTGCAACCTTTTTATCTATTTGAGAGTTAACATCGTTTATCGCTGCAATAATAAGGTCTTCAAGCATTTCAACATCTGAAGCATCTACAACTTCTGGTTTTATTTTTAGGGCTACAACTTCTCGTTTCCCATTCATTTTTACTTCAACCATTCCACCACCACTTGTTGCATTAAAAACACTTGCCTCAAGTTCTTCTCTGTCGCGTTGCATTTGCTCCTGCATTTTTTGTGCTTGCTTAATTAGTTGTTGCATATTTGCACCACCAAATCCATTAAAACCTGCCATAATTTTGTTTCCTTTTATTTTATTATATTTACTTTTACGCCCAAAACCTTTTCAAGTTTTTCGACTGTATTATTTTCTTGAACTTCATCATTAGATTTAAGTTGAATTTCAACGCAATAAGTATAACCTAACTTTTTAAAACAATCAACTAAATCACTATAATTTTGTGGATTATTCAAAAACTTAAATTCACTTTCATTTGCTTTTATAACAAAGTTATTGCCTATAATTTGCACATCTGAAATTTCGGCACATAATGCGTGTAAGATAACTTGTTTTAAAACGCGCATTTTTACAAGCACTTTACCCCAAACCTGTTTAACATTGTTATTATTATTTATAATAGTATTGCTATCAAACACATTATTTTCATCTATGGGGGTTAGCGCCTTGTTTTCATCTAATTTGTTTTCTAAATTAAGTTTAACAACCTTTTGTGTGTTTAAAGTGCTTGCACTTTGATTAATATTTTCGTTTTTAATCAGTTTTTTTTTACTGTTAAAACATACTCCTATTGCTGTTGTTTCGACTAGTAGTTGTGGATTGGTTGCATATTTTAGCTCGCTTTCAATTTTAGAAAATGCTTGCAATGCTTCATTTATTATCGAACTGTCAAAGTTGTTTGCCTGTTCCTTTAACTTTTCAAAACTTTCTTTGGGCAATTCTACAAGTTGCTCACTTTTTCCACAAGCCTTAACAACTAGCAAATCTCTGAAATACTTAGTTAAATCACAAGAAAGAGTTATTATGTTTTTACCAAGTTCAACTTGTGCTGAAAGCAAACTGATAAAATCTTCTATATTAGAATTTAAAATAGCATTTGAAAGATTATACAAACAATTAAAATCACTTGCTCCAAGCACTTGCAAAACATCATTATATGTTATGTTGTTGCTTGAATAACTTGCACACATATCGGCAATAGACAAAGTGTCGCGCACACTTCCTTCCCCTGCTTTTGCAATAAGTGAAACGGCTTCGTCTTCTGCTTTTATATTTTCTTGTTTGAAAATATCTTTTAATAATTTTTTTAAATTTTCTTCACCCACCAATTTAAAATCGAACCTTAAAACTCTTGATAAAATAGTTGCTGGTAATTTATGTGGCTCGGTTGTTGCTAAAATAAATACTACATGTTTTGGTGGTTCTTCTAAAGTTTTTAAAAGTGCATTAAAGGCACTGTCGGTTAACATATGAACTTCATCGATGATATACACTTTATATTTTCCATTTACCGGTGGATATTTAACCTTTTCTCGCAAATCTCTTATTTCATCAACACGGTTATTACTTGCAGCATCGATTTCGATTATATCCATATTTGATGGCTCACTTATAGCACGACAAACTTCGCACTCGTTACAAGGAGAACTGTCTTTTGGGGTTAAGCAATTTATTGCTTTTGCGAATACTTTGGCAGCACTTGTTTTTCCAGTTCCACGACTTCCACAAAATAAGTAAGCGTGCCCCACTTGATTGTTTGCTATTTGATTTTTTAAAGTTTTTACAATATGGTCTTGCCCAATTATTTTATCAAATGTATCTGGTCTAAACTTTCTATATAATGCTAGATACATACCTTTCCCTCCCAAAATGCACTTTGAAGTTTTTGTTTAAGTCTTGTTATTGCATTATCTATACTTTTATTATCTTTTTGCAACTTTTGTGCTATATCTAAATAGGAATAACCTTTTAAATAGAGTTTTAACACTTTATATTCAAAATCGCTTAATTGTTTTTTAACTGCATTAGTAATTTCAAGTTTTCGTTCTTGTTCAAAGAATTTTTCTTCTGGTGAAGGCTCGCCACTTGCAAGGAAAATTCCGTGTTCTTCATCGATTTCATCTTCATTTTCATTTCCAATAAGCAACATACCCTGATTTGAAATAGAAAGATAGGCATTTAGTGGGCTGTTTTTATTAGACAAACTTGACCTTACTGCTGACTGAACCTGATGTTTAATGCAATGATAAGCATATGTTGAAAATTTGCTTTTATTATTCTCTTTGTAATTTTGAATTGCTTTATATAAACCAATCATACCTTCTTGTATAAGGTCATCAGTGTCGCCCCCTATTAAAAAATACCCTCTTGCAATACCACTAACTATTGGTTTATATTTATCAATTAGCGTTTCTAAACTTGTTTCATTTCCAGCACGCGCTTGATTTAATAGGACTAAATCTTCACTCATTAAAACTTTCTCCTTTGCCTTAACGCTTCAAAAACAGCAACCCCACAAGCCACGCTTGCATTTAACGAGTTTACTTTTCCAAACATTGGTAAAGTTAAAACACCATCACAACGCTTTTTGGTTAACTGTGAAATTCCATATCCTTCACTGCCTATTATAAGCCCTAAAGAACCTGTTAGGTTTTGTTTATAGAAATCTGTTCCACCAAGTTCCACTGCGTATATCCACATACCTTGATTTTTAAGTTCATCTATTACTTGATTTAAGTTTGTAACTTTTGCAATTTTAATATGAGATAATGCACCTGCACTAGTTTTTGCAACCGTTTCATTAACCTGACAAGCACGATGTTTTGGTATAATTACACCGTGAACACCAGCACATTCGCATACACGAATTATACTACCTAAATTATGTGGGTCTTCAACGCCATCAAGAATAACTACAAATGGTTGCTCTCCTTTTTGCTGAGCCAACTGTAAAATTTCATCTACACTTGAATATTGAAAATCTTCCGTTTCAGCAACAAAACCTTGATGACTGCCATTTGAACTTAATTTATCTAGCACATTACGATTTACAAATTCTATTTTTACGCCCTTTTTCTTTGCAAGATTAATTACAGGATTTCTAGTATCGTTTTTCAAATTCATTGCAACCATAAGTTTATAAACAGCCTTATCTGCTTCCATTGTTTCTATTATTGCATTTTTTCCATAAATAATCATATTTCACCTTCAAGTGCTAAATTTATAATTTCATCTAATCTATCAAAATTTTTAGTTAAATATAAATAACCAAGCAATGCTTCAAATGCTGTTGCTTTTTTATAATCTGAAAGTTTAGCATTTTTGCTTTTACTTAAAGTATGAGTGTTCCTAGCTCGCCTTACAACATTTTCTTCTGTTTCATTAAGAAAAGGTGAAATTTTTGTAAGTAATTTGCACTGCGTTTCGGCTTTTACCAAACTTGTTGCTTTTTTATGAGACTTACCTGACTTTGCGTGATAATCTAGAACTTTTAAGCGTGCTACCAATGTAAAAAAAGCATCTCCTATAAAAGCCAAAGAAGTTGATGGCATATTAAACACTTCTTGATTATCAACTGTTTTAACATCTATTGATTTCATAAATTAAATTATAACACAATTTAATAAAGAAAACAACTTTTATTTAAAACTAAATATTAATTAACCATTACATATAATTAAAAAAAGTTTACTTTAAAATAAACTTTTATTAAAAATCAACTAAATCAAAATAACTAACTATTCCACAAAAAATTTGATATGCTACTTTTTGTTGATAATCATCTGTAATTAACAGTTGTTCTTCTTCTGGATTAGATAAAAAACCACATTCAACAAGTATTCCCGGTTTTTTAGTGCAAGTTAAAATATAGAAATCACCTTCAAAACACTCGGTTCTTGAATTTTCTAGATTTTTTGCGAATAGATTTTGCATTTTTTCGGCTAATTCCTTACTTATTTCACTGTTAGGCTTATAGTAAACCTGAGCACCTTTTGAAGTTGAACTTGTAAAAGAATTAAGATGAATACTTACAACAAGGTCTGGATTGGCTTCTTCTATGATGGCTTTTCTTGCTTTCATATCTCGCATTTTAAACCCACTTGCAAAAGCACCATAAAGACCATCTTCTGTTGTTCTTGTTTGAACAACTTCTATGTTTAAAGTTTTTAATAAACTTTCAACTTTTTTGCTGATTGAAAGATTTATATCTCGTTCAAAAACTCCTGTAACTTTTCCTTGACTTCCCCCATCTATTCCACCATGACCTGCATCAAGCACAACACAAAATGTTTGAGATGGCTTTGCTGAAACTAAGGCTTTATTTGAAAAATAAATTCCAAACACAAGCCCTAAGCCTAAAACTATACATAAAAATTTTGCAATAGTTGATTTTTTTATTACACAAAACATATTTTTCTCCAATAGAAAACTATATGCAATAAAAAATTAAACTATGAAAAAAATAACAAGAGTCTTCTTGTTATTTTTAACTTCAATTAAAATTTTAAATAATAATCTTAAAATTATAATTATTCATCGCCTATTTGCCTTACTTTAATTGTTCCTGAATTTGAAATGAATGATACACTGTTAATTGCACTTCCACCCAAATATTCAAATGAACCTATTTTTATATCGGCATCATCTTGGTCTGGTTGCTTTCCACCAAATTTAATATCAACATTTTTATTCGATTGCCAATTTAAAGTGAAGGCGTTTGTTGCAGGAAGAACAGCAGTTAAACTTCCAGAATTAGTGGTTATGTTTGATGCACCATTCACTTCTAAAAATCTTGCCGTAATTCTAGCGTTGCCATTATCTTTGATATTAAAATTAACTGTGCCTTTTATATTATTTATTTCAACTACGCTTGAATTAGCATTTATATCTGTTCTAAAGTTTTCAGCATTTAAAGAATTGTAAGATAATTCAGCATTCCAATTAAGTAAAACTTGTCCACTATTAGTTTCAACTGCTACAGTTTTATAAACATCATTTAAAGTTATTCTTCCTTGGTTCGTTTCTACCCTTATTCTATCTAATGTTTTGCCTATACTTACTTCACCATTATTGGTTATAACTGTTCCAACACCATTAACTTCATCTATTCTTACATAGCCATTTCCATTATTTGTATAAAGAGTTGTGCCAATTTTATCTATATTAACAGAACAACTTTCACTTCTTATATAAACACTTTGAGAAACATCTCCTATATTTAAATATCCACCTTGTGCGTTTATTGTTAAAGCACCATAAAGATTATCCCAACGCATTTCACTGTTTGTAGCATTTATATTTAAAGACACTTTATTATTTTCTGAGCCAATATTATTTAAAAATATCTTACCTAAACCACCAACGATTTCTATATAAACATTACAATTTAAATCTTTTGAAGCCTCGACATCCCCTGATGTTTTTTCTATATTAACATTTCTATTAAAATTTGCATTTCTTAATTTAACCTGTCCTGAACCATTAGAAATATCTATGGAATTAATATTTATTTCTTTTTCAATATCTGTTGCTTTTGCATCGTTATAATCAGAAGTTGCTTTGTCTAAATCTTCTTGTAAATTTTGTTGTTTTTTTATTGCACTATTTAATTCTTTTTGAGCCTGTTTTATAGCTGTAGTTGAAACTGCTTGGTCTAATTTTTTCTGTGCATCTTCTACTGCTTTAGTTGCTGCATCAAATTCTTTTTGTGTTGCGCTTAATTTGTCATATGCTTCTTCTGCTTCAACAACTGCACCTAAATAAGCACTTCCACTGTTGGAAATAAATTCAAAATTTATATCGCTTAAATCATCTTTACTAACAACAATTTCTATTAAAGCGTTTGAATGATACAACCAACCATCTGGTTCTTGCATTTCCATTTTTAAAATAGTTTCACCGTTTTCTTCAATAAATTCTCTTGTGAAACTAAAGTTTCTAATTTCTCCCCACGCAAAACCAGTTACACTGCTTGTTACCATAACACGCATAATTGGATTTCCTTCTGGAGTTATTAAAGATGCTTCGGCATCTTTACCTGATGTTTTTAACGGTCTTACCACAACACTGTAGCCTTTTGTTACTACCCTTACTGTGCTTGTTTCTTTCCATTCTGCAGATGCAGAATATTCAAGTTCAAATGCCAATTTAGAGTCTTGAGAAAGCGCAATATAGTGAAGTCCAAACAAAGTAAAGCCAGGGAAAAGCACCATTACACCTGCCAAGATTACACAAAGACCAAGTGCAATTAATAATATTACAATTAAATATTTGAAAATATTTCCAATTATAGACATAATTCACCTTTATTATGTTATTAAGTTAATTATATTAAATAAAAAAAATCTAGTCAAGAATTTAAATAACTATTTTAATTCATCATCTTGTCTAGATTTTAACTTTTATTTAATTTTATTCAAGTGTTGCTTTTATTCTTCTTACACCACTACTGCTGCTTTCTTCTTTTTGAATTACAAATTTTCCAAGTTCGCCTGTTCGTTTTGCATGTGGACCACCACATATTTCTTTGCTGAAATTCCCCATTGTATAAACAGTTACTTTATCGCCATATTTGTTATCAAAAATTCCAATAGCACCACTATTCTTTGCAGTTTGTGGGTCTGTTTCTTCACAAGTTATTTCAACATCTGCTTTAATTGCTTCATTTACAAAATCTTGAACTTTCGAAAGTTCTTCTGGTGTTAATTTATGGTCGCAAGCAAAATCAAACCTTAATCTTTCTGGCGTGATATTACTTCCACGCTGTTCAGCATAATCACCCACAACTTTTCTTAATGCAGCGTGCAAAAGATGGGTTGCGCTGTGTAATCTTGCAACTTTAATTTTATCTTCATCGCTTTGAGTTTCTGCAACACCACCTCGGAACATTGCACCTGAATTATCTCTTGATTTTTGTTGATGTTCACTGAACGCTTCTTCAAAGCCTAACTTATCAACAATTATACCTTTTTCTTTTGCAAGTTCTTCTGTAAGTTCAAATGGAAAACCAAAAGTATCGAACAATCTAAAAGCGACACGGCCATCAATTATATCACCTTGTTTTAAAGTTTTTATAACTCGATTAAACTCTTTTAGTCCACCTTCAATGGCTTTATCAAATTTTGAAATTTCTGTTTCTAATTCGGTAATAATAAAATTTTGTTTAACCCAAAGATTATTAAATTCTTCTTTATAGAAATTTATAAAACACATTGCAATATTGCTTAAACATTTTGCATCAATTCCTAAATTTCTTGCACTGTTAACTGCTCGTCTTATTAATCTTCGCAAAATATAACCTTGCCCAACATTACTTGGAGTTGTTGGTTTTTCATCACCAAGCAAAAACACACTTGCCCTTATATGGTCACAAATAACTGCAAAACTTTTTGCGTCTTTGTTTTCAAAATCAAATTTTTTACCACTTAATTTTTCAAGTTGATTTATTGCATCTTCAAAGCAATCATTTTGATAAGTAGATTTATATCCATTAAGCACACTTACCACGCGTTCCATACCCATTCCTGTATCAACATTTTGCTTTGGAAGTTTTGTTAAAGGAGCACCAGCAGTTTCTATGTTAAATTCCATAAAAACATTATTCCATATTTCAACCCATTTCCCACAATCACATGATGGGTTACAATTCTTTGAACAAGAAGGTTTACCTGTATCATAAAAAATTTCGGTATCAGGCCCACAAGGACCAATTCCACTTCCCATTTCCCACCAATTATCTTTTTTAGGGAAAAAGAAGATTTTGTTTTTATCAAGCCCACATTCTTCCCATATTTTTGCGCTGGTTTCATCACGAGGAATGCCTTCGCCACCCTCGTAAACTGTTACGGCAAGTTTTTCTTTTGGAATGTTTAACCATTTTTCGCTTGTTAAAAATTCCCAACTCCATTTAATTGCATCTTCTTTAAAATAATCACCCAAACTCCAGTTACCAAGCATAAAAAAGAATGTGTGATGACGGTTGTCGCCAACTTCTTCAATATCATTTGTTCTTAAACATGGTTGAATACTGAAAAGTTTTGTGCCTTGTGGGTGTGGCTTTCCTGTTAAATATGGAACAAGTGGTTGCATACCTGCAGTTGTAAAAAGAACTGTGTGGTCTTGTGGAATTAATGATGCACCTTTTATTTGTTTATGATTTTTTTCTGTCCAAAAATCGCACCACATTTTCATAAGTTTTTTAGAAGTTAAATCTTTCATAATATCCTCGAAAAAATAATTTAATTTTAAAATAAATTTTAATTAAGTTATTATGTGTTTCAATTTTAATAATGATTATTAATTATACATATTAAGATTGTTTAAATATTTTTAAATCACTATTATAATAAAAAATTGCTTTTTAAAACTAAATTAAAATTTACTTAAAATTTGTTCTGCATTATATTCTATAACTTTTTAATAACTTTTTCAAGAATTTACAATAAAATAATAAAAAAATTTAAAAATTTAACGATTTTTTACTGCATTTTAGCATTTTGAATTTATTTCAACATCTTTTTTAGTTAAATTAAATTTAGAATAAAAAAAGAAAGATACAATTATTGATAAAGCAACACCAATAATTAACAACCACCCTAACGCCTGCTGAACTGATGCAAGTTGCACGCTTGCAGAAGCATCAAAACCAATTATATCTAGGGCAATACCTATTATAACCAAAGTTAAAGCATTTGCTATTTTATATGCAAAGGTTAAAAAAGATGTATATGTTGCCGATTTATCTGAACTTGTTTTACTGCGTTCTATTGCTATTAAATCGGCATACATACTTATTGGCAAAGAGTATAATGCCCCTGTTCCAAAGCCACAAACAAAAACAGAAAAAGCAAGACACCAAAAAAGATAATTTTTATTTATATAAGTTTTTAAAATAAAAGTTAAAGCAAAGCAAATAATTCCAAAAGCACAAACACCCAACGCACATAAAAGTGCGTTCTTTTTTTCAAACTTTTTGCTGATTAAATACCAAAATAGTTGTGAGATTATTGTTGCAGTTATTAGAAATGCCATAAGTATTGTTGTTTGACTTGTTAATAAGTGAAAAGAATATTCAAAAACATGCAAGCCAACACCTGTTAAAAATGCTGCACTTACCAAAGATAATGAATAACCTAAGATTATTGCACGAAAATTTTTTTGCTTAAAAGTTATAAAAAAATTTTTAATTGATTGGGTAAATTTAGGTAACGGCTCTGGGGGTTGATTTTGATATCTGGTTTTTAGATATGGTATATACTTAAAAGTTCCCAAAATACAAGTCATTCCAAGAAAAATACAAATGGAACTTGTGCAAACAGCAAGCCAAACATAGTTTTGATAATTTGAAATGCCACCAGATGCTTCTGAAAATAATGCTCCCATTAATAAGGTTGGAACTATTAAACCAACAAGAAAGAAAACTGTTTTTAAACTTTGAATACCTGTTCTTTCGTTATAATCATCTACAAGTTCTGTTCCTAATGCTGTGTATGGTGTTATAAAAAAAGTGTTGCAAGTTTCTAATAAAATTAATATAAGTAATATCCAAATAAATTTTACAAAAACAGGTAAAAACGCTGGAGTTGTCCATAACAAAATATTAAAAAAAGCCATACCGATACAACCTATAATCATAAAGCCGTGTCGTCGCCCAAACTTTTGATATCTTGCCCTGTCGCTTATGCTTCCGGCTATTGGGTCTGTAAATGCGTCCCACATAACACTTAACGCAATTGCTATTCCCATAAGCGAACCAGGTATTGCAAGAACAGCAGTTCCAAAAAACATTATAAAGTTATTTACTGTTTGAGAAACAACGCCATAACCAGCGTTGCCCATACCGTAAAAAAGTTTACCAGAAAAATTAACTTTATAACTATTCATAAATACCCCAACAATTTCAATTTTAAGAAATTTTTAAAATTGATATTAATTAAGGTTATTCAATAAATTTTCTAATTAGACAAATTTTGCATACATTTTGTTTTTTTTATCAAAATAAATAACAAAGGAGAAAAAACAATGCAAAGTTTGCAAAAAATAATTTCAGATTATAAACAAACTTTTCACGAAAGCGAGGACTTTATAACTCGTGAATTTGTTGCGTATAAAGATATAAATGCTGTTGCAATGTTTATTGATGGAAGTGTTGATAAGCAATTTTTGATTTCTGGTGTTATGCGACCACTGCAAAATGAAGACATTGTTCCCAAAGGCAATATTGCCGAATTTGCTGCTGAAAATTTAGTTGGATATGTTCAAACAAAAACAGAAACTGACAAACAAAAAATTGTTGAAGCAATGCTTAATGGTTTTTGTGTTGTAATTTTTGAAAACTGTGAAACAGCAATTCTTGCAGACAGCACAAAATGGATTGTTAGAATTCCATCGGAACCACCAACAAGTGCTGTTATGAATGGCCCACGAGAAGGCTTTATTGAAGATATTATAACAAACTGTTCACTTTTAAGAAAACGACTTAAAAACCCTGACTTTATAATGAAAAAACTTACCATCGGAAGATACACTCAAACACAAGTTAGAGTTTGTTACATAACATCAATCGCTGACCCAAAAGTTGTTAAAATGGTGATTGATAAACTTAATAAAATAGATATTGATGGAATTGTTGACTCGAACTATATTAATGAGTTTTTACAAAATAGAAGACACACTATTTTTAAACAAATAGGTGTTTCTGAAAAACCAGATATAGTTGCAGCAAAACTTTTAGAAGGCAGAGTTGCCATTGTTGTTGATGGTTCACCTATGGTGTTAACTATTCCTTTTTGTTTACTTGAAGATTTACAAAGTAGCAATGATTACTATATTACATCTGGTAGAGCAACCATTTTAAGATTTTTAAGAATTATTAGTTTAGTGGTTGCAATTTTGCTTCCTGGAATGTATATTTCGTTAATGGTTTACCACTATAACATAATTCCAATAAAATTTTTAATAAGTATTGCAAACTCTATTCAAGGAATTCCACTTCCCCCATTTTTAGAGGTTTTGTTTATAATATTCTTATTTGAAGTGCTGTATGAAGCAAGTTTAAGAATGCCAAGATATATGGGGCTGGCATTATCTGTTGTTGGTGCTTTAATTTTAGGAGATACAGCAGTTAAAGCAGGGCTTGTAAGTCCACCTGCTGTTATGATTGTGGCACTAACTGGTGTTATGAGTTACACAGTGCCAGAACAAGCACAACAAGTTTCATTTTTAAGATTGGTATTTACTATTATTGGTGGAATGCTTGGTCTTTTTGGAATGATACTTGGAAGTATGTTCTTAATTGCTTACCTTTGTAATATGGACAGTTACAACACCCCATATTTAAGCCCATTTGCGCCATATAACAAGAATGACCAAAAAGATGGAATTATGAAAATGCCAGCACCTGCACAAAGAACAAGACCAAACACAATACCAAATATAAACAAAAAAAGGCAGGGCTAGTTTATGAAATCAATTTCTACACATCAATTTATAATTATTTCAATTTTTATATTGCTTGGCCCTAAATTGCTTTCATTACAGCCTGCAATTTTTGCTTTTGCGAATAAAGATGCAATTTGGGGGCTGGTTATTGGTTGTTTAATTGAACTTCCTATTTTACTTTTAGTTGTGTTTTTAATTAAAAAATATCAAAATATTACTTTTTATGAATTATTAAAAAGCAAACTTGGAAAAATTGTTTCTAAATCATTACTTATTATTATTTTAATTTTTATTTTATTTAAAGCACTGTTTTTATATCAAGAGACATACTCCTTATTTTCTCAAATTTTATATGAAGATTTTCCACTTTGGATTTATGTTGCTTGTGCAATATTGGTAACAGGTTACATTGCGTGCAAAGGTTCTAGAACCATTGCTAGAAGTTTAGAATTTTATTATATAATTGCTTTTGTTGGTTTGTTAATTAGTGCGTTATCTGCGATTATAAGCATAAGAATGGAAAACTTACTTCCCTTCTTTGAAAATGGTTTAATGCCAACTTTAAATTCAGTATTTAAAACATTTTTCTTTTATGGAAACTCTATAATACTTTTATTTTTTATGGGAAAAGTAGATATAAAACCTAAATTTGTATGGAGAAATTTACTTGCTTATGCCATATATTTTGTATATGTTGTTGGAGCAAGTTTGATTTTCTATGAAGTTTATGGTCAATGTGTGCTTTTCAGTGATTTTACTATTGCAGAACTACCACAATATTCGCCTTTCGTTTCAGATTTGGGTAGATTGCATTGGATTTCTATGGTGGTTTGCACCCTGATGCTTTATTCACTAAGTTCTATTTTTATATGGTCGGCAATATGTTGCACAAAATGGATAACTAATACAAAAAACTCAAGTGTCCATGTTTGCATTAATATGTTTATTATTCTGGTTTTAGCAATAATAAATCAATTCACTGTATCTGTGATGCTTGATAAAATTTATAGTTACTGGTCTATAGGCAGTATTGTAGTTTTAGGCATTTATGTTATATTAAGCATTATTCTTTTATGCCTAAAAAAGCAAACCAAAATAACAGGGGGTAAAAATGGACAAAACAGTTAAATATCGAATTTTTGTTTGGCTTATTGTTATTTTGTTTATTATTATAGCGCCTAACACAGTTGGAACTCCAAGTCAAATTCAACAAAAAAGCATTGTAGTTGGAATTGGTTTAGACAAGCACGAAGAAGGACTTGAACTTTCTACACAAGTTCTTATTCCAGAACCCGGTGGAAATTATTCGCAAAAACAAATGATTTTACAAGCATCTGGAAAAAACTTTTCTAATGCTGTAAGTAATTTAGAGCAACAAATTGGTAAAAAACTTGGTTTTGCACATTGTCACATTATTATTTTAAGTGATGAAATTTTGCAAGAAAATTTAGCAAACACATTAGATTATCTTATGAGAAGTAACATTTTAGGAAACAACACAACAATGGTCCACACCAATGGAAAAGCACAAGAATTACTTCAAGCAAGCAGTCAGATTAACAACGGAGATATAAATAATTTAGAAACAATTTCTTATTTTAATTATATTTACTACATATCACCTGCTATAAGTTTGACTACCTTTTATAATGATTATTTATCACCTTCTAAAACTTCTTTAATGAGCACTATTAATGTTAAAAAACAAAATAGTGGCTCACAAGGTTCAGAAAGTGGTAATTCACAAGGTTCTTCATCTGGTAGTTCATCAAGCAGTGGAAGTTCTGGTGGTTCATCAAGTGGTTCATCGAGCAGTGAAAGTTCTGGGTCTTCAGGGTCTAGTGGTCAACAAAGTTCACAAAGTCAATCTAATTCTGCCCCATCGCAATCATCTTCACAAAGTGGAACAAGTTCGGGAAGTTCAAGTTCTGAATCTGGGTCTAGTTCTGGGGCCAGTTCTAACAGTAGTGATGCACAAGGTAGTTTGATTGACAATAAAGGCGAAGCAATCGTTTTAAAAAATGGAATTAAAATTTTATCATTAACAAAAGATGAATCTAGAGCATTTGATTGGCTTGAACCACACAGCGTTTATGGTGAAATACAACTTGAAGAAGTTACTAATGATAAACTTAAAAATGCTAGTGTTACTTTCAAGATAAAAGACAAACAAATAGATATAATATCTAAAATGAATCCTAAACCAGCCCTTTATGTAAAAATAAAATTAGATTTAATTATTGATAGTATTCAACAAGAAAATGGAGAAATTTTAACAACTAGCACAAACTATATAGATGATGACATTCAAGAACGAATTAAAAAGTTTGTTCAAGATGATATTAATAAAGCATTATCATTATGTAAAGAACATAACTTCGATGGTTATAAAGTTTATAAAATTTTTAATAGAAATAACCATTCAGAATGGCAAGATTATCTTAAAAATTTAGATGATAAAGAAAACTTTATGCAAGATGTCGAAATTTTTGTAGATGTTGTAGCAAAGAATACAGAATAAAAACCTTTTTAAACTTAAAAAACTCTATCACATTGATAGAGTTTTTTTATTTATATTTCAAAAATTATATATAATTAGTCGCCTTTGTAGTGCAATAAACCCATATATCTTGCGCGTTTAATTGCAGTTGAAAGTGCGCGTTGGTGTGCTGCACAAACGCCTGTTTGTCTTCTTGGTAAAATTTTACCCTTTTCGGTAACATATTTGCGTATTCTTGCAACATCTTTATAATCAATGTTTTCCACTTTATCAAGGCAGAATTGACAAACTTTGCGCTTTTGCATAGGACGACGAACTTTGCGTTCTGTTCCTTCACGGTTTTTGTGTTCGGAATTTTGTGGTTTTTGCTCAGCGTTGTTTTCTTCAGTTTGCTCGGTTTGTTGTGAAACAACTTCTTCAACAACTGCCTTGTCTTGTTCAACTTCTTTCATTGTCTTCTCCTTTTAATAAAATTAAAATGGCAATTCTCCATCATCAATAGGTTCTAATTCAACAACTTTTTCTACATCATCTTGAATTGGTGCAGAAGGTGTTTCATCAGCGCCGACAACTTTTGCTCCAACAAATTCTACTTCATCGGCAACAACTTCTGCTGCTGTTCTTTTTTGACCTTCTTTTGTTTCGTAATTACGAATTTGCAATGTTCCAGAAATAGCAGCCTTACTTCCCTTACGCAAATATTTGTGACAGGTTTCTGCAAGTGCACGCCATACAACTATATTAATAAAATCAGTTTCTCTTGTTCCTTCACTGTTTGTAAATCTTCTAGATACTGCCAAAGTAAATGTGCAAACAGGAACGCCACTGTTTGTTGTTGTAATTTCTGGGTCGCGTGTTAAATTACCAATTAAAATAATCTTGTTCATAATTTATCCCTTTTATATAACTTATCTTAATCCTTGCGAATAAACATTTTACGAACAAAAAATTCTGTTATTCGCATTTGCTTTTCCATTTCTAGTGGAATGTCAGGATTTGAAGTGAAATTCATTAAAACATAAAAACCTTCTTGACGGTCTTTAATTGGGTATGCAAATTTTTTCATACCAATTTTGTCAAGAGTATCTACTGTTCCACCATTTGCTGTAACAATGTCTGCAAACTTTTTAATTATTGCTTCTCTTGTTTGTTCATCAGCATCACTAGAAATAATGTAAAGAACTTCATACTTATTCATAAAGCACCTCCTTTTGGACTTAACGGCGTTGTTTTTCAACGCAAGGAATGCAAATTCTTGCAATCTTGACAGTCATTATATCACACTATAATAAAAAACGCAAGAGTTTTTAAAAAATTATAATGCCCATATTAAACAAAAAAGAACTTTAAAGTTCTTATTTGTTTTCAGTTGTATTTTCATTTTTTGTTTCATCTTTATTATCAGAAGTTTTTATATCTTTATTTTCACTTTCAGAGTTATCAGTTTTAGCGTCTGATTTTTCAACAGAATTTTCATTGTTTATATCTTTTGCCTTTTGGGTATCATCTGATGTTTGGTTTGTATTATCTTCGTTTGAAGGTTTTTTATTTTGTTTTTCTTCTTCTTTTTTCTTTTGCTTTTCAGCCAAAAGTCTTAACTCTTCTATTTGCTCGCGTTTTCTCTTTTCTAGTTCTTTTTCTATTTTCCTACGCTTTGCATCTGCTCGTGGATTGGTTACAACAACTTTATCTGATTTACTTAAAACATTCATTAATTCTTCATTATTAATGACATCTGCAAATTTATTTTGAACTTTTACAAGGTCTTGTCTTAATAAATCTTGACATTGTTCGCGAACTTTTCTTTCTTCTTCAATTTTTTTGAATAATTTGTTTTCAAATGCACGAGCAACAAAATAACGAATTACAAACAATATAATAATTAAAACTAAAAGCCCAACAACTACATAAATCCAATTATCATACATAAAATACATAAATTCGCCTAAATTTTTAATTGAAAATGATAATTTTCCCTCGATATCTCCCACTGAAACTAAAATTAAAGCATATCTATTCATAGCTGAATTAAGTTCTTCTGGCAATTCAGGATTTAATTTGTTGTTATCACTTATATCTTGGTTATAGTTTTCCATATTTCCAATGATATAAACAAGACCACCTGTGTATAATTCTTGGGCTTGTTCGCTTCCATCATACCAAAAAACCATACCTATTTCATCTTCTTCACTTTCAGTTGCTGGTCTGTATTGAATTATATCCTGCTCGAACACATCATTTATGGAACTGACTTCTGTCATAACCATTAAACTGTTTTGTGAAACATTTGGTTCTAGTTTATCTGTTGTACAGACATCAAGCTTTAAATTTGTTGCATAAATTAATGAGATAATAACACCTATTGCTAACACAAGTGTTATTAAGATGGTGGCAAAAACTGAAATAATAGTTGCACCAACAGAAATTTGGTCACTTGTAACAGTGTATTCCGATGCATACGCCCCCATTTGAATATCTTTTATATCACGGAGTTGTAATGTTTCATCGCTTACACCTTTTGACTCTATTGATTGTTTAATAAGAACATCATCGGTAGTTGGTTTGCCAACGGTTTGATAACCCCTTATTTCTACACTATCAATTTCTGGCTTTTCATTGTTTAAAATTTCCTTAGTGGTATCTTTTTCTATTGGAACATTTTCAAACTCTTTACGCATTTATTTACTCCTTTATATTGTATGATAACAAATATTTATTTTAAAAACAATCAAAATTAAATAAAAATAAAAAAAAAGAGTGGTATAATTAACCACCCATAACAGGACCACCGTTATTTTGTTGTTGATTATCTCCATTTATAAAGTTTTCATAATCGGAAAAATCATTGTGTTGAACTTCTTCTGCAGATTTTTTACGCACATCACTTGCCTTATTTAAAACATTCATTTTCTTTAAAATTTGTTCATAATTAGTTAAACTGTAACCATTGGAATCAATAATTTTTTCGGGCATTTCTTTTTTAATATCGTTAATTGATAATTTATCTATTTGTGCTCTGATATCTTGTTCTTCTTTTTCTAATTTTTCTTTTATTCTTTTTGTTTCTTCTTCAATCTGTTCATCGGTTGCTTCAGGATTAGAATTTTTAAATTCTTCAATCCCGTCTTTTAACTTTTGTTCAGCAGAGGTTTTAGGATTTATTAATAATCTATCTTCTGCATCTTCTTTAAATTTTCTTAAAGTATGATTGTTTTTTATTTTGACCAAATTTTCTTTACAACCATCAATAATATTATTATCTTTGCCTAACGAAGAACTTATATTTATTGAATGTGTGTTTACTGTTGATAAGTTTGGAATATCGCAGAACTCAACAGGAAAACTTGAAAAGTTTTTAATTAAACCTAATTCATTAAAATTATCGGCATTTAATTTATCTGCGTTTGCTATGATATTTGAAAGTGGGATTGATTTTGAAAGTTCATCAACTTCAGAAACTATACGCTGAACATTTGAAAGTTCCTTTCCCCTAAATTTTGCAATTAAAGCATCAGCAGAAACTTTATCGCAACCTTTTGGCACAATTTTTATTCCATCTTCGGTAAAAGTTAATGCAATTTCGTTTTCATATAAACTTCTTAAACTAGGTTCAGCATTTACAAGTGCTGCAACTACTTGCATATTTATTGCTTTTTGTTTTTGGAGTTTTGTTGCTTGAATTGATTGTTTATCTTTTTTTAATAATTTAGGCAAAAACCTTTGATTTTCATATATATTAAAATTTACGCTTTTACCTTTATAATCTAGTTTATCACCTAATAGTGCAGAAACTGTAAAACCATATGCAGCCGATTTAGATGATTCATATAGATTAGGATTAAATTGAGTATCTGTATTGGTTATTTCGGCATTAGCACTAATAATTTTTTTGTATAAACTTTTTGGAACTGCAAAGCCACTGTTTCCTTTTTTATTTATTCGGTTAGCACGAAAATTAGCAAAAGGACCAGACACTACGCGAGAAACACCAAGTAATGATGAATATGATTTATCAAGCCCAGAAACTGAAGTGAAAAAATTAATGCCATTGTTGCCTATACTATATTTTGCCAAAACTTGCTCGATTGCTTTTATTGCTGTTGGTGAAATTTTTTCATCTCTTAAAATATGTTCGTGCCCATTTTTATCAAAAGCCATAACATATGCACCATTATTACAAGAAAAACCAGTAACATTAGGAACATTTTTAAAACTTTCAATAGTTTTTTCAAGACCATATTTACTGCTGATTGTGATATCTGCACCTTGATTTGCAACTTGTTTTATATAATCGGAAAAATTAGAATCTCTAAACCTGCCTGATTGTTCTTCTTTAAAATAGGTTCGGAAAATATTTGAATTATTTCCTAAAACAAGCATTAAATTTTCGTATTCAATTCCAACGCCTTTATTTAAAGCATTTAATTGTTTATAATTACTTAATGCTTTTATTATATTTTTCTGAATACCAAAATCAGGAATATAAAATTTTGCCATTAAAAATACTCCTTTTCACTATAATAATTATAACAAAAATTAGTATTAAAGTCAATAATTGCTTAAATTTAAAATAAATTAATTACACTTTAATTTTTATTTTGTTTTTATTTAGTTGCTTTAAAAAGTTTAGTGTGATATACTGATATAGTAATTTTTATTAGAGAGGTAATTATGAACATTTGGCATGATATAGAAAAAGACCGTGTGTCTGTTGAAGAATTTGTTGCTTACATAGAAATTGGTAAAGGCGACAAATGTAAATATGAATTAGATAAAGAAACTGGACTTTTAATTTTTGACCGTTTGCTTTCTACAAGTATGGTTTACCCTGCTAACTATGGTTTTATTCCTAAAACTTTAGGTGGAGATGGCGACCCACTAGATGTTTTGGTAATCGCATCTGAACCTTTAATTCCTGGTTGCTTAGTTGAGTGCAGACCAATCGGTATGATTGTTATGATTGATGACGGCGAAAGAGATGAAAAAATTATTGCAGTAGCATCTAAAGACCCTTTCTTTACAAAAGTTAAAAGTCTTGATGACCTTCCAAAACACACTTTTGATGAAATGTGCCACTTCTTTAAACGTTATAAAGAACTTCAAAACAAAGTTACTGAAATTAAAGGTGTTGAAGGTATTGAATCTGCTGAAAAAATCATTGAAGAAAGCATTAACAATTATAGAGCAGAATATGATTCTTAATTTTCTAAAAAACGGGCTTCCCGTTTTTTTATTTGGTTTTATTTTTAATAAAATTGATATTTGAAATTTTATTAAATGCCGTAAATAAGACTGACGACATTTCAAACTATGGAAGTGCAAACTTTGTTTGCGTTTTGCAAAGCAAAACTAAAAATTTTAAATTCACTTTTTATTTTGAACACATAGTTTAAAATTAGGAAGGATTGTCTGTAAGTTTACTTACAAGCAAGACTGACGACATTTCAAACTATGGAAGTGCAAACTTTGTTTGCGTTTTGCAAAGCAAAACTAAAAATTTTAAATTCACTTTTTATTTTGAACACATAGTTTAAAATTAGGAAGGATTGTCTGTAAGTTTACTTACAAGCAAGACTGACGACATTTCAAACTATGGAAGTGCAAACCTTGTTTGCGTTTTGCAATGCAAAACCAAAAATTTTAAATATTTAAAATTTTTACTTCCATAGTTTATATTTAGACAAAATACCCAATAAAATAGTTAAATAAATTATTTAATTATTTGCAAATTAAGGCACTTTCTGATAAACTTTGTTATAATCTATAAAAAATTAAAAGGATAAAAAATTGGCAAAAAAAGCACTGAAACCTGAAAATTTAACAGGCACAATTTTAGAACACAAGGGCTTAAAGCGTGTTTCAATTTTAACCACTGCCCTTGGGCTTTTTCTGCTTATTATATTTGCTGTTGTGGTTGTTTACTGCTCTACCCACTATGCAAAGGCTGTAAATGGTGAGTCTATGTTGCCTACCATTAACCAAAGCTATTCAGAAGATAATGAACATTTTGATATTGTTCTTGTTAACGCAGCAACAACACATAAAAAAGGAGATATAGTTATTGTTGACCATACACAATTTGTTGGAACTGCAGAACTTTTAATTAAGCGTGTTATTGCAACTGAAGGAGACACTTTAAATTTTATTTGGAACGATGAAACGCAACAAGTTAATATTTATGTTAATGGCACATTAATTGAAGAAGATTATGTTTTAACAAACTCTAACAGAGAAAATGTAAATTCTTTTAATAGAAACAAAACTTCTAGCGCTTGGTATGTTAATCAAAATAACAGTGATGTTAATTTAGAAATTATTGAAGATGCTGAAAACCCAATAAATAATGGAGCAATAGTTATACCAAAAGGTTATTATTTTGTTATGGGCGACAACAGATTAAACTCTAAAGATAGTTTAGTTTTTGGGCCATTACCAAACTCAACTATGATTGGTGTTGTTGACACTATTGTTCCTTATGATAGTTTTTTATTTAAAATCTTAAATTCTATTTTTGGTATTAGATTAAATAATTCTCATACTACATAAAACTAATGAATTAATTAAACTATTACTTTATTAAAATTTAATTTTAAAAATTTATTAATTTTTATATTAATATCAAACAAAAAAAGAACTGTGAAAACAGTTCTTTTTTTTATTAAATTTCAACATAGGCATTTAAATCAGATAATTTAGTTAAATTTTGTTGGTCTGCAGGTGTTACATTGGTTAAATAGTAAATTCTGTTAGATGCACGACTCCAAACACCTGCACTACTAAATCCTGGAAGTCCTGTTATACTTGTTATCTGACCATAATCACGATAGCCATAGTTTCCACTGCCACTTGTTAATGTCCAGTTTCCATTATATGTTGGTAAAGCAAATTCGCCTGATATTATATTGCCTGCGTATGCTGTTGGACTCATTGTGTAGATTGAGTTTAAGTAGTGGTTTGTATTATTTGTATTGAATCCACCCACAACACCATTACCCATCATTCTTGGATTTGTAAGTGAACCATCGTCATTAGTTTCAAATGTTAAATAACAATATTGCATACTTAATGAACTATTTGCATAACCAACAAATGCACCAATTGAGCCTTGGAATTCATTATTTCTTGTAGTAATTGCTGTTAAGTGAACACCACGAACATAGCAATATAAAATTGCATTTTCTTCGTTTGTATTATATCTTCCAACAAGACCACCAACATAATTCCTTGAACGCAAGTGTCCCATATAATATGAACTTTCAATTCGTCCAGTGGCTGTTCCTTCGACACCTAAATCTCCAACAAGACCACCAACATAACCACTGTTAAATTCTCCGTTCATATTTAATAATGAGAAACTATTTCTTAAAATACCTTTATTAATACCTATAATTGCACCCATAACAGAATCTTCATTGCTACTTCCTACCATCATTGAATAAGGTGCTGATTTATCGTCATAACCTGTGATAGCCGAATTTCGAACACCTATTACTGCACAGTTATCAATTATACCTTCATTTTCAGCAACTAATGAACCATATATAATTTTCCTTGACGATTCTTCCACTTCTTCTACACCAACAACTTTTAAAATTAAGTTTTCAATTTTGCCTTGTGTTGTAGTGTTAAGATTTGACAATCTTGGTATTAAACCATAATAATAAGCACCACCACCTGCTGAACCTGCATTGAGTAAATTAAGAATTGTTATAGAATGCCCATTACCATCTATATCATAGAATGAAGCACTTCCTGTTCCACTTGAAGAAAGTGGTTGTGAAATTGAAAAGTCTCGAGTTAATACATAATATCTTGTTGCATATTGAGTATTGCTTGACATAGACAAGAACATACGGTCATCAATAATATGATATGGGTCATCAATTGTTCCACTGCCTGTTGATAAATTGCCTTGATACATTCTTAAATATGGCAAGCCATAGTTCATATTATAACTTATTGACCAAATAGAATTTGAAAATGCCATAGTGCTTGCTGTAAGTCTTCTTATATTATTAAAGCTCATAGGAGTTGATGTTGTTGTGTTATAGTTGTTTGCTAAGTTTGTGCTGAAATCGCTACAACCAATTATGTTTTTACTTGATTCGATTTGTTCTATACCAGAGTATCCACCAACAACAAGCCCTACCCTTGTTCCTGCAACATTTTCTGTTGATATATTAATGTTATTTACACCAAGTAAATCTTGAATATAAGTTGAATCTGTAAAGCCCATTAATCCACCAATATAATTTCCGTTTGCGCGCGTTTCTGGAAGAGTGGTGCTAGGACCTGCAGCTTGATTACTTGTTATTCTGCCAAGAGCATAACAGTTGTAAGTTGTTCCATATTTACTTTGATAACCAATCAAACCACCAACATATGATTTATATTTTAAATCAACATTGTTAACATCAACATCACCAATTATGCTTGGAACTATGAAGTTTATATCCGATATTCCCCAACAAATATTAATAAATCCATTGTTTTGACCAACTAAGCCACCAACATAAACAACTGATGTGATGTTTGCATCGCCTTGCATCGTAACATTTAAAGTTGACACTTCAACATCTGTTTTTTCTTCAGTTACTCCGTTAGCAAAACTTGAAATAGTTCCGAGATTTTCATTAACGGTTGGCAATATACCTGTTTGACAGTTTAAAATTGTTCCATTGTTTACACCAGCAAGCAAACCAATTACAGCGTTTACATTATTGGCAACATTTATATCTACTTTTTCAAATAAACAAGTTAAACTTGAAACTATTATATTTTTATCTATACTACTAAATAAACCGAAACTTGATTCAGTGCTAAAAGTTTTATTAACATTATTAGTTATTTGAATTATATTATTTTGACCAAATAGTCTTGAAATATTTTTAAGTTCTATATTAATTTGACTGTCTGTAATTTTAAACGCGTTATCGTTTTCTGGATTAATAAACACCATTTTATAAGGAGTTTGTTCATCATTAATAAA
Source organism: uncultured Clostridia bacterium (assembly GCA_944383275.1). Classification (GTDB taxonomy): domain Bacteria; phylum Bacillota; class Clostridia; order Christensenellales; family UBA1242; genus UBA7584. The sequence continues at coordinate 107,531 of CALWOV010000001.1, forward strand.
ACTTAAAAGTTCATTATAGTTAGAAGCATAAACTGGAACTAAATTTCCACCTTGTTCAAAATCTAAAGCATTGCTTGCACCAGACGGATATGGCAACGATTGTAAATCACTGTTAACTGTCCAATCATTAAAGTTTTCATATGTTGATAAATTAAACATATCAGTTAATGTTTTTGAACTTTCTGGGCTTAAGCCATCTGTTATACCCGACATTTCTTCATTATATACATTGTTTTCATTAACGGTTGAATTGGTTATACCACTTCCACTTATACTACTGTTAACATAACCAACCATAGCATTAATTCTTGTTGTTGCATTCTTTTGGTCTATTCCAATAGGATAAATTGCCATAGTTGTTAAACTGCTTGATACTAAGCAACTTGCTTCCCCAACTAGACCACCTATATATATTGTATCTTTAGTGTTTGTATCATCGGTGTTGGTATAAGATATGAAACCATACGAACCACAACTATCTACTGCTACCCTGCTTTCACCAATAATACCACCAACTTTAACGGTATTGAAATGAGTTACAGTTATGTTACAACTTGCAGCACTTGTGCTTAATGATAACATAGGCTCTGCTCGTTCTTGTTTGCTTGTGTTAAAGTTTACAACAGAACCAAAAATTCCACCAACTTTTGCAGTGTTGCTTGGTTGAGAAGTTGAACTGCCTTTATAGCCACCATAAACATTTATAATTCCATTTGCTGAATTTCTTTGATAAATTGCAGTTTTAGCAATATTTCTAGAGGTTCCAGAAATATTGTTTTCAACTTGACCTGCAATTCCACCAACATAAGTTGTAATGTTGTTAAGTTCTTTTTCTTCACTACCTAAAATTATATCTACATCAGCAGAGTTAGAGTTTATTACTCTGCTATTAGCAATTTGTCCTGTTTGATATTCGATATTGGTTGAAACATAACCATATAAACCACCAACATAAGCATAACCTAAATATGAACGATTGTTTTGATAATCTATAGTAATTTTAGAATCTGTTAATGTTACACCTTCAGAGGTGAAATTATAAACTTGACCAGCAACTCCACCTGCGTAGATATAAGGTTCATATACAAAACTTGTTTCAATTTCATTAGTGATTGACATATTTGTTGTAATATAACAGTTGTTAATTTGTGTTGTTCCAGCACTTTCCGAATAACCGATTACACCACCTGCATAAATATTTTGCAGGTTGTTTGTGTTTATTGTTATATTAGTTTGCGCATTTGAGTAAAGAATTGAAACACTTGTTCCTGCATTTCTTCCAACCAAACCACCAATTGATAAGGTTGACCTTACATCTAGTTTATTTGCTCCTCGGTTTGAAGTGGTTATTGAGAAATTAACATTTCCAAATTCACCTGTTTGAATGTTTGTTCCACCACTTGTATATCCAACAAGGCCACCAAACGATGAAATATCCATACTGTTATCATTTTGTGAAAGATAATATAAATCATAATTTTCGCTTACAAAATCTATTTGACCATTAATTCTAATATTTGTAAATGAACAACTTACAGCACGCCCCACAACAGCACCTACACCTTGTTTTTCATCTACTTTAATTACAGGAGAACCATTTATTTTAATTGTTAGGTTTTCAAAGTTTGAATAGTTTGTTGCTTCACAAGCAATTAAACCAAAATAACTTGATACAGCATTTTCATTACTTACAACTATATTTTCAGGGAATTCAAAATTAATATTTGATAATGTAAAACTTGAAACTTTACCGAATAACGAATTGAATGATGATAATTGAGCTTCACTGAAATTTACAAGACTTATAGTTGCTGGTTCACCATTACCAACATAACCTTTAAGTTGCCCTGTGATATTTAAATCATCTTCAGCAAGAGCCCTTCTATCACCCCATTGAGTGCCTGTTATAGTTATATTATTTACAAGTAAATAACTTCCACCAACGCCACCTTGCATATACTCTAAAAATTCGTCTGTTGTGGTAATTTCTATTACTGAAACAAGTTTACCCAAAGCAATTATAGGGAAAATATTAGAATCTAAGTCGTTATCGAACAACCATATATTACTTGTAAATTTAGGGCTATTCTCTTCTCCAAACACTTCTCCGTATGTTGTTGGGCTGTAAGCAGTTTCGGCATAACTTGCATTTTCTTCTCTTGTGCAATTAACAATAGAAGTGTTATCGTTTGGTTTTACAAGACCACTATCAGTTATTAATTTACCAACAATACCATATTCAATATTTGTTCCTTGAATTGATGAAGTTGTAACAATACCAACTGCGCTTGCAGAATAGAAATCTTGTGTTTTTTCTTTTACAAATAAAACGGTATCTACATAAGTATTACTTGTTGCACCATATTCTCCAAGCATTGTTGAATAAAGCACTAATCCAGCAACACCACCATAGGCGTGATTTTGATTTGCTGTAAGATTATTTGCGATTTCTTGAGTGTTGTTATTAAGAAGAACTACATCTATTGAAGAATTTATGCTTCCAATTGGGTCTGTCATTGCACCAACAAGGCCACCAGATGCAGCTTGAGCAAACATTAAATTACCAGATAAATCGGTTGCTTTACCACCTGCATATACAGCACCCGTTGAATAGCACTCTGAAACATAACCACCAAGTTTAGTTGCAGTGTTACCAAATGATACACGACTATTATCTGATTCTTCATTAGAACCTGTGTAGGTTTTAACATTTACTTCTGATAATTTTCTTACATTAATAGTTTCTGTTGTATTATCATTGCCACTTATGCGATAGGTATATGTAGCAAGCCCTATTAAACCACCTGCAACCTGAGCATCGTTATTAATAACATTTACTCTTGAATAAGAAAGTTTTATAACACCACGTTGAATGTCTTGTTCGCTTGTGTTAGTTACACTTAACGAAGAACTTCCACGGTTCAAACCAACTAAACCACCGATTGCATTAGAAGAACCACGGAATAAATCGGTATAACCCACATGGAGTGATGCATTATTGTCGTTGTGAAGTTCTTGGTCATCTTCTATTTGTTTATCTGTTGCCATTGAGACATAAGATTGCATTATTGTTCCACGGTTTTCACCAACTAAACCACCTGCAAAATTGTGTCCCCATAAATGTTGTGATGCGTTTTCATCGCCCACAATGAATTTAGCACCAGAAATAATTACACTTGTATCTACAACTCCGAACACACCACCAACAATATCAGCATAAATTGATATATTCCCTTCTGTTTGACAATTTACAATAGTTGGGTCAGTTCCACCAACTGGTTTTGTTACAATACCAGCAATACCACCAGCATAAGAGTAATTTGTAGCATTTACAAATTCGGTTTTGCCTGTTTCTTGGTTTGTTGTTGTTTCAAGATATGTATATCTATAAACTACCTGACCATTTTGTTCTGACCTTATAGTTTGATAATCGGCAAATATAGACACCCTGCTTAAAATATTTTCAATTTGTGATTCTCCACTTATTGTTCCAGCCAATGCTCCAACAATGTTTCTACCATTAATTTCTGCAGAAGTATCATATGGTGCAATAACAATGTTATCTATAACTGAAGTATCTATTTGTGCAGCAAGACCACCAACATAGGTTGCTGTCATACTTGAAAATTCAGAATTGATTTCAAGAATTAAGTTTGATACAACACCATTTTCAATAGACTCAAACAACCCAAGTTTATTTAATGTAGTAGTTTCTTCGCCTTCATTTACACCAACAGATTTTTTAAAGTTTTGAACCTTCATACCATTACCTTGAATGTTTCCAGAAATAATGGTTGAAGATGATGTTGGGCTTTGTTCGTTAAAGTTGATATCAGCAACAAATCTTGCATAAGAACTGAAAGTTTTCGCAGCAGTAGATGTAGCGTTTTCTTTATTAAATAAATTATTATAATGGTCAACGGTTGCAATTATATATGGGTTAATTGCAGAACCATATTCATAACCTTTCTCATAGGTTAAATCTGCACTGTCTAAACTTCTAAAACTTAAAGTTACAAGGTTTGCTTGGACTAATTGTGGACCTGTTCTTGCTTCTATAGAAGAAATTTTCCAAGTTGTTTGCTTGCTTGAACTTGAATCATCATCTTCACCTTCAGAGAAAGCAAAGCCGACAAAGTAAACGCCATATGGGTCGTTCCATTGCGAACTAGATTCTACACCATCGCTTATTGTAGTTTCAGACGATAATTCTGTTGCTTTTTCATCTTCTGAAACAACAACACCTTTGTCTTGAAGATAATAACAATTTTGAATTAAGCCTGCATTTAAAACTTCGTGTTTTCTGTCAAGACCAGTAAATGGACCATTGTTTGAACTGTAACTTCTTACAGTGCTTAATGAATAACTATATTTTACTGATGAATTTTCTGTTGCGTTGTTATATACAAAACCACCTGCACCAAGTGAACTTATAATAGGAATATTGCTGTAACTGTTTTCAACACTTCCATTATTTGTGTGAACAAAACCACCAATAAATCCATAAGAATAAATTCCACCTGTTGTTGTTCTTCCAATAGTTTCCGAAGTGTTAGAGTTTTGCATTCCTTCAACATAACTTGCTGTTATTCTTGCGTTATCATCGTTAATTGCAACAAAACCACCTGTTGTTGTGCCTGTTCCTGAACGAGTTGTGTTTACAATGTAACCATTTGCAAAGTATGATGAGGAAATAACACCACCTATAGAAGAATCATTGTCTTCCATAACACCATTATAGCCTGCAATACCACCAACATTACCAGAACAGAAAATATTAATTCCTTGTGTGTTTAATAAGGTAACTTCTCTTCCAATTTGGAATGTATAACCTGTTGCTGTTTCAAAGCCATTAATTCTTCCTACCCTGCTGTTTGTAATATAACCAAGGTTTTGCCCAACAAGCCCACCACCATAAACAACAGTGCTTTCACCACCAACTGTGCTGCTTGTTAATACAAATGTGCTTATTAATGTTGGTATATTTCCATTATTATTGCGTGCGTTTTCAACTTGAACTCGGATTTGGTCAAACACTGTTTGTGCATAGGTTTCTTTTGTTTCTTCTTGAATTCTACTGTAAACATTATTATCCCATTCGGTGTCCGTCATAGTTGTTAAAACATCACAGTTTGTAATTATTCCACCTTGATTTACCCCTGCAATAAAACCAAAGTTTACTTCTTTGAAATTTCTTGCTTCTACATAAACATTTCTAGATACATCAAAAATTAAGTTTTTAAGTACTGTTCCCCGTTGTAATGTTCCGAAGAAACCAATATTTGCTGTTGTGTTTGAAATATTTGAAGTGTTGAATTTATTTAAGTATATAATGTAGCCGTTACCATCTAAACTTCCTATTGCTGTATTTAAAGGTTCCCAATTATCAAGTGTTATGTTGTTAGCCAAAATATAATGTTGACCTTCAGCCATACTTCTTAAACCTTCAGCATTATAAATTGCTATTGGTGCTTCTTCAGAGTTACTGCTTGTAAACTGCAAAGTAAAACTTAAAGATAATTCCCTATAACCTATTCCAACAGATTCGGAAGTGTCGTCAATAGTTTTAAATGTAAGTTTATATACATCTAAACTTGGGTCATAGACATAATACAATCTTAAAGTTGCTTGTAGTTGAATTGGGTCAAGTGTTTTTGCTTTTATGCTGTAAGTTTTTGTTCCATCAACATCACAAGAAACCGAGAAAATATCATTGTTAACATTTGCAGTTATTGGAAGATAGTTGCTTCCACTTAAATAATACCAAACGCCCCCATTACCATTTCCGTATGTGTTTACGCTTTGAAGTAAAGTTCGGACCGAATTTAATATATTTGCCCAATCTGTGTTGATATTTGCATCTAACTCGCTATCTTCTACAACCACTTCTACATTAAATATACAATCATTAGTGTTGTAATTTATTACATTACCATTTGCATCAGTTATTGAGAATGGAGTTGAAACCCAAATGAATGAAACAGTGTATTCGTGTTCTCCATAATAATAACCTGCTTTAAACATTTCACCATATTTTGTATTATCATTATTAGATGAGAATGGTTTATAATCACTTACTAATTCAGAAGCAGAATTTACTGAAGCCGAAGATGCAGTTGGTTTGTCTAAGTTGTTGTTATTAAATAACTGTGTTGAATAATAACTGCTAAATGCATCTCTTGTTAGTCCACTTAAATGAATTCTGTAACCCATATTACCTGCGATTGCAGTTCCTGAAACAAAAGTTGTGCCATTTGGTTGTTGCAATAATCTTCCCATTGGGAAACCAAGTTGGTCAAATGGGACTTGTGCAAAACTTGAAATAGGAGTATCTGTAAGTTGACCTAAAAATTCTTCATATAAATCTTCACTAGATGGTGTTATATTAAACAACATATTAAGTTCGGCAGCATTTTGCATATCTACATTCCAAACGCCATTATTAACACCTTCAGCGTTTAAACTTTCAACAGCAAAATCTACAATATAAAAAGTTAAGGTTGTTACTGTTTGTTCCGTTCCACCGGTTATACTATCAGAAGTAACCGTGGCAGTAATTGTTACACCTGTTTCTATACATTGTGCTTCTGGACCCACATATAAACTTAATGTTTCATTAACATTAACTCGTTCACCACTGTAGAAGTTAAATTCAGAACTATCATTGCTTGTTTTAAGCAACACGGCCGATGTTCCTGTGCCTGAAGAACTGATTTCTAATCTAATATTAGAATTTTGAGCAATACCTTCCATTGTTATAGTGGTTGCCGTTCCACGAGGAATAATATTTTCTTCAAATGCAGATTGCATTGTTAAGTTAACATAAGGAACGAATCGGGAACTTAAATAAATTGTATTGGTATAAACTTCTTTTTCTACACCATTTTTATAAGCCTTAACAGTTATTGCAAATTGTGTTCCTTCTGGAACGCCTGTTCCTAAAATAGTTGAGAAATAGAAAGTTCCATCAAAATTTTCAGTTTTAACTGAAGTTATAGTTTGACCATCATATTGTGTGCCACTTACGCGTTCAAAGTTAGTTCCTATTTTGTCATATTGAATAAAACTTATATAATCGCCACCAGCAATAGAACTTGTTACGGTTATATAATCAAAGTCTGAATAGTAAGGATAAGCAGTTACTGTAAGCAAGCCTGCCCTTCCTGAAGAAATTTCTTTAGATGCAACTTTTCCGTTATCTAGGTCTGTTGCTTCCAAATAATGTTTTGTGTCTAGACGAACAATTTGTGTAGGTTTTAAAACTATGTTTAAAACATTTTCACTGACTAAAGTGTTTAAATCGTTATAAATATAGAATTTATAAGTTAAATTAACATTTTTAGTAAGTTTTTTACCAACTAAATCAACCGTATATTCAACAATAACCTTATTACCATCTTGTTCTGTATAGGTTAAATTGTTTATATCAATTTGTGAATATAATTTATTAACATCGTCTGCAGTAAGTTCATCTATACCATTATTAAGTATGCTATCATCTACTAGCGTATCATTAATATAAAGTTCACTTTTAATATAGTTTTCTTTGTTATTAATAAAATCTTGTGTTGCATCGGTATTAACTGTGAGCACTACAGGAAAACGATGTTGAGTTTCGGTTTCTGAATCATTTGTGTTAAAACTTGCGCTTGTTACACCTTCATAAATTCTTACAAGCCATTCTTTGCTTATATTGATACCAAAACCAAATATATCTTGATTGGTTTCGCCATCAAAAACTATTGTATAGTATTCATAACTTCCTAACTCATTAACAAATGGAATATCTATTGCAAGTTTTGCTGTTACAGTTAAGCGCATATCTAATGAAGTTAAATCAACAGTGCTTTTTAAACCTTCAATTAAATGTTTAATACTGTCTTGAACCGGAATTTCAACATAATATTCATCACCATTTTGTATCCAAGGATATTCCACGAATTGAGCATATGAACTTGTTCCTAACTCAACCCCGTCCATAGAATAAATAATTCTTAAATTATCTGAATAAATGTTGCCATCTGATTTTTCAATGACATTTAATATACTGTCGGCTTCACCAACTTTTATATATAAAATGTTATCTTCATCAGCACCTTCAGTCCAATCACTTTTATGCATTTCAAAACTTGAAAAACCTGCAATAACACTTATTTGGAATGAAATTTGATAATTAAAGTTTTGTGCTGACATTACAGTTATTGTAACTACACCTGTTTTGTTGAATTTTAATTGCGCATCTTCAAAACGAGTTCTTTGGTTAACAACAGAAACAACACTTTCATCAGAAGAAATAACATAAAGTAACGCTGTTTGCAATGCTGCTTCTGGTTCGGTAATCAATTCAATAAGTTGACTTAAATTATAAATCTTATTTGGTGTGTTCATATTGTTATAAACAGCAACAATACGACCATCAGCAATTTTGAAGAAAGTTGGTAAAAGATTTTCGGTGTCGTGAACATTACCTAGATGAGCAAAACTTAAATTTGTTACTTCGGTGTTTGCAAAAATGTTGTTTTCATAAATTGAGCCATCACGAACTGCAAAGAATAGCATTGGGAAGCCATCGTTTAGACCAACACGCAAAGAATAATCTGCCCAATACATAGATGTATTTGAACTGTTAATTGCAAACTCCCAACCTGTATAAGCGCCATTTCTACCATTGTAATAAGAAGTTGAATCTTGATTTGTTTCAGAATACCCTTTTAAGTCGTTTATGGTTTTACCATTGGCTGCAACACTTTCGGTTACACCACTTGGCACAGAATAGTAACAAGTTGTAAAATTAACGCTATCTTCTGAAACATTAGCAAAACCACTGTCATATTCTCGTTCTATTTCGTTAGTATCGGTGTTAATTTGCCAAGCCACCATTCCAACTGCATCTGTATCTGTTAGACCTGTTATGCTGTAGCTGTTTAAAATTAACATACTGTAGGTAGTGTTAACTCTTCCAACAAAACCAGAAACTGTGTCCCAATGAGAGCCATTTTCTTCAATTTCCACTTTGTTAAGTATGTTAGAAATTGCATAACTGTTTCTAATTTCACCCAACATTGCTTCTGCGCCAACTCGTTCATCATTAAAGAAGCCAGCAAAACCACCAACATATCTTCCTGATGTGTTCATAGACATCTTTGCATAAGAATTACTGATTGATGAGTGTTGAATAGAACCAACTAAGCCACCAACATAACTTGTTGCAATAATATCTCCAAGGAATTGACCTTCTTCAATGGTGATGCCTGTGTTTTCAACAACTTCTAAAGAAATATAAGAAACAGCATAACTGTATTGAATATATCCATTTATAAGTTCCCCAACTAAACCACCAACGCGTTCATTTGCTTGGATTGCTGTGTTAGAATAATTATCTTCAACTTCAAAGTTTTGGTATGCTTCATAGGTAACAGCATAAATACTTCCACCATTATTAGTTCCAACTGCTCCACCGACATTATTGTTGGCTATAATTCTCATAAAACTTTCACAAGATGCAAGATAACTACCACTAAAACTCCACACAAGTGAAACTGAAGTCCATTGCCCATAGTTTGTTCCGACCAAACCACCAACATTGTTACAATCTTTGGCATTAATTGTTCCAATTGTGGTTAAATTTTTAATTTCGCTTGCATCGCTTAAACTATTTTCATTTCCTGAAACACCAGCAACACCACCAATATTTGATTTAGCAATTTGGTTACTGCCAACAGTTATGTTAACATTAATTTGCGTTTTAGTCTTAGAAATTTCCGAGGTTTCATTAAGTCCATTAATTTTACCTTGGTTAAGACCTGTAACCCCACCAACATTGATAGAGTTTGAAGATGCCATAGAGAAAGTATTGTCATCAATTAAAATTGAAACTGTTACATCGCTGTTTGTTATTGTTCCTATTTTGGCGGTTGTTTGTTCCTCATCAATTAAGTTTTCTGTTAGGTTAGCACCAACAATTCCACCCATATTAAGATTAAAATCAGTGACTGCCCAAACGTTTGCTAATATCATATTAGAATTAAAGATGATTGACACATTGTTAATTTTTCCTGTGTTTACACCAGCAACACCACCAATAAAGGCATTTTCAATAACTTGATTTTTGGATGCCATACTAACACTCAACATATCTATAACATATTGGTCAAAAGATATATCAATGTTATTCATTTCGCCACTAAATTTGGTAAAAATACCAAAATAAGTGTTATAAGTTATAGAATTTGCAGTGTTTTCGCTTTCAATTCTACAACTATTCCAATTTGTTGAACTATAATTAGATGTATTTAAGTTAAAACCAGATAAGGTGAATGGTCTGTTTTCCCCTGTTACAAAACTTGAAATTGTTCCACTAAAACCAGTGTCGCCCCCAAGTGGAGTCCAATTAGTAATAGTTGAAAAATCAAGGTCGCGTCGAATTTGATAATTTTTATCTAAACCTTTTTGTTCTATTTGCAAAAACTCTTCAACTGAAGTTATTTGGAATGGTGCTTCAATTGAACCGTCTGCAACTAAAACCCATAAATCATAATATACGCTTGGATTTAATACAGTTTGAACCCATAAATTTTCCTCATCAGTTAACTCTGCATCTGCTGGTCTTTCCATATTTAGTAAACTGCTTGGAATAATTCTTACTACAGCATATCCTTTTTTGCCAACAACGGGAACAATTTTAGCAACCCCATTTTCAATAACAACATCAACAATTTTTGTATCTGCAGTAGAAATATTGCCCAAGACGATTTCACCATTAACGCGTTCTGCATCAAACACAACATAACTTAATTCTTTACTTAATGCATCAACTGGTGTTAATTGAGCACTTATTTCAAAATCAGAATATGCAACATTTGAAGCCCCTGCGCTTTCTAGATAAACACCCTCAAGGCTATTATAATTTTCTACTACAATGTTTTCAATTTGTTGAGGTTTAATTATTCTTACATTACAATAAATTGAATGCCCATTATTAAATTCGTTTATATAACCTTCTATAGTTACAATTTTTGAATCGCCTTCATAATCTAATGGTAATTGCCCCGTTACAATAACAGAGTTCCCCATTGGTTCTAATTGAACAAATTCAGCATCATTCAAATCTACTAAATTCCATTCAATAGTTCTTGTTGTTGCGTAAGTTGGAGAAATTAAGGCTTGCAATCTAATGCTTGCTTTTCCTAATTCTTGGTCGGTTAAACTTAAACTGTTTTTATCGTATACTTCAACATTATTTTCAGGTAAACCGTTATCCCAAGTAAACGATCTTATTGGCACATATACAGTTAAAGGAAAATCAATCACACACTGAACAGTTTCCCAAACCGATTCACCATTTTCACCTTCAATTAGTCTATCATAGTCAAAACGAGCAGTTATAACTGTTTCACCTTCATTGAAAGTTACAATTCTACCAGTTTCTGAACCAATAGTTGCTGCTTGTGGATTACTTGATTCAAAGGTTAATGATTTTATTGTAGCGTTTGACGGATAAAGATTTACAGTTAAAGCAAAAGAACCACCCACTTGTGCTGTTGCCTCCATCAAGCGTTTAGGATCAATAAGCCCATTTCCATCAATAAAAGGCTCGTCACTATAAATTGTTTCTACTAGCTTTGGAACATCATAACTATTAGGTAAAGACAAAGAAACACCTTCAAGTGGAATAACTACAGTAAATGAAACTTCTAGATATGCACCTGTTCCTTTTGCTGTTATGGTTAAAGTTGAATAACCTTCGCCTATTGCACTAATTTTTAATTCACGATTTTCACTTACAACCACATATGAAATTACACTTGGATTTGAAACTTTATATGTAAATCTGTCAGATAGTCCTGATGAAACAAATTGGAAATCAACTTCATCACCAATACTAATTTGACTTTGATATCCACCTTGTGGAAGAGATATATTACCAACAGAAGTTTGAACTGTAAAAGTTATTGTTGAAACAACTTCTGGTAATCTTTCATCATTTGCATTGGCAACAACTTCTATTACAAATTGTTGCGCTATATTTTCGCCTGAATAACTTACATAAATTGAACCTGGTTCTATTTCTTCTCCAAAACTTCTAGTTATACCATCAGGATTACCAGCGCTTGCTGTTTTTATAATTATATCGTTGCGAGTTGCACCTTCTTCAACATCAATTCCATCAACTGATTTTAATCTTAAAATAAAGTTTTTATTTTCAATTAATGTAGGCGTAACATCTACAATAACCTGGGTTCCTAAAACACCACCAGCATAGTCGCTGTTTTTATATACATCAACATTAAGGTTTCCGTTTGTAACAGAATTATCTTCTTCGTCAGTTAATGTTACATATTTTGCTGTTCTTATAACATTAACAGGAAATTCTATAGTTTTTTCAACATAAGTTTTTGCAGGTTCAACCATAATGTCTTGAACTTTTACAGTGATTATAAGATTTGCTTTTCCAGAGTCAACAGGGCTTACTGTGAACATTTGCACACCTGCAGTTGTGCCATCTTCAATTACTTTTATAATCTCTGTATTGCTTGAAATAACACTGTAAAAATAATTTGTTTCGGTATCGTTTTCTATACCAATCATAAATGTTTCAGTGTTATCGTCAGTGTTGGTAGCAAGTAAAATATTATCTACTGGTGTAGTTGAATCCTCTGTTAAATATACTTTTATATTTTCTTCACTGAAATTGCGATAAGCCATTACAAGAAAGACTTTTGACAAGTTTTGAATTTGTTGCTCGGTTGGATTTTCTGGCATATATTTAGATGTTGCTAAAATTTGAATCATACCACCCAAACTTGTTTCTTCAACGGTTAAAATTCCACTATCACTTATTGATGCACCTTGAACAAGATAGTTATATCTTTCATCATCAAAGCGTTCATCTTCTTGAGAAAGAATTGAAAAAGACATTTCTGTTTGATTTGTATCTGGACTGAAATTAAAAATATCTAAAGTGTTTAAGTCAAGCGATTCACCTGTTGCTATTGAAAGTGTTGTGTTAGATTTTACAGTAAAACTTTCAATAGGTGTTATGACATCAACTTTTATCTCTTCACTTTTAATGTTACTGTTATCTGTTGAAAAAACTGTTAAAACTGTTGAACCTTTTTGAAGCGCTGTTAAAGTAATTTTACTTTCACCAGTTTCAGCATTATATTCATCAACACTACAAGTTACAACATTTTGTGTTGTAGATGAAATACTAACCTCTTTTGATATGTTCTCATTACCCACACCTGTTACCTGAACATCTAATGTTAAACTTAAAGGTTGAGTTGTTTCATCAGTTGAATTAGTGTATAACACAATCTCATTTTCAGAGACTTCAATTTTCATATTTGCATAAGGGTCGCCACAACCAATTAAGCCAAAACACATAACAGTAAAAAGCATTGCAAATGCAACAAAAATCTTTTTCATTTTTTCTCCTATTTTTTGCTTAAATATTTTTTGCAAAATTATATATTTTATTTACAAAAATATGCAAAATTCTACAATTTATATTTTATTAAAAATTAAGTATATAGTCAAACAAAATTTAACAGATTTATATAAATTAAAATTAATATATTGCTATTTTGAAGAGAAGAAAAAATTGTTTATTTGCTTGTGAAATCAAAAAAGAATAGATATAATGAAATTAGTTATTAAATTTAGGAGTGATAAAATGGTAACAGAAAAAATTTTGTTTGACCTTGATAATGATTTTGGTGATTGGTTTAATGGCAAATTTGAAATACCAAAGATGACTAATAAACTTTATCCATATAAAGAACTTTTTTCACCTATTAAGGTTAATAAACTTACTATAAAAAATCGTATTGTTATGGGACCTATGGGCAACATAAATATGGCAGAAGAAACTGGTCGCCCAAATCAGAAAATGATTTCATATTTTGAAGAACGCGCCCGTGGTGGTGCTGGTCTTTTAACAACAGGTCTTATTCCTGTAAGTTATGGTATTGACCCAACTGTAAAAGAACTTGGGGACCTTTCGTATTTCCCTAGAATTGACAGAACACGAACTGTTTATTCAGGTTGGAGAGATTTAGCATCTGGCGTGCACGCACACGGTGCTTCAATTTTTATTCAACTTACAGCAGGACTTGGTCGTGTTGGTAACCCACAATGTTTGCTGACACAACTTAAACTTCCTGTTTCGGCTTCGTGGAACCCTAATTTTTACATACCACAAATTCCTTGTAAAAAATTAAGTGGACACAAAATTAAAAAAATGATTAAAAACTTTGGTCAGGCTGCTGCAGATGCAAAAGCTTCCAACCTTGATGGTGTTTATTTACACGGACACGAAGGTTATTTAATGGAACAACTTTCTAACACTGCATTTAACAGACGAACAATGGGAAGATATGCAGACTGGCAAGCATTTGGATTGGATATTGTTAGAGAAATTAGAAACCGTGTTGGCCCACACTATCCTATTATGTATAGAATAGATTTATCATTAGCATTAAATGCAACATATCAAAATAAAATCAACTCGGTTAAATCTTTGAAAAAGTTTAAGTATGAGAGAACTATTGAACAATCTTTAACTTATATGAAAAACCTTGTTGAAGCAGGTGTTGATATGTTTGATGTTGACCTTGGCTGTTATGATAACTGGTGGTTACCTCACCCACCTGCAAGTATGCCAAGTGGTTGTTTCCTTGATATAGCAAAAATTGTTAAAGATTATTTTGCAGAAAATGAAGTTTTATCTAATGCTGGGCTTCCTGTGCCTGTTGTGGCTGTTGGTAAACTTGGATACCCTGACCTTGCTGAACAAGCGCTTAGAGATAAAAAATGTGATATGATTATGCTTGCAAGACCTTTACTTGCAGACCCTGAATGGCCAAACAAAGCATATAGTGGAAAAGTAAGCACTATTATGCCTTGCATTGGTTGCCACGAAGCATGTATTCGAGAGTTTGTTGAAGGTGGGCACCCTCAATGTGCTGTAAACCCAAGAACTGCTTTTGAAGATGTTTTTTCAAGAGAAATTGAAAAATCTCCTAACCCTAAAAAAATTGCAGTTGTTGGCGCTGGCCCTGCTGGAATTACTGCTGCACGAGTTTTGGTTGAAAGAGGACATAATGTTACCCTTTATGAAAAAGACAAAATTGGGGGCGCATTAATCCCTGCATCTGTTCCTAAATTTAAATATGAAATTGCAAACTTTGTTGAATTTTTAAAAGGTCAAGTTGAAGAATTAAAGAAAAGCAAAAACTTTAAACTTGAACTTGGAAAAACAGCAACCACAACAGACCTTAAAGCACAAAAATTTGACGCAATTTTAGTTGCTGCTGGAAGTGAAAATGCAAAACTTAATATTAAGGGAATTGACAACAAAAATGTTATTACTGTTAATGAAGCATTTTTAAACCCAAAAGTTTTTGAAAAAGCACACAATGTTGTTATTATTGGTGGTGGAGATTCTGGTTGTGAAGCAGCATATTGGCTTGCTTATGAACTTAATAAAAAAGTTACTATTGTTGAACTTCAAGCAAACTTAATGAGTAATGCCTGCACAGCAAACCGTGGACACATTTTGCACTATTTAGATAAAGGTGGCGTTGTTACCCACAACCTAAGTCAAGTTCAATATATTGACGGAAATATGGTTAAAATAGTTAAAAATGTGCACAAAAGTGTTCCTAACCCTTATAATACTTGGCAACCTATTTTGCCTGAAAATATTCATAACCCACTTGCACCAAAAATTAAACAAACAATGGAAGAAGTTGATTTAAAAGCAGATGTTGTAATTATTGCTGCAGGTTTAAAAGCAAACGATTCGCTTTATTATGACCTTGTTAAAAACAATGTTGCACCAGAAATTTATAATATTGGAGATTCATTTAAACCTGGAAAAGTATTTACAGCAACAAAATATGCTTATAGAAAAGCAAGAAGTATTTAATATAGTAATTCTTTAATAAAATAGTGTTAAAATATTGAAATTAAGGAGATAAATATGAAACTAACAAAAGAAGAACAAGAAATTATTGATGGCAAACAAGGTCCTGTTATGGCAAAAATTATGAAAACTTTAGTTTGGTATGGTGATTTGTTTGGCGCAAAAAGGCTTGTTCCAATTACCCACGAAGGACATTTAGTTACTTCTATGGGAATTGGTCTTATGAAACCTGTTTTTCGCACTATGGACGAAATTATTAATGCAAACATAGTATCTAAATGGAAATTCACAGCAGACCCAAGACCTATTGATTATAAAAATGTAAAATGCAACTTACTTGATAAACTTATTTTTTCAAAAATTATGTATAGCGAACAAAAAAGATATGAAAAGCAACTATTAAAAGTTGGTCTTATTGATAAAAATGCTTTCAGTTGTGTTTGCTATTCACCACAAATGGGAAATATCCCAAAATTTGGAGATATTCTTTCTTGGGCTGAAAGTTCGGCAGTTGTTTATGCAAACTCAGTGATAGGTGCAAGATGCAATAGAAACAGCAGTATGATTGACCTTTTTGGGTGTATTGTTGGCAAAGTTCCTGAATTTGGGCTTTTACTTGATGAAAATAGAAAAGCCGATTGGGTTATTGAAGTTAAAACAAAAGAATTACCAGAAGCACAGATTTTAGGAAGCGCTATTGGTTTAAAAGTTCAAGACAAAGTTCCTTATATTAAAGGGTTAGATAAGTTCTTAGGCACTGAATTAACTGAAGATGTTAAAGCATACCTTAAAGATATGGGAGCAGCAAGTGCAAGTAATGGTGCTGTTGGTCTATTCCATGTTGAAAATTTAACACCTGAAGCGAAAAAAGCAAAAACTGCAAGCGAAATGATAAAAACAAAAGCACCTAAATTTGTTATTGATGATAAAGTTTTGGAAGAAACATATAAGAACTATCCTGTTTTATGGAAGAATAAAGAAGCAAAAGCAAAACTTTGTTTTATTGGTTGTCCTCACCTTTCACTTGAACAACTACACACATGGACAAATAATATTTGTGAAGCGTTAAACAAAAAGAATAAGAAAAAACTTTGCGTAAGAACAGTTCTTACATCTTCACCTGCTGTGCTAGAGGAATTTAAGAAAACTGATGATTATAACAAACTTATTGCAACAGGTGCTAAACTTACAAGTATTTGTCCACTTATGTATATGAACAACCCAATAGCAAGCAAGAAGCCAGTTCTTACCTGCTCTAATAAACTTAGAACATATTCGACAGCACAATATAAAAAAGATGCTGAAATTATTGACATAATTACAGGAAAGGGGGAATAAAATATGGCACAAAAGAAATTCAAAGGACGCGTTGTTGCTGGTGGAAATATAGTTGCTGAAGCACTTGTTACAAAACAAGGTATGAACACTTTGGCTACTTTTCAAAAAAGCGCACTTAAAAATGCAAAGCAAATAATAGGAAGTGACCAAAACAACCCTGACCTTTATGGGAAAAATCTTACAGGTAAAATTTTATGTTTACCTACCACTATTGGTTCTACAACAGGGGGAATGGTTATTCAAACAGTTTGTTCAATGGGAACTAACCCTAGTGCATTTTTATTCTCTCAACCTATTGACACATTGGCTGCAAGTGGTATAATATTAGCAAAGGTTTGGGAAAATAGTCCGATTATTGCTATTGATAGTTTGGGAGATGATTTCTTAAACTCGGTTAAAACAGGCGACATACTTCAAATTGATGAAGATGGAACTGTTGTTATAAACAGTTAATATAAAAGGAGAAAAAATTATGTCTGCTAAAACAGGATATGGTCCAGATGTTAATGTTTTATGGCACGACCGTAAAAGATGGTGTGGGCTTCCCCTTTCGTTTACTAGATATAGAATTATAGAAAAACCTACAAAATGGTTAAAATTGATTGTTGACCGTGGTTTTCTTTCAAGAACAGTAGAAGAAATTAATATGTTCCGTATTGAAGATGTTAGTGTTGTAGAAACCTTTACTAACAGAATGTGGGGAACAGGAACTGTAACTGTTTTATCTAAAGACGCTTCTGCACCAGAGGTTAGATTGGTTAGAATTTTAAAACCAAAACAAATTAGAAATATGATTACAGAACTTGTTGAACAAGACAGAAAATCTAGAAATGTTAGTGTTGGGGAAATGCATTTATAATTTATTTTACAAGTTATAAATTAAAATCTATAATAAAAAGTAAAACTGCAAGATTACTTGCAGTTTTTTAATAATATTTTAAATTAAAATTTATTTTAAATTTAATTAAACAAAAAAATCACGAAAATTTTGTGATTTTTTATATATTAATATTTGTGTAATTGGAAGTTAATGTTAATTGTAAATTTTAATTTTGAATTTACATAAAAAGCACCTAATTCAAATTATATCGTTAAAATTTTAATTTTAAAGCAATTTTTAATTTTCTAAAATTTAAAAATTCGAATTTATACAACGCAATATTTTTTATCTAGAAATTTCTAGAACTTTCATTTTAATATCACCAGCATTTATAGATTTATAAACAACTTCATCTCCCACTTTTGCCCCCATTAATGCTTTGCCTGCCAATGACTCATTACTTAAAAAACCGTTTGCTGGGTCGCTTTCAGAAGAACCAACTATACGATATGAAAATTCCATATTTAAAGTTTCATTGAATATTTTTACTTTACAGCCCAAAGTTACTTTGCTTGTATCAACTTTTTTGCTAATCAATTCAGCATTTCTTAATTTTTCTTCAATTTCAAAAATTTCTGATTCAACTGCGCCCTGTTCTTCTTTTGCGGAAATATATTCAAAGTTTTCACTTAAATCACCTAAACTGCGTGCTGCTTGAATTTTTTCTGAGCATTCAGGTCGCTTTACATTTTTTAAAAAATCCAATCTCTCTTGTAATTGTTTCAATCCATCTTCGGTTAAAAAAACTTTATTTTCCATAAATTCTCCTTATTTTAAGCCTTTTGCTTATTATGATATGATAATTATTTAAAAATAAACACTGTTTAGGTAAAACCCAAGCAGTTTTTAAATTTAAAATAAAATGAATTATGCACCTGAATTTTAAGTGATTATCACCAAAAACCCAAGTGCTTTTTCATTTATAATGCAATTATAAATAAATGTTTTTTAAAAGTCAAGTTTTTTATCAATTTTTATTTAGTTTTTTATCTTTATGTTTATGTAAAATTTTATATATTACTCCTGATTTAATTTTTACCACACCAAACGGGCACAATTCTTGACAACAATAGCATCTTATACACTTACGATAATCTATTTTTGCAAACTTTTTACCATCTTTTTTATCTTTCATTTCTATTGCTTTCATTGGGCAATGATTAAAACATTTTGAACAACCCTTGCAGTTTCGTTTCGGTATAACAGGTCTTTGTGTCATAAGTTTATGCACCGTTGGTTGTAAAAATTGTGGGACAATATTAGTAAAAGGTTTAAAATTATTGGGCTTTGGAACTTTATAACCTTTCACCACAAAATCATCAACACTTTCCCCTAATATTTCAAAAGATAAATCTTCTTGTAAATATCCCCTTTCCACACCAACTTGAATTGTTGGCATTTCCATTGGATTAATATCCATAATCTTACAACCAACCACATCAACTGTTGCTGGGTTTTGACCTGCAATAATTGCTCCAATCTGTTTTGGTGTTCCATGGCTTGGCCCAGCGCCTTCCATACCGATTACAGCATCAGATATATGAAGTTTGATTTTATCATTAAATAAATCTAAAATATCATATAAAAAATGAGAAAAAACATCTAAAGTTGTAAATTTTCCGTGCATTTCCACTTTTTCAAGCCCTGGTATCGCACCAAACATATTTTTAACAGCATTTGTAAAACCAGTAAAACCGTGACTTTTTAACTTGCAAAGATTAAAAATAACATCAACTTTATCAAGAGTTGATAAAACCGTTATATGTTTCCCTACTTTGCCTTGAGGAAATTCGTGCTCACTTATATTATAATCATCATTTAATTTTGCATTAGTATTATTGGCAACATCAGTCATCATAGATGCTTTATAAATACCACTTAAATATGCTGAATTATATGGTCCACCCGGACTATCAATTATAACGCAATTTGCCCCTACTGCTTCTACAAGTTTAACAACTGCTTCCACAACTGCAGGATGTGTTGTTACACATTTTTCAGGATTTGCACGAGTTACTAAATTAACTTTTAATGCAACTGTTTGACCTTTTTTTACAAACTTATCAATTCCACCCAAAAGTTCTATGGATTTTTTTACTGCTATATCAACCTGTTCTTGATTATAGTTATTGCATTTTACAAGTGAAACTGTGTTGAACATTTAAAACTCCCTTAAAACACGCTAATTTATTAAATTCATCAACTGTTTTTAATAATTATTACATTAAGTTTTACAAATAAATAAAATTTTGTCAATTAAATTATTGTTTTGTTTGATATTTTTATTATTATGATATATACTTATAAAAAATATAAAGGAAAATGTTTAAATGAAAATATGGGCACAAATACATAAAGGAGAAAGAATAACAAAAAGTTATTTATATACCGTTCCTGAAAAGTTTAATCTTTTACATTTTGAAAACTATTTAACTGATATATGTTCAGAACTTGACCTTCCAAGACCGTTAACATTAAAAAAACACACGCGACATTTCAACAATTTTAACACAACAACTTATAAACCCATAGATTTTGTTGAAAGCGTTGATTTAGATAAATTTGTGTTGGAGGCTGTTTCTGATGATTAATCAACCCAAGTTTAAAAAACTAGATGAAGGATTTACTTGCAAAGTTTGTGGTAGAACCGTTGAACCTCTTAAATATTCATCAAGAGACCACTGCCCTTATTGTTTACACTCGCTTCACGTTGATATTAATCCTGGTGATAGACTTAATACTTGCTGTGGAATTTTAAAACCTGTTGGAATTGAACAAAAAAATGGTGAATATATAATTTTATATAAATGTGAACAATGCAAAAAAACGCATAAAAACAAAGCATCAAAAGATGATGATTTCTCTGCAATAATTGCATTATCTAACTATACTTTTGAAGATTTTTTAAAAAAGTTAAAAAAATAACATAAAAAATCACAAATTTTTAGTTTTTTTATTATAAATTTTTGCAAATAAAAAACCACAAGTTAAACCTGTGGTTTTTTATAATTGATATTTTTTATTTTAAGTATAAACTTTTTAGCATTATAAACTGCTTTGCTCTTGTTTTGTTTCAGAACTTTCTTCTGTTTTCAATGTTTCATTTGCATATCTTAATGATTTATTTTTTACTACTGCAATTTTGGTGAATTCTCGCTTACGCTGAATGTAATCATCTTTGTCAATTTCTAAATCTTGCTCTAATAAATCTATTATTTCATCAGGGGAAGCATAAACCTCACCGAAAAAAGTTAATATCTCTAGTTTTTTATCTGGATTGTTTTGTTCAAAACTGCTTAACTCTTGTTTTAAACTTAAATAATTTTTTTGCAAGTTATCAAAAAGTTCATCTCTATTTTCGTTTAAAATAACAGCTTTTTCCCAAAGATTTTCAGCATCTTTTATAAGTTTTGTTATTTTTTCTTTTTTAACACTTTCAAATGTATCGTTATTAGAAATTTCAGAAACCTTTTTTTCAAAAGCACGCCAAAAAACATAAGTGCAAATAGAAGAATGTCTTAAATCATTTTCATTTTCAATAAATTTATCTTTTGCATTAACCAAATCTTCATAAGCAACAGCAATTTTTTCATCTGCTTCAGACAAATTAGCTTCATAAATACTTTCAAATACAGGCATATAATTTCCTTTTAATATTTAGTATTCTAATAATATCACACAATTATTACAATGTCAATATTGAAAATTTTAAAAAATGAATAATTTTTAACATTTTTCACATATTAAAATTGAATAATTAATTTAGGAGAATTTATGTTTAATTACATAGCATTTTTTATACTTGTTTTCGGTGCAATAAATTGGTTTTGTATTGGTATTTTTCAATTTGATATTATTGCTGGCATTTTTGGAAGTCAAGCGAATTTTTTAAGTCGTTTTATTTATGTCATCGTTGGTTTATGTGGCGTTTGGCTTTTAGGGTATTGCCTATTTAAAAAAGGTAACTTTCAATTATCATCTAAAAAAATAGCTGTAAAAAAAGATAATAAAGTAAACAAAAAAGAAGATAAAAAAGTTGAAAAAAAGAAAGAGAATTAATCTCTTTCTTTTTTGTGCACTCCTGTCTAAACGCTTGAAGTGCATATCCGTTAACCAGAATTATTCTTCTGCTGGAACTTCTTTCAAAGCTTTTTCGTATTCAGCAAGAATAAGGTCGCGAATTTCTTCTCTGGTTTCTGTGTTCAAAGGATGAACAATGTCTTTGAATGAACCATCTGGAGTTTTACGGCTAGGCATAGCAATAAACAATCCTTGGTTACCTTCAATTATTTTAATGTCGTGAACAGCAAAGCAATCGTCGATAGTTAAAGATGCAACTGCTTTAAGTTTGTTGTCGTCCTTTTTCACAATACGAATGCGAATGTCAGAAATTTTCATTAGGTCTCTTCACCTTCCTTTTTTAGTTTAGCCCAAGAGTTATCTTAAAGCCAATTATATTTTACACAATTTTATATAAAAAGGCAAACAATTTATATTAGTTTTTTAAAAAATAGTTTTAACATTTTTAACTTAATTACCATATATATTTTTATGAAATTTTTAAAAAATATTAATAATATTCATTTTGTTGGCATAGGTGGAGTTAGTATGAGCGCACTTGCAAAGTTGTGCTTATTTTTAAATAAAAAAGTAACAGGAACAGATGATTATTTTTCAGATACTGTTACTAATCTTAAAAATTTAGGAATAATGATTTACAAAACAACACCTAAATCGGTTTTAAAGTCTAGCGAACTTATTGTTTACACTGCTGCAATTCCAACCGACCACCCTGACCTTGAGTTTGCTAGATTAAACAATACAAAAATTATTGAGCGAGCACAATTTTTAGGTTTATTATGCGAACAGTTTAAAGAATGTGTTGCCGTTGCAGGAACACACGGAAAGACCACCACAACTGCTATGCTTGCAAATTGTTTACAATCTTTATCTCCAACTACACACATTGGTGGTTTTTTACCAGAACTTGGCAACTTAATTTTAGGGAAAAAAAGTATCTTTATAACAGAGGCTTGTGAGTTTAATAAAAGTTTTTTACATTTAAGCCCAAATGTTTGCATTATTACCAATATTGAAAAAGAACATATGGACTGTTTTAAAAATGAAAAAGACTTGATAAACAGTTTTTATCAGTTCGCACATCAAACAAAAGACCTAATAGTTATAAAAAATGATAACCCAATTTTGCACAAACTTTTAACAGAAAAACCTAATATAATAACTTTTGGAATTGATGATAATTCTGATATTGTTGCAAAAAATTTAAATCAAACTAATGGTAAATTTAGTTTTGATTGCTATTTTAAAAAAGAATTATTAGGAAATATTAACTTAAATGTGTTTGGTAAGCACAATGTTTTAAACGCACTTTCAGTTATTGCTGTGGCTTTATATTTTAAACTTGATTTTAATTTAATTAAAAATGGACTTGAAAGGTTTAATGGAGTTGAAAGAAGATTTCAATTTTTAAAAACATCTCCTTTTACCATTATTCACGATTATGCACATCACCCAACTGAAATAAAAGAAACTTTAAAAACAGCAAAACTACTTAATAAAAACAAAGTAATTTGCATTTTTGAACCACATACTTATTCCAGAACTAAAAGTTTAATGAAAGAATTTTGTGAAAGTTTTTATGATGCAGATAAAATTTATTTATTACCCACCTATTCTGCTAGAGAACAACCAATTAAAGATGGTTCTAGTTTTGACTTATTTTTAAACTTGCCCGAAGAAATTGATTGTGAATATTATGAAGACAAAAATAAACTTTTTAATCAATTACTAAAAACGGTTGAAAAAGATGATTTAATTATTTTTCTTGGTGCAGGAACTATTGGAGAGTATTCACTTAAATTTTTAAAATTAGTTGATAATGAATAATTTATTTTAAAAATATTAATAACATATTAATTATTTAAATTATTAAACAAAAACCATATTTAGACAAAATAGCAAAACTGATTTAATATTTATTTACTATTTTATTAAAATATTTAAAATTTTCATTAACAAAAATTAATATTTAATATAAAAATTGGGTTAGAATTATCTTGAAACCATTGTCGATAAAATTGAGACAATATTTATTATTAAAATTTTGTTATTTTAAATAGTATTAACTATAAAAAAATATGCAAAAACTCTTGACTTAAAGGTTAATTTTGTGTATAATAAATTTACATTGTTTAAAATAATGAAATACTATTTGGCGAGGTGAAAATATGAAAAGTAACATAC
>CALWOV010000002.1 GCA_944383275.1 uncultured Clostridia bacterium
ATTATAAATTTACTGAAAATTCGCTTAAAATGTTAAATTCAAATTCAATAACTTATGATAAATATTTTGCAGAAGCAGGCACTAAAACAACAGTTTTTTTGAATCAAGAATATCAAAATACAAACTATGATTTTACAAATGAATTTTCAAACTTAACCCAATAAAAATAATAATTATTGTTTATGATTAATTGTTGATTTTAAAAAGTTTAAATAGTAAATAAGAAATATAACATAACAAGTTTGATATTTTTATTTAATTAATGATAAAAATAAATTATATTGTAAATTACTAATTTAATTCTTCAATAAATTTTCTTAATAAAATTATATAAATTTACTTATTTTAAAATGATTAATTTCTTAGTGCTAAAAATAAAAAGCAATGGCACAATGCCATTGCTTTTTATTATAAATTGTATAAAATATGTGATGTTAAAATTTTATTAACATAAAATTTTAATAAGTTCTAACGAATTTGCGTGCTTTGCTCGTCATCACAGTTTGAATAAACATCAGTCTCACTCAAATACAACTAAAGTTGTGCTTGGTTCGACTTCCGATAACATAAACTATGTGATGTTGTTTTGCTCACGATGTTCGCAAAGCAATTTGCTAAACGTAAACCCGTTGTTCTAACGGCAACACTGTTTGCATTAACATCAGTTTTGCTTGAATATACACTCGCTTTGCTTTGTGTGCATTCAGACAAAACTTCCGATAATATTAATTAAACAATAGAACAGCATATTTATAAAATTGTTTTATAGATTTAAATGTTTGTTGAATATATGCTTTACTTTTAAAATATAATTTGATATATTTAGTTTTGAGAAGGAGGATTTATGAAAAGTAATTTAAGAATTTGTTTGTTAATAGGGCTTATTTTTAGCACAATTTTATATACTTATTATTTAATATCTACTTTTATTGCGATGACTGCTATTGCGGGGATTATGTCTAGTGGCGAAACAGTTAGCGATGCTATTATAAATTCAGCAGGGGTTATAACGCTTGGAATTATGTTTTTAATGGGCGTTTTTGGTTTGTTGGGGCTTATTTTTTCAAGTATAAGTTTTACTCGTGTTGGTGTTGAACCAGAAGTGCTAGCTAAAAAGAAAGGGCTTCCGATAACTGTTGTTGTTTTTAATTTCATTCTTGCTCTCTTTATCATTATTGGTCTTACTGAAGGGGTTGACTTTTTATCAATAATTTGTCTTCTAGGTTTTATTGCAAGTTCAGTGCTTATTATTGTTGATATTGTTAGAAATAAAAAATTATTAAATAAACAAACAAATATCCCACAGCAAATTAATCAACCAATGCAAGAAGATGTAAATTCTCAAAAATAATTTTTAAAGCCTTAATGAATATGTAAAAAATTTATAATGTTTTTTATTCTGTTATATAATAAGCTTGTAATTAACTAAAATTGGGTTTAATAAATTCATATTTGATTATCTATTCAAATGATAAAAAATATTAATTTGTAAATAAAAAATTAAATAAAAAGCAATGGCACAATGCCATTGCTTTTTATTATAAATTGTATAAATTATGTATTTTATTTTTAGATTATTTTTTAAATTAATTTAAACAAGCCAACTTGGTTTAGTTGGTATGGTTTTGGTTACTGTAACATTAAGCCAAGATTGATACCATTGTTTTAATTCGTTTTTTTGTTGTTCATTTAGTTGTTCATACCAAAAACAACTTCTATCAATTATTGAAAAACAATCTATTTGTCTTTGAGTTCTTAAATTTTCTATTGTTTCAGTTTCAGGAATTTGTTCATATTGCTCTACTTTAAGTTCATTGTTAACCACTTTCCACGAATAATGAGAATCGCAAACATATGTTTTATTTGCAGTTTCTTCATCAACTTCAATAAAACGATTAACATCAGTTATTTCTATGTTATATGGGTATCGTTTACATACCCAACCATTTTCATCATAATAAATTTTTTCCATAAATTCTCCTTTTACATACCTATTGCAATATACATTCTAGATTTACCTTCAGAATTATAAACATAAACTGTTGCTCCAGTTGTAGTTACAGATTTAACAACAGATGGGTAAGATGCACCATTACCAGTTTCACTTCCAAATCTTTGGATAAAAAGTGCAGGGCTATAACTAAAAGTTGTTCCAAAAGTTATATTTTGGGCTCCTGAGGCATTGTGATTAAATTTACCCCAAGCGATTTTTAGCCCACTTAAAAAAGTGATATAACCGTGAACGCTACTGTTACTAGAGGTGTAACTTCCTATGTTTTTGTTAATATTTTTGGAAATAATTTTATCTCCGAAACCTTCAACGCCGGTTAATATTGCATTTATTAATTGACTTGCAGTAATTTCTCCTGTATTGCCAACAACTTTACTAACACCTGTAATTAAACTATTTATAGCATTTTGTCTTGTTAAGGCTTCTGCTTCAATTTGTCCTCTAAGACTTTCATCAGCATTATATCTAGCACTTTCTTCATCATCTAATCTATCATTAACATCGTTAATTTGTTCTTGTGGGTTGTCGATGAAATTTAATTGAGATTGAAATTGCTCGTTAACATAAATAAAACTACCTGCTGTTTCTCCAATTTTATCTTCTAAATCGTTTATTTTATTAATAATATTTTGTAAATTATTTGCATTAATTTTTGTTCCAGTTGTTGTTACATTTTCATCTGCTCGTTCAATGTCCGCGATAATTTCAGTCGGAGTTTGTGATATGATTTTTAATTTTCGTCTGTTAGGGTTAGAACTTGTTCTATCCACAAAATTTTGTAAGTTAATTTCTTCGCTCATTTTTTTGCTCCTTTTAATTATTTTTATTAAATAACAAAAAGTGTAAAATAAAATACTTCTTGTTTAATTAAAATTATTTTTTAATCATTTTTTTACGCTGTTCTTTTCCACATATACACAGCAAGGTAGGGTGGCATATTGTTATGCGCTTGTCCACCACCTGTATTTTGATTGGTTGCTGTTGTATTATTAGTATATTTAGTTCCCAATGACGCAGATCTGTCACTATAACCAGCCATATAACTACCATTCCAACCAGCATTATAAGTTATTCCATGATTATGTGGATTTTGCGTGTGCGTATGGCTTGGCATTTCATTTATTGTAAGAATATGCGAGGCTTCACCTCCAGTAGCACCCCCACTATAAGTTAAACCTGCACCTATTAAAAATCTGTCTTGCAATTCTACCCAAGTTCCTCCAATAAAACTTTCAGGATTAGTTTCATTAACGTTCATATAAATTGAACCAACAGGGTAAACTTTGTCTAGTAAGTCTGAAATTTTTAGTCTATCGTTAATTTGTTTTTGTGGGTCATCATCAAAATTCACATCAGATGCTTGATAAATATTTTGTTCATTTTTAACTCTTACCACCGAGCCTGTTTTTTCATTTAAAGCACTGTTTAAACTATTTTTCATTTCTGTAAAACGCGAATTCAATGTTGTTGCATTGATTGCATTAGATTGTGTTGATTCATTAGGTTCTGTAACCCTAGAAATTTCAACAATTAATTCTTCTGGTGATTGAGATAAAATTTTTAATTTTCTTTTGTTGTTTAATTCTTCCACATCACTAAAAGGTGTAAAATTTACTGTTGTATTATTTCCTGTATTCATTATTTCTCCCTTTATTATAAATTTTTGTTGTAGTTTTTTGGTTATTGCTTTAAGAATAAAAATTTAACACAATTATAAAAATTGTGTTCCCACATTTAAACAGTTTCTAATTACAGTTCAAAAGAATTTCAATTTTTTAAACTTAAATTATAAATTATAAATATTTTTACATATTAAACAAATTATTATTAAAACTGATGTTTTAACTAAATAATTTGAATTAAGCATTATTTTTGTAAATAAAAGTAAACTTTTAAAATATAAATTGCAATAAATATTTTAATAAAAATAAGAAGCAATCTAAATTACTTCTTATTTATTTTGTTTGTTTAAATATTATATAGTAGGGTAGTTTGTTATAATTTATATTTTTAACAAAAAACATATATTATACAGAATAATTTTGAATTAACATAATATTTATAATTTGCAATGTTTCCAAAAGATTTTAACTGTCTGCCTTTTTCCCAAACAAGTGAGTAATTTCGGTAGGTGGTAGGGTTGCCTATTGCGTCGTATTCAAAGACTTCTTCACAATATTTAACCAATCTATCTTTAATTCCGTTGCTTGCGTAAACATATGGAATAACTGTTGGTGTTTTATCTTCTAAACTTTCAGAAGTTGTATAATTATATTCAAAAGATTTAACTATATTTCACCAGCATCATATCCCAAGTAAAAGTTTTTATATTAAATTATTAACTAATTTTTTTTATCGTAATTTCTTAAAAAGTCAAGATTTTTTATCATAAATTTTATATTTTCGTTTGGACAAATATCTAATATTTGTTTATACATTTTTTTAGAGGCAATATCCATATTGATACACTTATCGTTGGAAATAAAAGTTAAATAAAATGTTGCTAATCCAGCAGGTGTTTGTTTTATATTTGTAATATCTATCCATTTTATATACATTACCTCTTTGTTAAATCTAGTCCATCTTATTCCTTGTTCAGAAAATGTTAGTTTAGATAAACATTTTTCATCAAAAATAAGAATTAGTATTGTAAATATTAAAAATACTGCCCATATTACAGAAGCAATGTAAGTAAAATTATGGGTAAAAATTAAGATAGTAAAAATAGCAGTACAAATTGCTTCTAAAAATATAAAAAATAATATACCTAATAAGTTAATTTTATGTTTCCAAATTACGATTTCCATAAAAACTCCAATATTTATAAATTTAAAACTATTCTTAAAAATTTAGCCATAAGATTAACAACTTTTTTAGCTTCGTTAAATAGTCCATTAAAAGTAAATTCTGCCCAAACTACCATACCAGCATAAATATCTCGCAACATTGGAATATTTATCAAATCTACAGCGGTTGAAAATTTCCACGCACCAATAGATACAATTCCCGACAAAAGACTTTCTGCACCTAAATTTAATATATAATTCAAATCTATATTCACACCATTAATTAAATCTGTTACTAAAGAACCAAGAAAATTTCCTGCAAAACCACCTACAAACGCACCTAGTGAACCCATAGAAACACCTAAACCTGTAAGTCCACCAGAGATTGCTCCACCAAGATAGCCACCCCAATATGAGCCACCATTTTCTTTACTGTTTAAACCACCTATAAACCCTCCAACTCCTGCACCAATTAATGTTGCGCCTATATTATATAGAGTTCCAAAAGAGCCTATAGTTAAAACGAGACCACCGACCACTAATCCAATACTTACTAAAGTGCCTAATAAAATATCCCAAGAATTTTTGAAGAAATTAGTTATTCCATTCCATGCTCGAGTGAAGAAATTTCCTAAACTGTTCCAAAAATCACTCCACCAAGATTGTCCGTTTGTGTCGGTGTGCATAACAGGGTTATTATTACAGTAGATAAATAAATTTAGTCCATTGAGTATGTTTCTACTTTCATTTATGATACTAATATCATCAATGTTAATAAATCTGCCAATTTCTGGGTCGTAGTAACGAGAATTTAAGTAGTAAAGTTTAGTTTCGGTATCATAGTAGTAACTGCGATATCTAAACGGGTTCTTCAACGCAATATATAAGTTATTATTGCTAGTTTCATTATACGAATTTGTTTCAGCAAAGTCAACAAAAACATCATTTTCTAAATAACTTATTTTATGATTTCCCCAAGCATCATATACATATTTAGCAATAAGTTCTAAATTGTTGTTATAAATGCCGATTATGTCGCCTTGTAAGTTCTTTTTATAGTAGTAGTTTGTGTCTGTTCCGTCTGTGCTGGTTAAAGTAAAGCCAATCACTCCATCAACACCATATATAAACTTTATAAGAGTTTGAGTAGATACGGTATCGTTAGTTGTTGTGATATCTTTTTGTGCGATAATTTTTGTTCCATCTAGGAAAAATTGTGTAGTTGTTGAACCAACGGTTTTACTTATACGAACACCATTTGCATTGTATGTGTAATTTGCTATATCTCCATAGGTATCTAATTGTCTTCCGTGGCTCCATATAAGAGTTTGACCACGATAGGTGGTAGGGTTGCCTATTTCATCATAAACAAATTGTCCACAAGGTTTAGAACCATAGCCTGTAAGTTTATCACGAATACCATCATTTGCATAATAATATGGTGTTATCGTAGGTATTTTGTCAATCAGATTTTCACTTAATGTGAAATCATACTCAAAGCAATTAATTATATTTCCACCAGCATCATATTCCCAAGTGGTTGTTTTGTTAAGTGGTTTGTTGTCTTCACGAACTAATCTGCTTAAACTATCATATTTGTATCTAACTTGCAGAATACTGTTTTCATAAACTTCGGTTATGTTGCCTTTTTCGTCATACTTATATTTTATATTGTCTGAATATTGTTCGTTATTTTTAAACCAGATGCTAGAAATCAAATTGCTTGCGTGGTCTCCGTTCTTTAAGTAATGGAACAAATAAGACATAGTTTTTGTTTCGTTATTAACAACATTGCTTAGAATTATTTCTTTTGTTCTTCCAAGATTATCATTTTTAACATTTTGTGTTGCGTTGGTTGGAAGGGTAACACTTTTTAACACACTTTCAGGTTTGGTTATATCATAAGTGAAAGTATAGTTTTGTGTGTCAGAGCCAACAGTATATTTAGCACATATGTTGTTGTTATCAGTATCAAATGTGTTTTCTTTTTTAACACTTTGACTGTGTTGTGTGTCGGTTTGCAATATGATATTTCCAAACTCGTCCATAGTATATTCGGTGGTTGTGTTTGTTGTTTTATCATTTACTGCAATTAAGTTTCCGTGAGTATCATAAATGTTTTCAAGAATAGGTAAGTAATCTGGGCTAGGGGTGTTTTCACTTGGTTTTGGTTTGTAATAAACTTGGGTAACATTTCCGTTTTCATCAGTAACTGTTTTAAAACTTTCGTTGCTTAAATATGTTGCTGTGCTTGTGCTGTTTGTTCCATTTTCGCTGTAATCGAAAGTTAAATAATCATTTTCTGCAACTTTTATTTTTGTTACTCGTCCAAAGTTATCATAATCATAAGTTATATTAAAATCGTTATGTGAAACCTTTGTTAAGAAATTTAAAGTGTAACCATAGGTGTTTGTGTTAGACACTCCATCAACATCACTAGACATCTGCAAAAGTGTTCCATTTTTGGTATCATATCCGTATGCAGTTTTATTGCCTTGTTTGTCTGCAATGTTAGAAATAACGCCTGTGCCTGCAACATACTCATAACTATTAATTTCTTCACCAAGTTCGTTATAGTCTGCCAAAACTTCGCCTTTTTCGCCAAGTTTTTGTTCGGTAAACATGATTTCGGCAGGGTTGTTCTTGTGGTATTTTTTAGTTTGAATTTCAATGCCGTTTTCGTTAAATACCTTTTCGTTAACAACACCTTTATAATCTATGGTTTTAAATAATTTGCCATTTTTGTTATAGTAGAATTCGTTTACAAGTGGTTCGGCATTTGGGTTTTTGGTGTCATAGTAGTAAAGTTTTGTAAGATGGTCGTTGTCATCATATTTGCAAACTTGTTTCCACTTGCTGTGGCTGGTAACAACTTCGGTTAGCAACTTATTGTTATAAGTGCGTTCTTCGTATGATGCTTTTTTTAATGAAAAATCGGTGAAATAGGCAGGTGTGTTTTCGGTTACTGTGTTGTTTGAATAATCAAAGTAGCATTTAATTTCTGCAACAGTTTTTGTTTGATTAAAGTTAATTGGCACAGCACAGTATTGCCAATCGGTGTTTAGCCAATCAAAACATTTAGAAAAATTTTCGGTTGAGTTGTCGGTGTAAGTAATTTCAGCACGCAATTCAAATTTTCTGTTTTGAATGTAAGAAGGGTAGGTAGTTATATTTGTTTCATTGTCAGTGTTAACAATAAAAGCAGAATCTGCTTTTGCCCAACCACCAAGTATAAATTTTGTTTGTGGGGCTGTTGAATTTGTGATAAGTGCATTAATTTCGTTTATATGTGCAGCAGAAACGGTTAAATACTTTTTAAGTTCACTGTCTGCTGTGGTAAGCGAGTGATATTCTGCGTGTGTTAAGTAGTTTTCGCAATATATATCATCTCCACAATAAATATCGTCGCCTTCAAGCAGGCCATTTCCAAAATAGTTGGCAGGCACAGAAATAACAGCATTGCCTTCAAAACAAACATCGTCCATATAGTTAACAGTATTCAGCAAAGGTTCGGCTGAAATTTGTTTTGTGTCTGACACATAATCAAACGATTTTACAACAGGGTTAGAGTTGTTAGGGTCGGTTTCACTAAATGTGTTTTCATAAACCGTGCGAACGCGCCCGTCATTATCAAAAACATAAGTAAGGCTTTTTAGCGTTTCAGTTTTTGTTTGGTTGTCTTCTGTGGTTATTTTTTTTAATGTTGAAATAGTAGTAGAGTTGTAATTGCTATATTTAGTTTCAATATAACTATTAAAAGTTGTAAATTGGTTTTGGTTTAAATTTTCTATTGTAAAAGGCGTGGTGTTAAAACTTGCTTTTCCATTTTCAATTTTAGATAAAGTTGTAATTTCTTCAACTTTAATAACTTTATTAACTTTGTTTGGGTCATAACTAAACTTTGCACCAATTCCATTAGCACCGATTGCGGCAATAAGTTTGTTGTTAGTGTTATATAAATATTGTGAATATGTTTCATCATTATAGATAACTTTCATAAGCAAATTGTTTTGCAAAATAAAAGTTATTTTATTATCTTTAGCATCGGTAATTACAACTAAATCTTTTGTAACGCCATTTTCTTTTATTGATTTATATTCAAAGGTAATTATGTTGTCTTGCGAGTCAACTATGCTTTCAATTTTATTTGTATTTTTCTCATAGTTAATTACAATTGAATTTTCATAAGTATCGGCAATATAGTTTAATCTGTAAATGTGTGGAACTTGTGTGTAGATTATTTCATCTGTATCAGTGTTTGAATTTTCGGTGGAACTGTTGCTTGAAGTTTCATTGCTGTTGTTTTTAAAACTTTCAGTTATAATTGGCGAAAAACCATAAATTACACTGTCGTTATATAAATAAAACTGTGGAATTTGACGCTCGTAGCTGGCGATTTGATTTTGAAGTTTTTTCTTCTGGTCTAAATATTCTTGTTGTTGTGTCAAAGCAAGTTTATAATTTTCAGCCAAACTAGAAATTTGTAATTCAATATTATATAAATCTTTTTTACCTAAGGTAGTTTCCGCAATATTAACGGTGATAGTTTCTGGTATATCATTATTAACATCAGAATCACTCATTAAAGAAGCATTATTAATTAAATTTTGTGCATTATTTATTTTAGACTGATTTGAGTATTCTAAATATAACTCATCAATATTGTCAGAGATTAATTTATAACTATCTAAGTTTAATGCATTTTGTAGATATGTAGTAAAATTAGATTTCGATAATTCATTTGCATAAATTTCTTTATTAATGTTATTAATATTTTTTTGCAAATTTGTTATACCGTTATAAGTAACATTATCATAGGTTTCACCATAAGTATAAGCATATTCTGCACTTAATAAGGTTTTTGTATATTCATCTAAAGCTTCAGTAGTCTTTCCATTGGTTGTAGAACTTTGGTTCTTTTGATTCATCTTGGTAGTCTTAATTTTTTCTAAATATTTTTCTTCATTAGCATTTATTAAAAGACTAACTTCTTGTGAGTTAAATTGTTTTTCTAAAATGTATTTTGAAAGTCCATATAAAACTAACTGCTTACGATAATTTTTTAATGAAA
This sequence comes from uncultured Clostridia bacterium, assembly GCA_944383275.1. Taxonomy (GTDB): domain Bacteria; phylum Bacillota; class Clostridia; order Christensenellales; family UBA1242; genus UBA7584. The sequence goes on from CALWOV010000002.1 coordinate 9,869, forward strand.
AATCTATTTGTTTTAAATTGAAATTAACAGACTTTAACTGTTCTCGAAGTTGCAATAATTCTTCAGGTTCGGTGTCAACCAAGTTTGCACCCTTTATGTCTGATTTTTTAGTTACAAGTTTAAGGCCGTTTGGCGCTTCTAACTCGGTTTTCACAGGCACAATTTCGGGGGTGTTTGTTGCTCCTTTGTTATATTGCAATTCACCGTTTAAATTTATTGAAAGTTTTTCATCGTCCCTGCTTACATAATTTTTAATATTTTTTAAATTTTCGTCTGTGGTAATATAATAATATTTTTCAACTATAATTTGCTTTTTGCCATTTTCATCTATGTATTCATATTCACCAGAAGGGCTGTTATGATCACTAGATAAGTTGTCTGCAATAGTTGTTGCACTTTCATTTGTTCTTTCAATCAAATATTGTTCTAAATTAAGTTTCCAACCGTTGCCATAATTATTGCTTATGCCTGTGTTAACACTGTTATCTTCAAGTGTTGGCAGTTTTGTGCCAAAAGAATTGTAAATATGTGAAACAGACAAGGGAAGCACGTTGTTATCGCTTTTTATATCTTGATGAACTATATTTAAAATTCCTGTATTTAAGTTTATGCTTGCTTGTCCTGCAGTTCCTAAATTGATATTGTGACTTGTTCCGTTAGCGCTATACTCTGCTTTTGAAATATATTCAACATCATTTGTTTTATAAGAGTTATTGTTTTCTAGTTTTTCAAGCGAGAATGAAGTTGTTGTTGAGTTTGCACTTGTAACTGATAAAGTAAATTGTTCAAGCTTTAAGTCAATGGCAGTTTGAATTTCATTTGTTACATTAATTTTAATAATGTTTCCAACACTTATATTTGAAATTCTATCTATAAGTTTATTATTTAATGAGCAATTTACATTAAAAACAGCTTCGGAAGAAGGAGCGATGATTTCTGATATTTTAAATTGCAAAAGCGCTTTTTTAATTTTCATATCAGGTAAAAGATTGGTTGTTTTAACAGTAATGCTAGGCAAACCATTTGTAATGTTTGTAACGGAAAAATCTAAATCTTTTATTTTAGGCATTTTTTCTCCTTTTATCTTTAATTTATAAATTGTTGTGTTTGTTCTTTAGATAAATTAATTTCAGTATTATTTTCAGTTGTTGTTATATTTTGAACTTTGCTTTCATTTTCTAACTTTTGTTTAAACTCTAAAAGCAAATTAATTTTTTCTTTTAATTCATCTATATTTGTGCTAGTATCACCATCTGCTTTATCGGCGTTTTGTTTGTTTTCAATAGCATTTGTTATATTACTAACAGCATTTTGTATGTTGTTTGATGTAAGTTTGGTTTTGCCACTTAAAATGCCTTTTATTATAATTTTTACACGTGAATAAATTAAATAAATTGAAATAGACATTATGCAAGTGCTTAAACTGCAAGATACATAATCTAATGATAAAATTGGCTTATCTATTATTAAAAAATACAAAACACAAAAAACAAATGCCAAAACAAGTGGTATTAATATTATAAAACTGTTAATACATTGGCGTTTGGCTTCTTCAAGTTTACTAGTCGCTTTTTTTATAGGAATTTTTATTAGCATTGTTGCAACAAAAATTAAAAAACTCATTAAAAAAATTTCAAGCGAAAAGTTGTTAATAAAATATAAAAAATATTCTTCCATAAATCCTCCTTTTTCTAAATTTTAAGAACAAGAAGGTTAAAACTAGATATTAATCATAAAACAACTGTGGAAAATCTTTTTTAATTTTTCTTAATTGATATTTTATTGATTTTTCAGCGTTGGTTAATGTTAAATTTTCTTTTTTAATAAATTTAAGCACTGTGCTAAAATTTTTTGTATTACTTTTAGCAACGGCTTCAAATATTAAACAGTTTATTTTCATATTGTTTAAAATTTTAATATAATGTTGTGCTTGAGAATCTAGCATTAAATGTAATTCTTCACATTTATCTTTTTGTTCTTTAAGTTTTTTGCTTACTTCATCAAATCTGTATTTGGGAATAAATCTGCCATCATTTAGGTCTAACTTATTTTTAGATTTCTCAGTTGTTCTAGTTTTATTATCAAGTTGTTTATCGTCCTTGTTCATAAGTTTCTCCTTTCACTTGGTATCGCAGTTGTGTCTGCGCAAAAAATATTATCTATATTTAATCATTAAAAGATTTTAAGAAATATTAAACTAATTTAATTATTTAAAAGTGGGTAAGTGGATAAGTGTTAATATATAAACAATATTTTGTAAAAAAATTTAAAAGTAAAATTAAATATAAATTAACTTTTAATAAAAATTTATATGCTTATTATCAAGTTTGATTAAAATTGCTTTTTTGTTTACACCATTTATAGTTGTTTATAGATAAAACTTGATATAAAGATGGAATATAAAATTTAAATAAAGCAGATTTTCTATAAAAATAAAGTTTTACAATAAAAATTCTTAACTTTTATTATACCGTTTGAATTGATCACATTTATATTAAATACAAAAGAAAAATTCTAGGCTCACAAAAATTTTTTATAACATAAACTATGTGATGTTGTTTTGCTCACGATGTTCGCAAACCAATTTGCTAAACGCAAACCCGTTGTCCCAACGGCAACACAGTTTGAATTAACATCAGTTTTGCTTGAATATACACTCGCTTTGCTTCGTATGCATTCAGACAAAACTTCCGATAATATAAATTAATTACATAAGTTTCAATTTTTTTAATTTTTAAATTAAACTAATTTGCTATAAAATTAAAATAGTATCTATTATATTCGTGTGGTATTTAAGTATAAAAAATAAATTTATGTGCTTATATAAATTTTCAAAAATACAAACAGGGTAATTATAATACGAAAATTTTATTTTAGTTGTTTACTGCTCACTTTTTGGAAATAATAAACTATAAAACCAAATTAAAATAAAAAGCACAGATTTTATCTGTGTTTTTGGTTATAATTAGATAAATAACTAATTTTTATTTAAGGTATTTAATTTTTTGCTTTATATATTAATTATTAAGTATTTTTTAATTATCTTATTATAAGATTAATTTTTTAAAATTATCAAAAAAATGTATTAAAATACAATTTTAAACCACTAAATGTAATAAAATTAACACTATATTTAGTTTTTTTGTAACTATAATATTATTTACCATATTACTAATGATTCTATATTGAAATAAGATTTACTTTGTATAACAACAGTATGAGTTCCATTTTCAAGTTCTGGAGAAATGAATACTAAATCTTTTAAAGTGATTGTATTATATAAGTTTATATTGTCTATAAGTTTACCATCAATATATATTTCAAAAGTATTATATTCGGTAGAAGCAAATGAAAAAATTCCAAGTTGAGTTCCTTCAAACTGAAAATTTAATGAAACATTTTTTCCTTCATAAATATGTCCAAAGGTGGAAGGGGTATATTTTATTTTCCAATCTCCATAATAAGTTAAAATATTATCGTCAGGTGAGATGTGTTTTCCACTTGGTATTTTATAACTAAACTCTATTTTTCTAAAAGCAATATATTTAGTAGAGGTTGCAGAAGTATCCGTTACAATAATTTTATAATATCTTAAAGTTTTTGTGTTAAAATTTACTATAACATTGTTATTTGTAATTTTAGCATTTTCAACGCTTTTTATTAATTTCATATTTTCTAGAGAAGTTCCACCATATATATTAAAAGTTGTTGGTAAATATAAACGCGAAGGTGCACCATAAATAGTAATTGTGTTTGCTGTAATTTCCTGATTTAAATCTACTGTTAATTCAAATGGATTTTTTGATGTTATATTAGTTTTATTAGAATGTATATAATTAGTTTCATCGTCATCAAAAATATTTGTTATTGGATAATTATTATCCCATTGTTGATAATTTGTATCAACCAATTTTTGTTTAGCATTTGATTTATTATTGTAATTATAAGTGTAGTTGTGAGTATAATAATATGGACTATCAAATTCTTCTTTTACATATGAATTTCTATATGCGTTCAAATAGGAAACTGTAACATTATCTCCATCAAAACGCCCCCAACCAACACCAATAAAACTATTGCTTGCTGTAACCATTAAATATGCCTTAAAATAAAGCCAATCTCCTTTAGAAAGAGTATAATCAGAATAATTATTTGAATTTGTTAAATCAAAATTAGGGCTATTTGTTAAATTTTCCAATGTTGCTGCTTTAACATAACTTTTTCCATCTTGTGAAACATATAAACTTGCATAACTTCTTCCACGAAGTGCTATTCTGTATTTGCCATCTTGTGATATATAAATTTTGCCTAAAATTTCCATTATTGCATTTTTGCTAACAGAAGGTTCCCAAATTTCTGCATTTCCATTTTGCACTCGATTTGTATTATCTTCTTTAATTTTATTTATATATCCATCAAAGTTATTTTTATATGCTGCATCAAGATTAGAATACATTGTTTCTTGTGAATAAGTATAGATTGTTCTTTCTAGTAAGTTTGAATTAAGTTGACCTTTTCCAAACTCTAAAACTAATTCCACATCTTCAACAGAAAAAACATTGCTTATATGTGAAATTTCCAAAGTAACATAAATTTCACCAGAGGTATTGTATTTAGAGTCGGGAATATAAGTATATGTTCCATCAGTATTTTTGTTAAGAATGCCGTGTTTAGGCTTTGATATGTGTTTAATAGTAAAAGTAAAATCGCTTGGAATAACAATATTTGATACTAAATCAAAAGTATAACTTTTATCAAAAGAAATCATATAAGGTTGAACAGTTTTACTATATTGTTTTGTATTGTTGTATGTAAAACTTCTACCTGTTTGAAAAATTGTTGCAACAGGAACAAATATTGGTAAATCTTTATATTGCTCAATTATGTCGCTAGAGATAGTATGTCCTAAAATATTAGTAAAGTAGTAAGTCATATTATATTGAGATGCGTCGCACACTGCCTTAAACCATTTTTCAGATAATTTTTGTTGATATTGTTCAAGTTCCATACCTTGTTGCGAACGATCACCTGCCAAATTACCTAGTTGAGTGGCTTTAATATAAATATCTGCTCCAAATGTATGAATAAGATTCACATAACCATCTAAATCAACATTTCGTCCCGTTTTATTAATGGTAGTTTTTAGTGTATAACTAGGGTTTGTAAATCTATTCCAAGCATCTGACCATTGACCCTCATTTGAATATCCAAGTTGTCTATTTGCTGAAATTTTTGTAAAAAGTGAATATTCCAATATAGAAATTGCATTATTTGTTACTTCATCTGCGCCATAATTAGGATCATATGTATAGCCATAGTTTTGATAATGGTGGTTAAATTCGTGTATGCAACCCCAAAAATTACCACTTGCATTTGTAACGGCACTGTCATAGTCTAGTGCTGGTGCTAAACAATTAAGAGGACAGTTTACAGTATATCTTCCAACAAATGCAACCATACTTCCAGCAGCAACAAAAGGATCATATAAGAATGTTATACCAATGTCTCCACTTGAACCTGCAGGAACTTGGTTTGAAACACGTGCTATTTTGTCCCAAAGTATAGCGGCTTTATATAAATCATCATAATCATATTTAACAACTCTTGATTTAGGTCCCGAATGACGAACGCTGTCGTCCCAAACTTCTAAATCAAAGTATGGGGCTGAAGATTGGTTGTTCATTTCAAATTCTTCTGGACTAGTATAACCAAGAATAAAATGTGAGTAAGCAACACCACCTGAAATTGTTACTGTAAAAGTAGCGCCGGCTTTTATTGGGCTAACATAAATAGGACCACCCCAAAAAGAACCCACATAACCAGTTGTAGAATTAATTGTCATTGTGTTAAGTATAATGGGCATTCGGTTAAAATCTCGTTCTAGCCATATATTATTGGCTTGTCCATTAGTCAGGGCTTGACCAATTTGAATTTTAATTCCACCTGTGATTTTTAAATCTTCTTCAGAAACTTCAATTTTAATAACTTCGCCAGCAGGGGCATAAAGTCCTGTTATATGATTTCCACCACTTCTAGATTGAATGGTAAGTCTTTTGATTAATGCTGGTTCATCATCATCAACGTTTCCTTCATACATACCTATAGATGCTGTGTGCTTATATAATTTTAAATCGTCAATTTTATTGCCATTAAGATATAAATTTCCTTCTTCGTCCATACTGTCATAAGTAGAAGAAGATGCTGTTAATTTAGAGTTTTCATTTAATATTGCTTGTTTTTCTTCTGTTGTTGCGGACAGGGTGGAACCATAAACGGGATATTTCACTAAACCTTCATTAGAAATTTCAGGTAATTTCCTTTCTACTGTTCCTAAATATTCGGCACTCATTCCTACTTTTGATGTGCTTGCATAAGGGTTATTAAAAATAGTGCTAGGATATTTGGCTGAATTAATAACAAACACTGCAACAACTATAATTAATGCAATGGCTAAAATATCTCCAAGCACAAAAAAAGCAACTGTCTTTTTATCTTCCATACAACCTTCTTTTATTGATATTTTGTAATTGAAATATTATTTAATGTCTAGTAAAATTTTAATATTAAATTTTAAGTTTATATTCATATAAACTAAATCATTATAACATTAAAAATTTTTATAAAAAAACTTATTAAAAAGAATTACTAGTTTTTTCATAATAATTAAAAACTATATTTTTGTTTAAATTTTTAACGAATACCTCTTTGGTTTGAATAAGTTGCATCTTTAGTTTAGATATTAATATATGGTTTGAAGAGGCGTTGTCGGCTCGGCAATCTGCTATAACTTTTTTTGCATTTAAATCATTAAAAGCATAATCAATTAATGCTAATGCACATTCTGTTGCATAACCTTTGTTCCAATATTTGTCATTAAAAACATAACTAATTTCAGCAGTTTGATTTTCTTCATTAAATATAATTTCTACACTACCAATAACTTTTTTATTATCTTTTTCTAATACAGAAAAACTTGAACCTTTAAGATTTTTATATTTTTCAATTTTTTTATCAATTAGTTTTTTGATATCTTCAAGTTTTTCATATTTTATTAAATATTTTCCAACTAAGTCGGAATTAAATATTTCTAACCAATCATAACAGTCTTCTTTTTTTAAATTTCTAATAATAAGTCTTTGTGTTTTAATTTTGTCTTTTTTCATAAAAATAACTCCTGATAATAGTTTATTATAATTTAATAAACTAAGCAAATAATTAATTAGTAAAAAATCTTAAATAAATTTTTAATTTAAAAAAGTTGTATTTATTAATTTATATTTTACATTTTAAGTTTAATTTTCGATTGACACTTTTAATAAAATAATATATAATAATCTTTATGAATTAAAAATTAATTCATTTATACAAAACTGTATAATTGATATGCTACTGTGGCTCAGTCGGTAGAGCACCACCTTGGTAAGGAAAAATTAGGCTCGATTCCTTGCCAAAAAAGTTAGCAAAAATTTGGAGCCAATCAGTCATGCTATCGTGGCTCAGTAGGTAGAGCGATGCCTTGGTAAGGCATAGGTCGGCGGTTCGAGTCCGCTCGATAGCTCCATGCTTAAAAACCCTTTATTTACGGGCTTTTCGCCCAAGATGAAGGGCTTTTTTATTTCTCTTGAATTGATAAAATTTTGGAGCCAATCCTGTTTTTGCACTAGCGACACTCCGAGAACGCAAAATGCAAATTTTAGCAAAATTCAAAAACCGTCCAAAAACGGTCTAAAACTGCCTAAATTTGCCCTATTGGCTCCAAATGGTCCCAGTATTTTTGAAGATAAATTTTAATTACCATGGATCATTATCCTGTAAGAATTCTTTTAAAACTGAATCATCAAAAAAGGGTTGTTGAGTATAGTACCAATTTATTTTATATTCTTTTTTATTATCTATAAAATACCCAACTATAGCAATTCCTGTATTTAAATTAAATTTACAAATAAATAATGATAATAAAAACTTGATATAATCTAAATTATCTTCTTTGGAATTTAATTCTATAGATATGAAAAGAATTCCAAATTTTCCATGTAATTTATCATTAAAAATTAGTTTATGGTAGAAGTTATGAATTTTCTTTTTTGCGTTTTCTAATAGTGTATTCCAATTTTTTATAAAATTAGCAGCTCCTAAAAAATCCACCTTTGTTAACTTATATAATATTTCTTTATAATTACCATTCTCTTCATATTTATGAGCATAAAAATTTTTTAATAAAAAAAGGTATTGTTTAATTAAATCTAAATCAGCTAACCCATTTTTATAAACATAAGATAGATAACATTCTGCAACATTTCTTTCGGTTGTTGTGTTCGCTAGTATTATAGTATTTTCATCATCTATTAAGTAAAAATCAGCATTCCCTTTTTGGAATAAGTTTTCTCTAAAAATTAAATAATTTACGAGGTCTATGGGCATTATTATATTTTCCAGCATAGTTTTATAGTCTTTTTCTGAAAAAATATTTATATATATGTTGGAACTTTGGCTATGATAAATTTTTAAGTATTCGTTAATATTTTCATTTTGAAATATTATAACAGGTATTATACGCTTTTTTGTATCTAGTGATACTGTTTGTCCTCGCATATCTTTAATGCTAACTTTTTGTTCTTGCTGCATTATTTTGATTGTATTATTTACTTGTTGACTAGCTTTTTTATAAACTTTCTTATTGAGCCATTTATTGTCATCAGTAATATTTTCTTCATTTTTAATATTTCTTTCCTTTACTTGTATAATAACGTAAAAATCTTCAAATTCAATTAATCCATCACAAATTTCGTTTTGCACACCATTATTCAAATAATAAAGATTACTTAAGACAAAGTCATCTAAGAAAAATTTTCTATTTAATTCTAAGCAGATTTTTTCAGATAAAGTCATATGACCTCCGTTTGTTTTTTATATTTTATCATATTTTTTCTTTTTTACAAATTAAAAAGCAAGTTAAACAAAATTTAAATACGTTTAACTTGCTTTTGTTACATCTCATCTTGATGTAATTTTTTCTGAGCTTTCTTTTCTGCGAGTATTTTTTCTAGCATTAGTATTTCGGGGTCTTCATCAATTTCGTTTAATTCTTTTTGCAGGGCAGGTATATCTTGTTTCTTTTCTAGTTCTTTATACTCAGCCATTTTTTCGGTATTAAACAAATCATTTAATTTATCTGTAGCTTGTTTATAATAACTTTTATCAACGCTATTATACACAGTTAATGTGGTCTTTACCGATTTATGTCCAAGTAACGCTTGAATAACTTTAGGATTTTCATTCGCCTCAAACAACATATTTGAATAAGTATGTCTTAGTGTATGAAAGTGTATTTTACCCAAAAAGCCATATCGTTTAGCAAATCTATCATAAATACGCCTTGTACCTGAGTAGGTCCGTAAACTACCATCATCGTTAGAAAAAACTATTGAGGTAGGTTTTAGCAATTCAGCACCTGTTAGTTGTTGCTTAACCCATTGTTGTTTTTCCCAATCTTTTAGTGCATCAAGCAGTATGTCTGGCACAGGTACTTCACGCACAGAACAAGCAGTTTTTGTGTCGCTTATAATGGTTTTTCTTGATAATACTTTGCCTTTTTTATCAAAAATAGGCACCTGTGTTAAACCATGTTCTACACTAATAGTTTTATTCTCAAAATCAATGTTTTCCCATTTTAATGCTAAAATTTCGCCAATTCTAAGACCTGCAAACATAGCGGTCATACAAAGAGGTTTAAGAAGAGTAGTATTGTTTAATGCTGAAATAAATTTCATTCTTAAATCTTGTGGAATTGCTTTGTATTCATTCTCGCTATCACTTAGTTTTGCATTTCTATTTCTAACCTTTACTTTAAGTGTAGGGTTATTTAACACCCATTCACAGTCAGTCGCATATTCAAAAAATTGATTTAATAAAAACTTAATTTTTTTAGCAGTATTGGTAGATAAATCTTTTGCAAAAACTTCATTAATGACTTGTTGAACAACAGGAACCGTTACATCCTCTATTTTCATTTTCCCAAGATAAGGTTCAATATGATTTTTATAATTTCTAAAATTTCCCTCAAAAGTTCGTGGGGTAACCGCTGATTTTTTAAAAATTAACAACCATTCCTCAAATAAATCGCCAAATGTTTTTTCAGTTAAATTTGAGTTTTTTAATATATTCATTTTGCCTGTAAGTTCTACTAATTTCTTTGAAACTTCTTCATAAGAATGTCCTGAAACTTTTTTCCTTACCTTAGTCCCATCACTTTGCTCAAATCTTATAGCACCTCTCCAAGAACCATCTTTTTCCTGATAAATAGAGCCTTCGCCATTGCCTCGCCTTGGTTTTTGAATTACTCTATTTTTCTTCGTTGCCATTTTCTGCTCCTAATTTTCTCATTTGCCAACTAACAAAAGCGACTATGCTTACAATTTTTCTTTTCCCGATTTGCGTGGTAGGGAAATTTTTATTATTCATTAAGTTGCGTACATTATCACGCCCTAAACCAGTGATTTTGATTATATCTTCGCATTCTAAATATTCTTTACCATACTTGTTTGAAAGCCTTGCTACTTCTGCAGTTATTAAATCTTCAACTTTTATGTTTGCCATATTATACCTTTATTTTAATAAAAAACTTTGTTGTCCATTAGCATCACAGCCCTCAAGTCTGTTTTTTGCTATCTTATACCACTTAGGGTTAATTTCTATGCCTATGTAATTTCTGTTTAAATTTTTGCAGGCAATAGCGGTCGTTCCTGAACCAAGAAAGCAATCAAGCACTACATCGTTTTCCTTACTGCTATTTCGTATCAAGGTTTCAATAATGCGTAAAGGCTTGCAGGTAGGGTGATGATATGCGTTTTTATCACTTATGTTAGTTGGGCTTCTAAATACAGTGCGCGCATCTTCATAGCTTTTAGGATCGCAAACATTTGCACCTTTGAAATACAAGCAATACTCGACATCATTTAGGTATTGATGATTATATAATGGCATCACATTAGGCTTATTCCAAAATAACAGTTCAAAATTAAGTTTTTGTTTGTTTACGAAGAAGTTTAAATACATTGGAATTTGTTTTCTATTACACCAAATGTAGATATTAGGAATTTTCATTATTCTCATAAACTCATCAAATATTTCTTCTCTAATGCCTTGGGTTATATTATTATCAATTAGCTCTTGGTTGAGTTTATAAATTCCTTTTGTTATGTCATTTTTTATGCTATCAATTTTTTCTTGAGTTTTTGATTTACCATCTATTTGATAAGGTGGATCTATAACGATTAAATCTATTGATTTGTCTGGAATTTCTTTTATAAGTTCGTAACAATCGCCGAGATAAATGTTGTTTGTTTCTAGCACTACATTTCCTCTGATTTGTATTTTTCTCTTAACTCACATTTGTGAATATACGAACCTATACAAGATGCTGCGTTATCTTGATATACATCCATGTTCAAGCACCACTGGATATAATCGTTATAGATTTTTTTAATTATATTTTTATCACGCATTAAATAGTCTAATTCTTTATCATTAAAGTTTTCATTTTTAAGGCATTCATAGATGGAATTAAGAAAGGGAGATTTTGAATCAATCAAATCTTTTTCTAAATCTATACTACGAAATTCATTTTCAATTTGAGAAAGAAATTTTTGTTTCTTGTCCATTATAAAACCTCATTTATTAAATTTCTCTCTTTCAAATCTCTAAATCAACCTACATTTCATTGTTATTTTGTAATTTAGCTAACTGTTTCTTTATTATTTGTCTATCTTCTTTATAGCATTCTTTATCTAATGTTTGTTTTAATGGTTTAAATGTGTTAAATAAATCTTGTTCTGTTTTGTTTTCCAAATTTTCAAAATAAGAATTTGAATAAAGCCACTTGTTGTCTTTTGTGAATATGTAGAAATACTCAATCCAAACATTAGAGAACAATTCTTTTAATGTACGCTCTTTGGCTTCAGTATTGCTTTCGCCACGATCCCTACCATAAGCCAAACAAACATTATCTTGATAGTCATTAAATGTATGGGGTTTATTTTTAGCAGGAGTGGTTACCAAGCCTAAAATAGATAAATCGCCTAATGCTAATAATTCATTTACTTTTTCTTCTGTATTATAAACTTCATCAAGTATTATCCCATTATGTTCTAAATAGCCATCAAAATGGCAGTAAATGGATAGATATTTTCCATTGGGAAGTTCTTTACAAATCATACTCCTTGTACTCATTCCATTTCCTCCTCATCTACTGATAATTCTGCTTGTCTTACATCTTCAACATAATGATTTATTAGACTTTCAAAATCTTTATTTGTAGAACCATAATATAGTTTTTGATGCTTTTCTACTAACTTATCCAAAAGATTATCATCGCGTAAATAAATAAGCTTTTCAAGCGGAAATTTTATTAATTCTTCATGTATATAATCTAATAGATTTTTATAAACGCATATTTTCTCTGAATTTTTCCAAACCTCAGCTTGTGGACTATCTAGCATATTATCTTGAAAATCAAGATAATTAACTCGTACTTTTCCAAGTATTTCAGCTATTATTTCATTTTTTAATTCTTCACATTTCTTCGCCATAATCACTCCTATATTCATAAAACTTAAATTTGCCATTACAATCGTAAATAGAGCCAAGTTTAGGCTTATTCTCATATTCTTTTAGCAAATCATTATCTAAAAACTTATCAGCCAAGCTTTTTAATATTGTTTCATAATTACCACCATTTTGTGCCACCACAATTTGGTCTAGTATGAATTGTGATTCTGGGATGTTTTTGTACAACCAATTTGCATAACTTGATAAATCATTACACCAGCCATCAAGCATGTGTGTATTATCATAAACATCTCCATCGTTATACCACTTGTAAATAATCTTATTTATAGCAGTAACTAATTGTGTTGCCATATTTTCGCCCTCGCCTTGACTAGGTAAATATTTATCAACAAGTTTATTAAATTTATCGTAATAACTCCAATTTACACCATCACATTTCTGCATCATCATAATCCTCGCTTTCTATATATTCATAAGTACCTGTTTTATCATTAAACCGGAACTCATCTTCGCCACCCCACATAAAGAAAGAGTTTTCATAAGCTTCTTTTGATGAATCAGCATACTGAATATCTTCCAAGATTTCGCCATTTTTAATAGTCGCTTTACCATCATAATATCCCATTTGTTCTTCTGAATAAGTATAATAGAATGTATTATCAGGATGCTTTTTAGACATTTCCTTAATTAGTTTTCTCACATCGTTCCATGCGGTATTAAACCATATCTCATTTGGAGATTTCTCATTATAAGTGGTATCGCAGGCATTCCATTTTGTACCCCAATTTTTAATAGACCAATCGTACCAATCCATAGCTCCATATTTAATTATATTGTCTATTGCTTGTTTACCATAATCCACAATGTCTTTTTTAGTTTTAAATATTGGCTCATTTGATTCGTTCCAATTGCCTACAGCTCCTGCTAAATCTTTGACTATCTTATCTATTTCGGTTGGAGATTTTAGATATCTGTTGCCTTTTATAAGTTGGGGGAAAAGCGCATTGTTATAAATAAGTTTAATTTTTTCTTCTACCTCTTGCCTCGATAACGAATTAAGATAAACAGCGATACAATTATCGGTTACCGAACCCGAAATAATGTCTAGTGCTTCTGGCATAGGTAAAATACGATTGAAATCAAATTTATACTCGTTACTTTCTTTATCTTTAATTAAATAGTTTTGTAAAACTTTATCCGCATTTTTACCATCAATGGTAAGATAGTTCGCTACCCAATTAGGCATATATTCCTCCTTAGTTATTCCATTTCATTCTTTAATTTTTCTTGCGTTTTTAAAGCTTTTGCACACAAAGTTTGGTAATCTCTATATAAATCTTCGCCATTATGTAATTCATAATGTTTTATGTATTTAAAAATTTTGTTTATTTGAATATCATTTAGAGTTTGCAAATCGCCATCTTCATCAAAGCAAACAAATACTGCAGGGCCACAGAGGCAATCATATAACTCAGGCATCATAAAATTCCCATCCATTTTGAAAATTTTTGCCTCATCATTACAAAGAATATGGATACTTTCATCAAATGGCGAGAATATGCATTCTACAGAACCTTTCACAAGATTTTGCCACTCTTTCAACTCATTCTTGATTTCTATTACAACGGCATCTTTATAAGGCTCCTTGTAAACTGCTTTTATAGGTTTATTCATTAGTCAATTATCCTTTTCCTTAATGTAATTTAAAAATTTTTCTATTTGTTCAGCATTTGTGTAATAGGCTTGTTGTATCGCCACGCCAATCATGTTATAGAAATAGTCATAATCGGTATTTTCTGTAACTTTTAGATTTTTGCGTATTAACCGTAACATAATCAGTAAATCTGTTTTTGTATTAACATCTAATATTTCTAAAAAATTCACCATTTCACCACTAAGTCTTAGCATTGTTCCACCTCGTTTTTATTTTGTGGTTTATTGCTTTTAATTTCGCCTGTAACTGCTTGTTTCTGCTCATCTTGAGTGTTTACCTTAGTTTGCTCATTATCGTTTAATCCAGCCTGCTTTTGCTCCTTTAAATGCTTTTGTAGGGCAGGTTCTATACTAGATAACATTTGATAACATACACTTCTTATCAGTTCTACATTGTATTTCAATTTTTTTATGTTCTCATCAGAGAATTTAGCAACATCATTAAAATCAAAATCATTTAATGGCAAGCCCAATCTATTAGAAACAGCGAAAGCAATACTTTCAAACTCTAACTTATTAATTACCGAATAATCTTTATCTGTTAAACCTTTAAAATTGTTTCGCATTCTAGAATCACCAAGGATGCCACCTATTTCAGTAATTAATGCAGTTATTGTTTCTTCATAAGGCATTCCCGATTTAATAATTACTTTAAACTCAGTTAGATTGCGATAGCTTTTTATATCGGTGTTATCAGGTATTTCTTTGTATTCAAAAGTCCAACCTCGCGGTATTCTTTCTAGTGCATCTTTTAAAACTAAAAAATTATCGTTTATAATTTGAGTATCGCATTTAAACAGATACATTGGGCTACCACTTGTTTGAGAAACATCAAAAATATGATTTATTTGAAAACTATATTCCTGCTTATCTTTTGTACCGATAATATTTCCATTTTCATCTAGTATGTTTTCTTCTTGTGACTCTTTAACTGGGGCGATAATTTTTATTGATTTTTCGCCCTTGTTAATTTTTCTATTGTAGTAATTCCAAACTTTCATACTGTTTACGCAAGTGGCGTTTGGATTTTGTGATAAAATTAGCATTAAATTGTTTATTGAGAATGAATTTAGATTACTTATAGCAGATAGTATGTCTTTATATTTGTTTGATTTTATTAAGTTCATAAAAGTTTCATCTGCTTGTTTTACTAAATCTTCAGTTGTTATTTTTTTGTTTTCAATCATATGTACTCCTAATTGTTAAATATTTCAATTAACTTACTTTACTAAATACATCTTGCACGAGCTCGCTAGCATGAATATTAATTGTGGTTCTATTTTGTGGTGAGACTATTAAGAACGCATAACCTCGTGGTAGATTAGTGATAATTTCACTTTCTATTTCGTTTATTTGTCCAGATTTTTCATATAAACCACACAGGTCATTCATATCGCTTGGTGGCAGGTTAAAGATTAAAGAATACTGGCTAACATTTATAATTGCAGAGGCTTTACGGGCAAGTTCTAAACTGCCTGTAAAGTCTTTTATATTTTGTGTAATAACAATCTGCATACCATTATATTTTCTTATTCGTTTAGCCAATTGGTACATAAAATCTAGAGCAATAGGATATTTTTCATCAATAAATACATGAGCCTCATCTATAGCAATGATTATCTTTCTATTTGTGCTATTTAACTCATTATACTCTCTGTTTTTAATGATTTCGTTATCTAACCACTTTAGAACGAGTAACATTTGAGCATTTGCAATCAAATTGTTTCTATTTGATAGTAGTTTTTGAAAATTAAAACAAACAAAATTTTCTTGCGGTTCAAAACTTGTATATCCATTCCATAATGCGGAATTTCTTGCACCTAAATTAAATTTACTTAAATAGTTGGAAAGTGTTTTCAAACATGATTTTGCATATTCATCCTGTTCTTTTTCAACTTTTTTATCTACTAGTTCTACTAAATTTTGTAGAGTTGGGTAATCTTTTGCTTGAAGCTTTGATAAATCTGTTTTTGCTGTTATTTTTTTGTTTTTATAGACTTCCAAAATTATTTTATTTAGTAGTTCTAGGCTGTCTGTATTAATGCCTGTTAATACAAGCTTAAAGAATTCTTCGAGAAATTGTAGGTGCAGGTAAAAGGAATTACTTGTCCCATCATTATTTTCATCATCTAAACTTTTTATTATATGTAACGGGTTAATTATTCCATCTTTACTGCTTGAAACATCTAACACTTTACCGTTTAGATTCTTTGCTAAGGTTCCGTACTCGTTTTCTGGATCTAATATAAAAACACGAGCATTGTCTGCAGCCAAGTTTGCGAGCAGAGTTTTAGTTGCAAAAGATTTTCCGCTACCAGATTTACCTATGATTACCATGTTGGAATTAACTCTTTCATCTGTCCTTTCAAAAGGATTTAAAAAGGCTAACAATTTGTTTTCACCAATTAAAAATCCATCTTTATCCATAACTATTTCTCCAACAAAAGGGAAACATGCTGATAAAACTGATGAATTCATTCCACGGCATTGTTTAACGGGCGAATCTTTTGTAATAAGACTTGTCATATAGCCATCTATTTGTCTGCCAAATAGTTCATTAAATTTGAAGCCTAATTCTCTTAATTTTTGCCTTACCATTTTCTTATTTTTATTTTGATTTAATTCATCATATACAGTTATAACTAATGAAACATCAAAGAAGTTTTCATTATCATTTTGTAGCCCTATTAATGTAGATTGAAGGCTGGATAAATGTGTTTCTTTGTCTATTTGGAAACTAGTTTTACCTAAGTCTTTTTGGCTTAATAATTCGTTAATTGCTGTATCTATACGCTTTATTGCCTTTATTTTCTCAACTGGTTCAGCCTTTATAACGACCTTTGTATTTGGTATATCAAACAATTCTTGTCCCCAAGCATTGCTTACTTGTAATGGGTAATCCGTTATCAAAAAATGGCTTACTTGTTCTTTATCTTGTATTACTTTATTGGTTTTAAATTTAACTTGATTTGGTAGGATATCAGCGAAGTTATTATCTTTTAATTCTCTTTCATCAAAATTCTTTGTGTAAGTATATTTTATGAATTTATAGAGTTCGGTGGTATCTAGCGTATGTGCTGTTATACTATTGTTTGTTAAGATATTTTCAATTTTACTTAATAAACTTTTTAAGTTTTCTATGCTTAAATCATGTACCATTAAATAGTAATTACTTGCGCATATTTTTTCTTTTGAGTTTATGTAATCAATTGTATTAATTCTATCTTCTATTAATTTAGTGCGAGAACGCAATTCAGGTTCATTTAAGACATTATTTTCCTTAGCTGAGATAAGACTTTTTAATTTATTTAACTCGCTTTCAATATAGTTATCCAAAATAAGCGGTTCATCTACTTTTATAATTCCTATGCTTTGGTAAACTCCAATACTTTTTAACACGCTAGCAAATACATTATCTATAATAAAGTTTTGCTTGCTTTCGTTTAGTAAATTGAAATTAATTGGCGTTACTTTTATTACACCTGTATAATAATTATTTTTTTGATAAATGATACCGTTTTCTATCTTTAAGTATGGAGTAATTGAAGCTATATTAGACTTTCCATGTTTCGCTTTACTAAATTGCTTTTTTGCAAAAATGAATTTTAGAAAATAACCAAGCATTTGATATAAACGCAGTTCGCAAAATGAAATATACAATGGGGCGACTACAATTAAAATGATTAATGCTATTATCCATTTTGAACTTAAATTACTAGATAATGCCAAACAAATAAGAGCCAACGCAATAAGGGCAATAAAGACATCGATTAATGTGATATTTCTGTAAAATTGAAGCTTAACTTTTGTATTTTTAGGTATTATTCTCATTTTTTTTGTTTCCTTATTTTTGCTAAAAAGTTGCGATATTTTATCGACTAGTTGCTTAAAATTGAATAAAAGTTGCTATTTTTGACACCAGTTGACAAAAAGTTGCTAAAAAGTTGCGATTTTCTTTAAATTTTTATGTTAATCTAACATGGCATGTCAAAATAACATAAAAATGAACTCGGTAATTAAGCATTTTGTTATTTCTCATCCTGTGGCTTTATGGTTGTTTTAGTTGAATCAGTTTTCTTTTTTATTACTTGTGCATGGTTAAATACTGTATCGCCTTTGATTACATTATTCATTCTTGGAATAAAGTTTTTACCAACACCTACAAGACCGCCTGACACCAAGTCTTTCATTACACCAAGTGGCATAGAAGCAATTCTGGTAGGCATTTTTGCATACCTTGCTGTTTTTGTTGCATTGTCATTACTTTCAACAGCTTTACTAACAGGTGTTTTGAACGAACTTTTTACACCACCAGTGAAACCGTTAGATTTGTTCCCATCAACAAAATGCTTTCCACCTAAAACTGCACCACCAAGAGCTAGAGCAGTTATTCCAACGGTTCTCGTTATATGAGTTCCTGTTCTCATGTTTGCAATAAGTTCTCGTGTTTCATTACCGCCAGCCTGACTGCCGGTAAGATTTGCAATTACTAGATTAGCTTTTGTAACTGCAAAGGCTCCACCAATAATAAATAGTATCTTTACTATTCCATCTTTAAAGGCATCATTGAAGAAACTGATTTGTTGTACTTGTGGTATTATGATAAAGAATAAATTCATTGCTAGTATTATTCCATAGGCACTAAGGACCTTGCCGATAAGCATTTCTTTCCATTGTTTAAATCGCACGCCATCATCTGTTGGAATTGTAGAAACACTTATCGGCGAAACAAGGAAGAGAAGTATTATATCAAATATCCTTTGTATAAAACTTATTGCACTCATTACAAACATAATAAGAATCGCAAGTCCACCAATAAGTCCAACAAAGAAATCTAAATCTCTAATTTTATAATATTGGCTTACAACATCCATATTGGTATAATCTAATTCTCCAGTGATAAACATTCTTTCAATTTCTTCTCTTTCTGCCTCATCTCCGATATAAGCATAATAGCCACAAGTTACAAGAATTTGACCACCAATTTTGGTATCAGTTTCAGCTTCAGTGATATATGGATTCATACTTTGATTGACGGCTCGCACAACTGTGTTTGATAAAGCGATACCAGCAAGTAACACAAAAGGTACAATTAAGAAAATTATAAAACTATGACACGCTTTTGCTAGTATTGCACCTTTGCTTTTCTTGTTTTCTCCATGTGCATATTCGTTTCTTATAATTGCTACAAGAACAAAAACTACAAGTAGCGCAACAGCTATTAGCATAATGATTAAGAAAGATTTTTTTACAACATCAGACAATAAAAAGTTAGATAAGATGTCTGTTTCTGTACCATTGATATTTATAGGCTCTACACCTGAAAGTGTATAGAAAATATCTTTTATAAAATCAATAATGTAACAAACGCTTTTTTGTATTGAATACAGTAAATCAAAGAACCAATTGGTTAACCAATCCATACTTTACTCCTTTAAGAAAATTAGAAAATTATCAAATTGAAAATTTGTCTTTTCTAGGTTTTCTGCGTTTGTGTTTTCCTCTACTTCAATTACTAATGAACTGGTTGGATAAAGTGTTATTTCATTATTTAAAAACAATTCAACATCGCTTGTAACAATTGCTTGAAATGATTTAGAGTAATGCAAAATATCTTGCTCATCTAAAGTTAATCTAAAAGTTAAGGAGCAGGGCTTTTCGCTTTTAATTGTAAAGACTATTCCTTGTATTAAGACTTGATCTTTTATGTTAATTTTTAAACTTGTATAGGGTTTAGATTGTATTGAATTAAAGTCATTTTCATCAAGCAAAATATCCATAGGATAGAAAATGTAATTATCCAAATCATATTCAGCAGTTACACCTGAAAATAGACTGTTGTAATCTTCTTCCGAAGCTATTCCACTTACACAACCAGATAGTGCAAAGATAGTTATTAAACTTATTGTAATAATGCTTACTAAAATAAACTTTTTCATATTATGTAGTTACTTGTGTGCTTACCCAATCTTGTAATATTGGCATCAAAACTTTTAGTCCAACTATGAGAACGAAAATCACAACAAATCCAATAATTGCACCGATTAAATCTTTCTTTGCTTTCTCACGAGAACCAGCCTCATCAGCCTTTGCTAAACGCACACCAAGAATGATACAGTATATTGTTCCTATGGCACCAACCAAACCTATGGCGGGCCAAAGAATTGCATTTATAACTTCTAATACTGGAGCGAGTACAGGATTAAAATCCACAGCTCCCAATAAATTTAACACGAAATAAAACCTCCAAAATTTAATTAATTCTCTCAATCAATTTTTGAAGATAATTTGAAGTGGGTTTCCCACTTGCAAGCAGGTTGAGGTGCGCCAAAGTGCCAGCAGTGTGTTTTTGCGTGCCAGCACTAAAAATCGCGGTTTTATGTGGTTTTTAGGGGCATAAAAAGCACTTTGCGCCACCTCTTTTCCTGCTTAATAAAAATTTAACACTTAAAAAAGCCAGAAATCATTTCTTTTCTATACTATCTATACTTTCTGTAGTTTTAGTTTCTTCTGTTACTGTTATTTCAGTTTTCCCTTTGTAATAACCGACTTTATTTTTAACAAGCAAAATTATAATCAGCACAACGACCGCAAGCATTCCACCAAACAGAGCTATTGTTGCTGTATTAAGTGAGGGCAAAATAGTGAACTCATACTCGGTTATATTCCCGGCAAAATCACTAACAATTAACTTGTAATTTCCTACACTTTCTAACTTATCCCCAAGAGCATATTCTAATTTCTCATCATTCAAAGTCGCTGTTATAATTATTGGATTTTCAGAGGGTGTTCTTGTGCTTACTTCGCCTTTTGTATACCCATTATTTTCAACGCCAACTAATACGATTGTAGGGGCAGTAGTATCGATAACAATCTCAAACACATAAGTCTTATTTTTATCATCTTGTACGGTTATTTTATAGGTAGCCTCATCTATTAAATATAGCGTATTATTTTGTATATTTAATTCTTGAATCTCATCATTCCTTATGATTTCAAGGATGGTATATTTAGCACTAAGTTTGTGTTCTAATCTATTAACTGGGTGATTTAAAATCGTAAATTCAAAGTAACTTTTATTTCCTAATTCATCAGTTATCACGAATTCATAGAAGCCATCTTCACTAACAAAATCTTCAAAAGAGTAATCAATTTTTTGTCCATCTTTTTGCATTTCAATTGTAAGGTTTTCGTGAGCTAAAACTCTCACTGGCTCATTTGAAATTCCACCATTAAATGTGTTAATTTCAAACTCTAATTCATTATCAATTTTGAAATTAAATTCTATTGAGTTTCCTGCTAAATCGGACACAACTATTTTATAGTTACCGTTCAATTTTATTTCGCTACCATTTGAATATAAACCTTGCAAGACTTCATTTAAATAATAATCTGCTAAAAGATTATCTTCATCCCAAATTACTTGAACACTAGAATTTGTTGTCCCATTATTAGCGACACCAATTAATGTAGCAGCAGGCGGAGTTCTATCTATTTCAAAATCAAAATAGTTAGAGTTCCCATACTCATCAAAGATATGAACCTTGTATTTTCCCTCATCATTGAAATACTCATTAAATTTATAATTTAGTACTTCGTTATCCTTTATAATTTCAACACTTAAAGGTTCATTGTTAACTATTTTTATGCTTCTGTTTGTATATAATATTTCGCTAATAGTTATAATTTCATCATCAACATAAATTGTATAATCAAGATTTTTATCAATAGTAAATGTTTTAGAATTTGTATTTCCAAGTTTATCTTTAACTATAATTTCATAGTATCCATCACTTGTAAATATTTGTCCATTATAACAACTTTGTTCTTCATTGCCATTAAATATATAAACAGCTGAGTAATTATTTAAAGTTTCCCATTTAGCATAAACATTACTTGAAGTTGTTCCTTTATCGCTAACACCAATTAAATCAAATTCAGGAATCAGTGTGTTTATATCAAAAATATAGGTATTGAAGTTATCAAAATCTGTTTTATCATAAAGCAAAATTTTACAACTATTTAACACATTACTTTCTGCTTGAATTGTTATTTCAGTTAAATTATCTTCTAAAATCTCAGATGGTTGTATTACTATATCGTTTTTATATAATATGGCAAGGTATTTAGTATTGTCATAAGTAAAAGAAACATCTGTATTTGTTGTACCATTGTTAGATACACCTTTTAATATTCCAGTTGGCAAATCTTTTTCAAAAGCAAATTCATAAGTAATGATTCTACCAAATACATCCGTTAGTTGTACTTTGTAATAACCACCTTTATTGAATGTGTATTCTTTTGTGGAAATGTTGATAAAAATTAAATCATTATTTTCTTGTTCTGGATATTCATCATATCCTAATTCACTGTTAAGCAAAACATCATTTTTATATATTTTGATATCCGTTAGGGCATTTACGGAATCACCATCTTGAATTGTTATTTTTAATTGTTGATTTGCATTAATCGTTTCAAAATTAACTTTAGGTGCTTGTCCTAAAATGTTTACGATAAATGAAAAATTATTATTTAATCTATCATAAGTAGTTATGGTGTACTGACCAGTTTCGAAAAACGAATTAGTTGGCAATGTGTCTAAATATGAATAATAAAAAGTGTTGTTCTGTGGCGTAACAATTTTTAATACATACCAAGTGTCATCATCAAAAATATCTAGTATTGAAAATTCTTCATAATAAAACACAAGTTTACCATTTGATGGTATATCATTTTGTGAAATTGTATGAGTGAAACTGGAATTGTTGCCATATACTTTTGCCTGCACATTTAGTAGCTGGGCATTATTGTCTATAAAAATGTTATAGACTGTGCTATGCCCGGCAAAATCTATTTCTTTAATTTCATACAAACCATGACTTAAACCTTGATTTCTAAGAGCAATGTTATATTGTAATTCTTTGTATTCAGTATCTTGTTGATTTATAGCTTTATAATAAATCTTATAACTTTCATTTTCATTTGTTTTTGTGAAAATAAAGTTATTTGCAATTAAAGCCGGAGTATTCGCTTCATTCCATGTGTTATGGTACATAGAAGTATATAAAAGATTTCCATAATTATTATATTTAGAATTATCATAGTAAAATGGACCACTAATATAAGCTTTAGAATATTGATCTATGGCTTTATCAAGTAATGTTTCATCAAAATAGTAGACATATAAATTAGCATTTTCTATTGATTTATAATACCAATAAGGACCTAACTTTACACTATCACCACTTGCTACCAAATTTGTGTAGTGGAAATCGTTTATATCATTTAGATAATATTCTGTTACTAGATTCTCATTTTCTTTAGTTTTTGCCCAAAGTAACGCATCATTATAGTCTGCAAATGATTGGGATGTGCTATTTACAAAAGTATTTGGCAAGGTCGCAACAAACCACTTGGATACCTTATAACTGGTATTATTAGTTAATTTATCAAAGTTCAAAGTTGGTGCTGTCGTATCAATTGTAAAAGAATAAGTTTTGGAGTTTCCTGCTTTATCTTGGATGCGCAGGGTATAATCGCCTGCATCATTAAGCCAAGTACCCGATGTTATTTGCGTTGTTACATTATCGTGAACAATAAATGCCTGTTCTGGACTTTCGCTGTTAGTATAATCAAAATTAATTTGTACTTGGTCTTTAAATACAGCATCTGTTATACTTTGAGACTTCGCTCCATTTTCACCAGTAGCAACTCGACTTTCTTTAATATTACTTAAAGCATTTGTATTTGAATATGTAAAACTAATCTCTGGCATAATGGTATCCACAAAGCAGTAGTAATCATCATAGTTATTTTCTTTTGTATTTTCTATAGATACCTTGGTTTTTCCCTCATTGGTAATTGCTATTCTAAAGCCATCTTTAAAGGGTAGTACATTTTTATCTGATATAGGAACCATCCTAGTATCATTTACTCTTACATAATTATTAAGATTACTAGCAGTTACATAATAAGCAGTAGGGCTATAAAAACAATTATTATCTGTAACTACTGATTCTTTTGCTGTTAGTTTATTTGTCCAATCTCTATCAGATCTAGGCATAAAGCCACTTAATGTTTTATGAATTTTTACATAGTCAAAACATCCGCCCCACCAACCGTTTTCCCAGTAAGCAGTACCCATAAAAGATATGACAATATAGGGTGAGCCAGCGTAATCCCAATCACACAATTTATAGTATTCATTGGCTGGATTAACGCCATTATTTCTATAATTGCCTGAACCCATATTGTTTGCATTTTTATCTTTCACTGGAACACCAAAACCATCATCAGCATCTTCGCCTCTATCCCAAGAGATAAAGAATTCAGCACCTTCTTCAAACTTTGAATTAAGTACAGTACCCAAAAACCCTGCAAAGTTATATTCTGCTAAAGTAGTCTTTACCCAAATTTCAGCTTCATAATCTATAATTTCATCACTAGGGGTAAATTCGCCATTTTTATGGAATCTAGCATCAAGATATCCGTCTTCATCGTATATAATTCTACCATCAGTTCTTCTAACCTCAAAATAATCAATAAACGATAAATGTTGCCAACCAGCAAAAACTTCGTTTTTTGCATCATTTTTTACTTTTAATTTTGTATATGGTTTTAAAACACCACTTGTATCGCCAAATACGGCATCATAGTTATTTAACGCGGATACGAATAGATTATTGTTTAGTTTAGGTGCAGAAAGAATAGAAATAAGCAAACCGAATAAAACCAATAAACACATTGTAGTTATACTTATTTTTTTATATTTACTCATTTGTTATTTCTCCAAATTTAATAGTTCTTTTAGTTGTTTTAAAAGTATTTTCACTTTCCTATCTAACTTAATGTCTGCATTGCCATTTTCTTGTATGTTATTTAAATCGTTATAAATAGCTAAATAATTACCTTGTTCTAAAAGTTCTAGTGTTTTAACTTTTTCATTATCATTTAAAATTTCTATAGGCATAGAAGAAATTAAGTTTTTGATTGAGTTTGTTAGAAATAATTTTTCATTTGTTTCTGTATTTACTTTTCTATTTTTATTAAGTATTAAATCATTGCGCGCATTCATATCGTACATAACCTGTTCCTCTAAAAAAGGCTTGCCGATTTTAGGTGCTTGAATAGTTGAACCTAACTTATATTTCCAACATTTAAAGGCAGGGGTGAATTTACTTTTTATAGGTGCATAGCCAAAAATGCTTATTATTGCGTTTCCCATACTGGAGTAGTTATTTAGTTGAGCTAGTTCACTAGGATAAATCAAAGGCCTTTCACGCACTGATGCCGAAGAGCTTATATCACTTGATTTAGAAGTGTTAAAACTTACATTGTTTTGAACAATGGTATAGTTGCCACATTGTTTTGAAAAACTATTAATCGTATCTAAATCAGTCGTTCCTATAAAAATTTGAATGTTACAGTTAGATTTTATAATATTAGCTGTTTTATCATCATAAACCTTGCTTAATTGAGCATAACTTTGCACAACTAAAGCGAGCCATATTTTACGACTACGACCAACTGTTATCATTTGTTCTAGTTTATGTACTCGAGGCAAGTTTCCAAATTCATCAAGTAGGAAATAAACGCTCCGTGGCAGAGTAAAATCAGGATAGGTATTTGCCTTTGCTACAAGTGATTTGTAGGCTTGTAATATCATCATGGAGGCAAGTGTATGCCTTGTTTCTTTTTCATCAGGTATTTGCATAAATAATGCTGTAGGCTTTAATGCAATTTCGCCAAAATCTATTTCATTTGAGCTAGTAAGGGCACAAATACTTTTATCACTAAAAAGTGAAAGTTTATCGAATATTGTTGATAGATAACTGCCTCTAGTTTTATCACTCGCATCTAATACTTGTTTTGATAAACTCACGGCTTTTGAAATAGGGCTTCGCTTTGCAAAATATTTAATTAAGTTTTCACAATCATTCTCTGTGTTCGTTGCAATTTTAGTAATGTTATAGAAATTGTATTTCTCTTTTGTCATACCAAGGGCAGGATTTTCACTATCCTCCAGCATTGCAAGCGCAATGGCTAAAATAAAGTTTTTTGCGCCACTTTCCCATATGGGTTCGCTCTTGTTTAATACAGGGCAAAGGGCAGAAACTATGTCATGCAAATCTTCGTATATCTCATCATATAGTTCTTGTTTTTTAACTTGAATGGCAGACAACAAATCTTCTTGTGAAGTATAAGTTTGATTCTCAAATTTATAGACATTGTTTTCTTTATCTTCTGTAATATATTCATCTAAATGCAACATTTTTTGATACATCATATACGGCTTTTCTAGTGGATTCCAACGGACAGAGTTATAAGGGTATCTTAAATCAACGATTTTGGTATCATAACCTAGTTGCTGTAGCCTTTCTGCATGTAATGCGTATAGTTCGCCTTTTGGGTCTGATATAAAAAGAGAAGGCTTATTTTTTGTGTTTGCAAGTATTTGTATGGTAGGCGAAATAAAAGTTGTAGTTTTTCCACTGCCTGTGGTACCTATTACTAGCGTATGTGCAGACTTTGCGAGTGTGATATTAAGTTTATTTTTAACCATTTCAGCTTTTATAGGAATACCCTCAACAAATTGTTGCGATAGATTATCAAAATTGATTTGTTTAAAGTTTTTACTTAATTCTTTTTCTGTTTGGAAATGTGCTTGTTCAAGCCCTGCTTGAATAGCTGTTTCGCCATTATTTTGCATTATGTTTTTTGCGTGTTTATTCCAATAGTTTTTGTACCAATTATAGAGATACAGACAAACAATAATTAAATAGATAAATACTGAATAAATTAATGTTTTTAAGTTAAATAAAAGGTCAAAATTTAAGTAAAAAACAAAGTTATTTGCAACAAAGCAATTTGCTAAAAAGCCTACTACATAACAAAGAATAAACAGAGTAATCCACAATATAATTTTTAGGTATAATTTCAAAGTTCTATAACTCCTTGTTCTATTAGTACTTCAATGTTTAATTGCTGTAATTTTTTCATATGTTGTTCAAAATAATTAAACGCTTCTTGTTGTGTTATTTGGCTTAAATAAAGGCTTTTTTCAAGTAAATAACTGTTTTTATTTCGCTCTATTCGTTTCTTTGCAAGTCTGTTGTTTGTTTGAAAATGATTCTTGTTTATTTCATACTTAAAACTCAGTAAAAACTTGATAATTTGATTGCCTAAACGCCTATATAAATCCTGTTGATATTTTTTACTTAAAAGATACTTTTCGGGGGTAATTTTGCTATTTTCACACATCTTTAAAATGATTTTGTCTTTTTCATTTATAAGAGTTATAAATTTTTGGTATTTTGCTTGTAAATTTTTGTTTTGTTTAATGATTTTTATAGTTAAATTATCTATTTCAGCCCGTAAAAATTGTATGTTATCACTATCATAACTTAATCGACCATTGCTCGGTAGTTTGAGAATGAGATTTTTCATAGTTTTCAAGACTGAGTTTTTTAGAAAATTTAAAGATAAATTTGCCTTAAAATCACTATTTATCTCTTTTCTTGTGTCTATTATCTCTGTATTATTGTTTAACAAATACAATTCAGTTCTTATCTTTGCTTTTTCAATAGAATTTTTAGTAATTTGCCCATACGAAAAGCACTTTTTACTTTGTGTTTTCCTAAATTTTGTCGGTTCTTTTTCATAAAAAGCAAAATGTATGTGTCTATGGTCTGTGTTTGTATGAAATCCAGCACACCAGACTATGTTTTTTGGTTCCAAACCGGCATTAGAGAGAAATCTTGGGAATTCATTTTTCATTAATAAATATGCTTTTTCATAGCTATTACAATTCTCTTTGCCGAACACTTCTTCAAAAGAAATCAGCCCATGCCAAATAAAACTTTTTGTTAGTCTGAATCCTTGTTTTAACTCTTTTATTCTTTCCTGTGAACATAAGCCATTTTCATCAAATAAGCCCGTGCTTTTTTCATTATTTCCTGAATAGTCTACAAAATCTATTTTTGTTTTACTTCCATCATTAATATAACCTAAATAGTTGTACGACTGTTCACAAGAATAAAATTGCCTTTCCTTGAGATATTTCTTTACCAAACTATTATTTAAACCTAAGCCATCTAAACAAGGTACATAATGAATAAAGAAATTAACTTTCGGTGTTGCCACTTTGTTTAAATTCCTCTATAAGAGACAAAGTAGTTTCATCAAAATTTTCAGGTAAGTTATCAAAAATACCTTTATTGTAGGCATCAATTGATATACCTTTGTCTTGAATAAGTTGCCCAAGCATATGGTAAAGTCTAATTAATAACACTTGATTTTCTCGAGAGCTAATGAAACTATCTTTATAAGATATTTTGCATTGTTTTTGCAATAGATTTAGGTTTTGAGATATCTTATTTATTTCAGTGCCAATGTTATTATCATTTAGAAGCGTTTTTGCGTTGTTTGTTTCTTGCTCTAAAGTTTCAAGGCCTTTTAGCAGAATGTCTATGTAAAAGCTATTTTTAGAGGGATAAAGCCTACTTACATTTTGCCAAAATGAATTTAATCTTTTTATCACTCCAGAATCATAAATTCTTAAGGTTAATTTTACTAAGTCATTCGGCATAAAACCTCCTTTGTATTTGTGCCCTATAATAAGCAGGTTTTGAAACCATTTCTAACTATCTAATTCCTTTATTTTCTTAATAATGCGACCTAGAAGGCTGTGAATTCTTTGTCTAGATACACTGAAATGATTGGCAATCTCTTTTTCAGAAAGACCTATAAAATAGTATAAAAACAATACATTTAATTGAAGATTTGTGAATTTGTGGATATGTTTAGCAAATGTTTTTTTGAAACTTTCAAGTTTATTTGAGTTTGCTAGGATATTGTCAACCACTTTATCTATTAATTCGCTTTCATTATCTTTTTCAAAATAATCTAATTCTACAGGTATATCTAAGTCAAAAATATCTGCAGATATTTCATTTCTTAAAACCGTATTTTTTTGTTTTTGTTCGGCTTTATTCATTTCATCTAAAGCTTCTTTTACTTTTCTACTCGTTTTTACTAATACAGTTTGCTTATGGATTCTGTCGTAATACTCAAATTCGATTAATTCATTTTCTTTTTTGTCTACTTTCATTTTCTAACTCCTTTTGTTCTTTAATTTGGAGTAAGTTTTTAATAAAGACTTTTATATTTACACTTAATCGTTTAAGTTTTTGCAATGCATTAATTATTTCCTGCATTTCTAAAATCTCTAATTTTTCAACATTAACTTGCTTTTCTTTTACTAACTTAACTCCACCTTTATCAATTCCACCACGGAAGGTATCTATATTAAAGCGATAAGCCAGTGCTTGTATATGTCTATATACTGTTTTCGAGCAAACTTCAGTCTTTTCAGCAATTTCGCTATAAGTATGGACTTTGCCATCTAAAAGCACATCTAGTATGTCTGCTTGAATGTTGCGATTTTTCACTTTTAAACCTCCTTACTAGAATTGATTGATTGCATTTTAGTGATTCCGTATAGACAAAGCCTGTCCATACGCAAAAAATTTTTTTTGAAACTTAATTCAAGGTGGTTTAAAGCAAAAAGAAAAGACCACAGTTTCCGTTTCGTATGCTTGTTAATACGATTGTTACGGACTCTATGGTCTCAAAGCTATTAGTCTACAAAGGATAGTGCAATGTAGACAATCTTGTTACATCTGGTACATTTATTGTTAATAACCAGCTTTTTAGGTTGATTTGGTGGTTCAACCTTATAAACCTTAGCCAGCGAGTACTCGCTGGCATTTAATTTGCCCAATAATCTGTTGCAGTATGGACACCGAATTTCCTTTTGATACATTTCTGCCTCCAATTTTGCAATAAACATCATCAACTAGTTGCAATTAAACTGCTCTAAACGAGGGGCTAACTCAGGAAAGAGAAGAAAAATTAGTTCAAAGCCCGTGATGTTGTTTGACATTTTAGCACAAATGTTCTAAAATGTCAATACACTTTTTGAAAAAAATTTGCAAGTGTATTTTTGACTTGTTTTGTTATATCTTGTCTTTTAATTAGATGTTAAATCTATTCTTTCCTATTTGTTAATAAAATAAATAGGAGGATTTTTTCTTATAAAAAGAGATTTTAGACATAAATAGACAAAACTAGACAAAAAAATTTTTTCAAGTTGTCAGGCATTGAAATATTGACTTTGTTATATTATTCGTGCCAGCAAAAAGGAGGTGTCTTTATGCGGAGTAAAACTATACAGAATTATATTCTCTACATTTTACTAGATTGCAAAAAACATACATTATCTGAAATTGCAGAGAAAACTGAAATTAGTTATTCTACTGCACAAAGGCACCTATCCGAATTGGCTTCAATATTCCCTATTGAAGTAATAGCTGGGGGAAGAAATTCTGGGGGAGTTCAGATGAGACAATCTGCAGAGTTGTTTGAAAATTTCTTTAGTAAAAATGAAATAAATCTTATGGTTAAAGGATTATTACTTTTACAAAAAGAAGGAATTGATACAACAGAACTAATTCAAAAAATTAGTGCAACCTCAGAAATTCCAAAACATCCTCGCGCAGACACGCCTGCGATACCAAGTGTAAGGAGTAAAGATGATGGACGAGTTATGTAATTTATTAGGAAAAAGTTTGTATGGAAAAGTAACAACAAAACTAGACGGAAAAGAACTTTATTTAAGCGATGGTAAGTTAATACCAAAATACAGATTAGACGAAGTAAGCAAAGCATTGAAAGAGCAAAGGCTAAAAAGTGCAAATTTAAGAGCAATGTTAGAAGTACAGGCAAGCGAATACATAGAAATAATAGACGGTTTAAAAATCAATCTAATTTTATTTAAATTAATTGCGAAAAGCAGACCAAAAAATTTCGATGCTGTGCTTAAATTTATAAAAAAAGAGAGCCTAACCCTCTATAATGCCGAAAAGTCTATAAAGTATCAAATTAGAAAAATTAAAAGCAATTTCCCGCAGTTGTTCTACACAAAACAAGATACCTAATACTGCCCTACTTGTCCTTTAATTTTAAGGAAAGGAGGTATTATGGAAGAATATTTTCTATACTTAATCAACAACTTTTCGCTTGAAATTTTCTTGATGAGTCTAGCGATATTCGGCGCAACAATGCTAATAAAAATTCCAATTAAACGCGCCACAAGCAAGTTAGACGAAGCCAAACGGCAAGGCATAAACACGCTTATTATGCTCATTCCGTTAGTCTTGGCGTTTATCGCTTGCCTTGTGTATTTTTGGATAGTAAATAGACCGATATTATCGCTAGACTATGTATCTTGTAGCCTAAGTACTTGCATTATGTCTATAACGATTTATCTAATTTACGCACGCATTGCGATTGTTGTTAAGGGCATAATCTCGGGCAAGACAAAAGTTAGCGCCGAAGATGTGCAGAATGCGGTAACAGACATAACGGAAGCGATTGAAAACAAGCAAGAAAATCCAAGCGAAACGCAAACCACAAAGGAAAAACTAAACGAAATCAAAGACAAAATCAACACCCTAATTAACTTTAAACAAAAGTTAGAGAATGATGGCGGAGTGCAAAACATAACCGCCTTGACCGAAACAAATAACGAAATAAAACATCTAGAAAATGAGCAGGCACAACTGCTTGCTAAAAAATAATTAAAAGGAGAAAAAATGGCTGAGATTAAAAATATAAATTGCAGTGTTACTTTAGGAGCAAATGGCAATTCCGTAGTTACAAAAAATATAGCAGATTTAAATTTGTCTAAAAGTGTAAAAATCAAAAAAGCGGTTGTTCCGCTAAAAGTAATTAGCGACAATCTACCCATTGATGCTGTATTTGATGTAACATGTAAATTAGACTCTTTAGATTGTGGTCTAATAGATAGGCTTTCAGGGTTGACACAAGGACAAGAGATAAAAATAAATATAACGGATGAATTGCAGCAAGCAATAGATTCTAGTGCTAATGAATTAATAATAAATTTTACAGATACCAACCCAGACAGCCCAACCACGATTACATTTGACACAGTGGATAATGCCAACAAGCAAACCAGTGATATAGAGTACATTTCAAAGGCTGAGTATAGCACAAACGGTACAAACCACAGCGTAGACCTTGGCACTGCTGGACAAGCAAGTGTAAACCTAAGTACAGGTACGCTTAATATTGTGCATCAAGATGTGCAAAGTGATAGTAATGTGCTACCATTGTCTATCTCGCATGTGTACAATTCTTTTGGCACAAAATTGCCTAATGATGCCAGCATTTCAAACCTTTATGGCGAAGGTTGGAAGTTGAATTTAGAGCAATATTTGGTTGAAAGGACAAATGAAAGTGCAAAAACTATTGCAAACAACTTATCTAAAGATAATAACAGCCCTATTGGTGAATATGAATATTTTGATGAAAATGGCAAAAAGCAGATTATTGTAGAAAAATATTACTACAATACCACAAACGAAGATGGTTCAATAAAAAAGAATTATATTGAACGTACGGACTCAAAACTATCTATGAATTTAGACGGCGAATTACAGTATAATAAAGGTTCAGATACTGTCCCCGATATCGTACCTATTGAAACTGAATTGGAGGCTCCCAGCGGGCTAAAACTCGTTACTAAAAAGGCAGATATCAAGGGGGCGAACCTCGTTGATACCGAGCCTGATGAATTACTGCAGTTGAGAGAGCAATTAAAACAATATACGCTTTCCAAAAAATCCATTGATAATAATATTAAAAGCAATAAAGAACAACTATGTTATATGGCTCTAGCTAAAAAGGCTTTTGTTGATCAAATAGCAATTCAAATTGATTCAATTTCTTTAAATAAAAGTCAGATTGATTATCAAATAGATAACAGAAAATTATTATATGCATATGCTATTCAAAGCATAGATGGAGCTCAATATGTGGATTGGGGTCGAGATTTTTTAGCAAATGTTAATGAAGATTTTAATAACGAAAAAGTTCAAGATATAATTCAAAGAGCTTTAGGGCAAGGTGGCGATATCCCAACGGTTACTGTTGAAAAAACCAATGCTGATGGGGGAACAGAAACTTCCACTGAATCATTAACCGAATCAGATATGGCATTTGTCTTAAGATACTTCAATGATAACAAAAATTTACAAGCAACATGGTCAAGTGCAAATAATGTATTAAAAAATTGGGATAAAGACTCTATAGAAAATACTAATATTGATTCATGTGATATGAAAACCCAATTAAATATGGTTAATAAAAATAATAACTTTTACAATACTTCTATAGACAAAGATAATATTAACGTATTTTTAAATAATTATTTAGGGGATCAAGTTGTTGATGATTTGAAATTAACAGAAACTGTTTCAAATTTATTTAATGAAAATAACAATAATAACTCTTATACTTTAACATTGGGTTCAAAAGATATTTTATCCCTAGATATACAAATGCGATCATTAATTGATAGTATTCTACTATCACAAGAGCAGTTAGAAGATTATGTAAAAAATATTGCAAAACTTAATAATCAAATTCATGCATACGAACGCCAAATTCCTCAATTTTACCTGTATAGCGACAATGTAATTTACGGTTTTTCGCCTATTATTACAGAAAAACTTGGAGATAACTCGCAAAGTAGTGGCACCGAAACAGCAAGCGCAAATTCTGCCGAAAATGAGATCAGCGAAATTGAATATACCACGATTCCCCACATTTACAGGCTAAATTACATTGCGGACACTTACGAAAATTCAATTGTAATTAATTACGAGAAAAATACGAATAAAATCGAAAATATTATCGATTCGCAAGACAATGTAATTACTTTTGAGTACAAAACAGTTAAAACTGACAATAACACCGAAGAAAACCACATTATTATTACCGATGCGCAAGATAAGCAGATAACTTTCGTTTTGCAGGCTGATAGATTAGCTAAAGTTAAATATAATGATGGTACAACATCTAAGTATTTATATGATATTAATGGTAAATTAGTTGCAGTAATCGGCGCAAATGGTATCGGAGCAAAATTTACTTACGATGGTAACAATATAACGGAGATTCAAGAGATAACGACCTTAGAAAAAATCGAAAATGGCGAGGTAACTCTTAAAAATACAAACTTCACCACCGAGAACCTAGACGATTTAAAGACCGATACCCCATATATAAAAATCGATTGCAAAGATTATAATTCAACTACAATTTCAACATTAAAAACTATAACCACGGAAGAAAACAAAACTAAAATTGAAACTTTAAAAAGTCTAACCTATGTTTTTGATAACGAAGGCCGTGTGCGCACTGTTTATGAAAACTCGTTTGTAGAGAAAGTTTACGAACCGTCTGGTGAAGAAACTGAAGTAGAAGACCACAATGCAAATCCTGTTGTTAAATCTTTAGATTATGTTGCGGACAAAAAGCAAATTTCAGTTGAACCTTTGTTAAATTCCAAAAACTATATGGATGACGTGTGCTTTGATGATAATGCAGCAGTGCCAGTCCCAGCAAACTACTTCGGTAATGGACTGCTTGAAGGCGACCAAATTTACTGTGGTGATGCAATTTATTGCGAAAGTTATCTTGTACATATGCAATTTCACTCATATACAAAAGCGGATGAAAACTTCAATAAGTCTTTGACTGTTTCTACCGCACATCTTGAAGAAATCAAGAGTCTAATTACTGATGCAACTCATCCGCAAACCCATTTTGTCTTGGGCGGCTGGGCAAAAGCTGATTCCGCATTCGTTTTTAACCCTGATAATGACGGTAATATCAACGATTTCCCTGATTATATCAAAAACCGCAAGTTTGAATTGCGTGCAGAAATTACCTACACGGACACAACGACAGCAACCTTTAAAAAGTGCTTTGATTGGCTCAATACTGAGTGGCAATATTGTGCTGTACCGATTGAGTTCGATAAATCAAAAGAAATATCGAGTATCACATGTTATTTTGATTATTCAAATAACACAGTAACTGAAGATATACCTGCTTATTTTACCGATTTTTCACTAAAAGAGGCATCTTACGAAGAACGCACTTATAACAATAAGTTGCTTACCGAAGTAATCTCTAGCCACAGCAAGTGGAAACAAGTTTGCGAGTATGACGACAATGACAAACTCACAAAACTATATTACTACGACACTACCAACTCAACCGCCGAGCCTTTGGTAAACGAGTTTTACTACAACAAAAACGGCAAATTATTCAAGACCATTGATTACAAGGGCATAGTTACAGAAAAGGTATTCAACGAAAATGGTATTGAAGTGCAAACTAAAAAATACTACAAAGACAACCCTGCCGAAATTATGTATACTGAGCAAAAACTTGGCGAAAAGGGCGAAGTGCTAGCAGACTACAACGAACTCGGCGAGGAAATAAACAAGTATGAATATGTGGCGGGGACAGGCATTGTTTCCACTATTGCAGATAAACAGGGTAACAAAACCGCATATGGTTACGACACCAAAAACGGAACACTTTTGCAAATGTCTAGCGATGTGGATGGAATTTCCAATACCAACACATACGGCTATACATTAGGTTTCTTGACCAAAGTAGCGCACAACGATTTTGATATCACCTATAACTACGATAGCCGTGGCAGAATATCCAAAATCAAGGTAGCGAGGAGCGATTATTTAGACTTTGTTTATAGCGAAGATGGCACAAATAGTATAAGCATTTCCACAAATTCTAAAAACGAGAATTTCAAGACAGTTACCGATAAAAACGGCAATGTTACTCAAATATTGTATGCGCCAGATAATGTATCTACTTTTACCACAATACTTGAAAACATCTACGATACTCACGGGAATTTAATTGCGGTAAATGACAAAATTAACAATACAACCACCGAATATACTTTGGATAAGTTCGGCAACACAACTTTGCAGACCGCTGAACAGCACAATTTGAGAGTTGATACTCAAAATACTTTTGATGCAGACAACAACCTTATTCAAACAAGTAGCGCAATTAATAAAGTTGAATATGAAACGGTTGAAATTCTCAACGAAGATGGCACTGGTACGGGCAATTTTGAAACGCAAGAAATAATCACCCCTGTGTATAATTTAGGTTCTTATGTTTATTCTTTTGACACCACAAAGCCCGAAAGTGTGCTAAAAAGTGTTACTTTGCCAACAGGTGCAACTCAAAGTATTGGAAATGACAACCTAGACCGCACTCACGAAATCACCTTAACAAGTGGCACAAAAACAAATACCCGCCTATTCCATTACTTGAAAAACGGAGACCATACAAGCAATCAAGTATCAAGTATTTGGTTTGGCTATGATGATAAGTACCTTGACAATTTAAAATATAAATACGATGAAAAAGGCAATATCACCGAAGTTTATGAAAACTCAATGCTTATTGCTAGATATAAATACGATAGTTTATCTAGATTAGTTAGAGAAGATAATAAACCACTCAACAAAACTACCACTTGGGAATACGATGCAGGTGGAAATATTGTAAACCGCTTTGAATATGAGTTTACAACCGCAAGTGACTTAAACGAAAAAACACCTACTATCATTCCATACTCTTACGCAACTAGCGGTATTCGTGATAAACTTATGGAATATAACAGCGAGCAATTTGAGTATGATGGAATCGGTAACCCTACCACATACCGCAACAATATACTTATTTGGGAAAAAGGTAGACAATTAAAATCATTCGGCAATATAGTTAGTTACACCTATAACGCACAAGGAATCCGCACAAGCAAGACTATGACTATTCCACTAAAACAAGTTGAGGGATCTGCGGCTGATGGTACTATGACCTTGGACTACTTCCTTGATGGTAATAAAATTATTTCGCAGCAAGATGTTGCAAATAAAATGTTCTTTATCTATGGTGTGGATGGCATTATTGGTTTTAGTATTCAATACAATAATACTGAGGAAACTTATTACTATAAGAAAAACCTACAAGGAGACATCATAGGTCTATACAATAGCGATATGATTCTTATTGCAAAATATGAATATGATGCTTGGGGAAATCATATAGTTAAATATTTGGATAATAGCGGTAATTTTGTTGCAACTGAATCAGATTTTTGCTATAATGACATTAGCAATATAAATAGGTTTATTGCAAACAAAAACCCATTCCGCTACCGTTCATACTATTACGATTTTGAAACAGGTCTTTACTACTTAAATTCTCGCTATTATGACCCTGAAATTGGTAGGTTCATTAACATTGATGATATCAAGATTTTTAACACTACAAAAGATTTAGTTAATGGTATCAATCTTTATACTTATTGCTTGAATAATCCTGTAAATAAAACTGACTTTTTAGGCTTTTATTTTATCATTGACGATATCATTGCAGCAATAGCAGGAGCTATAGTTGGTGTCGTTGGGCAATTTGTTTCTGATATTGTAACAAGTGTATTTACGGGTAATTGGCAATTTTCTTCATGGGAAACTTACATAGGTGCTGCGATCGGTGGCGCAGTTGGGGGTTGGGCTTCTTTATATGTTGGTCCAGTTGCAGGAACATTGATAGGAACTGGTATTAGTACTTTAGTTGGGCAAGGATTAGAAAGTTTAACTGGAACAAATGTAAGATCTTTTGGTCAAATTATGTTTAATACATTTGTTTCGGTAGGAATAGCCTCTATTACTGCTGGGTTAACTAAATATTTGAAAATTCCTAATATTACTGCAGGAAGTCACAGCTTTGATCAAATTTGGAAATCTGCAATTACGAGAGCTTTAAACTATCAAACAAAAATTTCTTTCATGACTATTATTAAGGGGCTCATAGCTGAATTAACAAAATCATTTTCATTAGGTTGGATTATTAATAGTATTTTTGTTGGAGGCTTTGAAGCTTTAAAAATTAATTTTAAAAATTTATAACTTATTGGAGTACTTTTAGTATGAAAATTATTTTTAGACCAAAATCAATTCCATATATTTTATGTTTATTACTTTTAATATTATTTACATTAGGATTATTTATATTAGGAATTTCGGGTATTATATATAATAACTGGTTATTTATCGTAATAGGATTTTTAGGATTTATATTTGCAATTCTTGAAAATATTAATATTTTATCTAGTAAAATAATTTTTTACGATGACCATTTGTATTTTTCTTCTGGTGTTTTTAATCGTTATTTAAAAAATAAAAATACAATTAAAGAAATTAAATATGCTTTAATTTCAAATTATAACTACGAAAGTAAGATTGTGCAAATTATTAATTTAAAATGCCTAAATTTTGAAGAACCTATATCAATATATGTGAAGCAATATTCTAAGAAGCAAATAGAAAATATTCTACAGTTATTAGAAAACAGTGTTAAAAAAACTGATAATTAATTTTAAAAGAAGCTTTAAGTACTCCTTAATTTTATAAACTAAAAAATGATAAAAAGGAGTAACAAATGAGTGAAAATAACAAAGAACAAGATTTTGTAGACAGAGTTAGCACACATCGAAATAGGAGAAAATTAACTATTATTTCTCAATCACCTAATGAAATGATTGTTGATGTTGAAAGAGCGGATTCGGCAACCATAAATGGCTCTATAATTTCTGCTGATACTTTAAATGATTTTCAAGATGAAATAGACACTGCAAATTCATATGCATCTTCAGCATTTTCAACAGCTAATTCAGCAAATACAACGGCACAAACTGCAAGTACCGCGGCAAATTCAGCAAATCAAACCGCAACTTCTGCCGACACAAAAGCAACAACAGCTCTATCAAATTCTCAAACTGCTGTTACAACGGCTAATGAAGCAAAGGCAAAAGCTTTGGAAGTTGAAAGCAAACTTGCTGACCGTGGCGCAACAATTAAAATCAACGGAACATCTCAAACAGAGATTAATTTCACATCAGACCCGCAAACACAAATTTCAAATGAAGTTACAGCGAGAACTAATGCAGATAACAATTTGCAATCACAAATCACTAACGAGGCTACAACTAGGCAAAATATAGATAGTAGCTTACAAGCACAAATTAATGCTAAATTAAATTCTGCAGATTTGTTAAATAGCATTTATCCTATTGGCTCAATTTATATGAGTGCTAACAATATTAGCCCAGCAAATTTTATAGGAGGAACTTGGGAATCAATACAAGACAGATTTTTACTAGGTGCTGGTTTAACTTATAGTGGTGGAGCTGTGGGAGGCGAAGCATCTCATGTGCTTACGACAAATGAAATGCCATCACACCACCATTCTGTACTAGGTGCAGATAGAGCAAAAGATTCTTATTGTTATGCTGCAAGTACACATTCTACTAATGGTTCAGCTGTATTAGGTGGTCCACCAAAGAATACTAATGTACATGCTTATTATGATAATGGTGGATATATTTCGGACCCTTATATCGCTAATACAGGTGGTGGCCAAGCGCATAATAATATGCCTCCATACCTTGCTGTGTATATGTGGAAAAGAACAGCCTAACAATTTACGCAAGGAGTATAAAAATTATAAGAAAAGATTTCATATATAAATAAATTAAGAAGTAACTTTTCAGGTACTCCTTGTTTTAAAATACGCTAAAATCAAAAAATTTACATAAAAGGAGTAAAATAATGAGTGATAATACAGATAACACAACTGGAATAACAGAATATTTTAAAGATAGAGAAAGTAACTATTCTAATCGTAGAAAATTAAAAATAGTTTCACAAACCCCTAATGAGATTATAGTTGATATAGAAAGATTAGATGAAAAAACTGGTGAAGATGGAACTTCAGTAAATGCAACAACATTTAATGAAATTTTTGCTCAAATTACTGCAGCCGAGAAGGGATCCGTTGTAAAAGTAAAAAATTCCAATGGTGAATATGAGTCAAAAGATATTCAATTTGACAGCGATCCACAAATGCAAATAAATAACGAAGCCACAACCCGTGCAAACTTTGATGATAACTTGCAAACTCAAATAAGCACAAATACAACTAATATATCAAATATTTTCAATAGTATAACTAATATTACCAACAACACAGCAAAGTTGCAGAATACCCAAGGTGGTTTTACTGCTGGTAATAGCTCACAAGCAACAGCTGGCGGAGCCGTGGGCATGAATACAACGACCACTTCAGGTTTCGCTGGTGGACACAGTGCCACCTCTGATTGGGGCGGCGCAATTGGTGTAAACGCTAGCACTCAACTTGGCGGTGCTGTAGGTAGTGATGCAGTTTCAACAAATGGTGGTGCGATTGGTAGTTACACCAAAACAGGCAATGGTTTTGCTGGCGGTTACAGCGCACGTACTACTGATTCTGCTGGCAATGGTATTGATGCTATACAATTAGGAACTGGCACAAACTCAACTACTAAAACATTTCAAGTATACAATTTCCCTCTTTTAGATGCTGTTGGTAATATAAATGCGGCACGAATGCAACATTATTTTACTGGTAATGTAAATAATCCTGACTTGATTACTTCAAAAAAGTTAGCTTCTAATGGATATATAAAATTTAAAAGTGGCCTTGCAATTCAATGGGGTAGAACTTCTAGAATTGCAGACTATAAATCATTAAATGTAACATATCCAAGTGAATCGCTATTTACGGCAATTCCAAAGGTGGCTGTATCTAATGAGTATTCATCTGATGATGGTACTTGGAATAGCGCCTTTTATATTGTTGAAAACAGTATAAGTAAAAGTGGTTTTAAAATATATTCTCGAGGCAATAGAGGTGGCGGCAGAATTATTAACTGGATAGCTATAGGATATTAAAAGGAGTATAAATAGTGGAAAAAATATTTTATGATGAAAATGGTTGGGTTTGTAATCGATACCCGTACAATATATCTGTAACAAACGAAAATAGATATGTTGAAGTTGATGATGAACTGGCTAATGAAACTTTTTCCTGTGAAGCACACAAGGCTTGGCGCGTAGTAAATGGTGAATTGGTTGTTGAACAATACGAAGAAGTACCACGAGCGGAATTAAATAAGCAAAGGTATTATTCTCTAAAACAACAGCTTGCGGATATGGACTACAAAACCAGCAAATATGTTGATGGTGATTACACGGAACAAGAATGGGATTTAATAGTTGCAGAAAGAAAAAGATTGAGAAGTGAAATCAACAATCTTGAGCAACAATTATTTTAAGAAACTTGCAAGTTTAATAAAACTTTAACTTATATGCCTTATTTGCTAATTAATTTAAACCTACAATAACTATACATTTAGTGGTATATAATTTAAACAAGGAACTTAAAAAATATCATATATGATTATATTTAATTATAAAGAAGTAATTTAGGTACTCCTTGTTTTAAAATGCTTTAAAATAGATTAAAAGGAGGAAAATATGAGTGAAGAAATAGAATTAAAAGATTTTGAGAATAGAGTTAGTAGGCATCCTAATAGACGAAAATTAACTATTATTTCACAATCACCAACCGAAATTATTGCAGACATTGATCGAGCAGATAGTAATGTAACAAAAGAAGGAACTAAAATTGATGCGGATGACTTACAGGTTATTATAAATAAAGTAAACAACTTGGAAGACAAAATCGGAGAAACGGCTGGTACTTTTGTTTATGTCGATAACCAATTTGAAACTCAATTGTCTTTTACTAGCAACCCACAGACTCAAATCACCAACGAAGCCACAACTCGAGCAAATTTTGATAATAACCTACAATCTCAAATCAACGCTAATGCAGTTAATATCTCAAATATTAATAATAATATAACGAATATTAACACTAATGTATCAAATATTACCAATAATACGACAAAATTACAAAATACTCAAGGTGGTTTTACTGCTGGGAATGGTTCTCAGGCAACAGCAGGTGGAGCCGTGGGGATGAATACGACAACCACTTCTGGTTTTGCAGGTGGACACAGTGCTACTTCTGATTGGGGCGGAGCTATTGGTGTAAACGCTAGCACTCAACTTGGCGGTGCTGTAGGTAGTGATGCAATTTCAACAAACGGCGGTGCGGTTGGAAGTTACACCAAAACTGGCAATGGCTTTGCTGGTGGCTACAACGCACGCACTACTGATTCTGCTGGCAATGGTATTGATGCTATCCAGCTCGGTGCTGGTACAAATTCTCAATCGAAAACCTTACAGGTGTATAATCACAATATTTACAACTCTACAGATGATGAATTAAGTGTAACTAATGTAAAGCTGAATAATCAAATGGTGTC
The DNA here is from genome assembly GCA_944383275.1 of uncultured Clostridia bacterium. GTDB lineage: Bacteria > Bacillota > Clostridia > Christensenellales > UBA1242 > UBA7584. The sequence goes on from CALWOV010000002.1 coordinate 52,344, forward strand.
TGCTAATGGGAATTATTTATTTTTGAATAATAAAAAATTACAATTTGGAACTGTTTTAAAGCGTGGTGTATTACATAGCACAAATTCACAGCAAACTATATCGATACCAGCAAATGCAAAAACAATACAATTTATAGCACACTCAAATCAAAGTGGTTATTATATATGGGGAAAACCCATTTACCTAGAAGATATTAGTTATTTTAAATCAAATAATAACGCCAATATGTATCTTTTAGATGAAAGAGATGTTTTCTACCGTTGCACATTTACTATTTCATATAATGAAACAACTGGCGGTAGTATGAGTTTAACTTTAACAGCGCAAGGCGGATTTTACGGAGTTGGTAATTATTTGTATTATGTAATTAGAGATTAGGTTAAATAAGTAAAAAAATAATATTCTTTATGTTTTTAACTTATTATAAAAATAAAAATTAAAAAGGAGAAAACAATGAGTGAAAATAACACAATCTTAAACACAGGATTTACTGATAGACAAGGTTCAAATTTAAATAGGAGAAAACTTACAATAATTTCTCAAACACCTGAAGAAATGATTGTTCAGGTTGATAGAGCAGATAATGATTTTGTTACCATACAAGGTTCACCCATTACAAGCGCAAATCTAAATGAAATTATAACTAAAATAAATCAGTTAACTACTGATGTAACTAGCAAAACTGGAACAGTGATAACAAATAATGGGCAAGCCCAAGCAACTTATGAATTATCAAACAAAGCTGATAGTACTGCATTACAAAATGAAACTAATGCTAGGCAGAGTACATATGATGCTATTGAGGGCAATTTAAACAATTTATTAAACAACACAACACATATTACTAATTCAAATGGAGGTGCCGCTTTTGGTTTAAATGCTAATAGTACTGCAAGTGGCGCTTTCCAATTTGGTGCAGGTACTAATATTACCCCTAATTCACTTCAAATAGGCACAGATAATATTTATGAATCAAACACGCATACTCTAAAAACGCAAAAAATTAGCATAAATAATAAATGGACAATTTTAGTTACAGCAGATGGATTAGAATTTGTGTATAACTTAAATAGTTAAGGGAGGTTATTATGGAAACAACTACTAATAAAAGAAAGTTAAAAATAATCTCACAAACACCCACTGAAATGTTAGTTTTAGTAGAAAGATTTGATAATGATAATTTACCTAGTTCCAACGCAATAATTTCTAGTAATTTAAATAAAATTTTATCTAAAATTAGTAGTCTAGAGCAAGCAATTCAGTCTACACAAGAATGCACGCTTACAGAAAATGGTGTTTTTAAACCTAGTTATGAAATATCTAATAAAGCCGATGAAGTGCTTCTGCAAGATGAGATAGAAGCAAGAACAAATCAATCTAACAAAATTGACGAAGTTTTGCAAAAAATTATTAGCAATCAAAAAGTTATTGCAAATAAAAATGGTAGATTCGCTTTGGGCGGAAATGCCAACTCGTCTTCTGATTTTGCTATTCAAATAGGAACTGGAACTAATTCAACATACAATTCATTTCAATTTTTTGATGATACCCTATGTTACCTAAGTACGAATACCTTTAATGCTCCTAATATAAAAATAAGTGATGGTTCAGGTTCAAACAACTATACAATTAGTATAACGGATGATAACCGACTAAAATTTAGTTTTGGAGTGTGATAATATGGCTATTAAAATAGGAACAGATGGAACGCTTTATTGTAATACGGTAAAATATAATTACAAGCAAGCAAGAAATATGATTGCAGATGGTTCATATGGAAATATTAGTGGATGTTGGAGTTTTGGTGGTAATTCTATATATACAGATAGCATAGCTGGTTACAAAACTTATAGAAGTTTTAACATAAAACCTAATGGCGAAAATATGCTTTATCAAAATTTGCCTAAGATAGATTTAAGTCATAAATATTATGCTGGATTCAAAGCAAAAAGTAATGCGACAGCAAATGCTGCAATGCGCATACAAAACTTAAATAATGAAACAATATTCCAATGTTTTTTCGGAACTAATACCAATGGTAATTGGGTAACAATATCTGATTATTATAATGGGATTGGAAGTGGTATAATAGAGGCGAAACTAAATTTCGCTTCATATGGGAGTGAAATATGGGTATCTAAATTTATAATGATTGATTTAACAGATACTTTTGGAGCTGGCAATGAGCCTTCTCGAGAATGGTGCGATGCTAATATTCGTGAATGGGAAGTAATAACCAATTATGGTTGCGTTTCAAATAATGTAAATATCAACAATATAACTACAAGATATCCTATATTAAATGCAACTCCCCACTATTTTAATTATTTGCAATTAGATAGTAGATGGGAACCTCGAGATTATATGTTTATGTTATATGGTTTAGAAAATGTTTTGGAAGGATACATATATTCATCTGTAGCCTTTGAGCTAAATAAAGAAACAATGTATTATGCAAGTATGGATTATCATAGACCAAAAGCATCAACAGCAACAGAACAGAGTATTGATTTTTATTGGCCTGAGGCTGAACCAACATTAGGAATCGTTGGAATAGTACAAAATAAAGAATTTTGCAATGGTGGTGGAATGGAAGAATGGAAAAGAGCAAGCGCATATAATAACAGAACTACTTTTGCAAATGGAACTTATGCTTTGCGTTATGATTTTAATAATAGAAATCAAACAACTGATTTTAGAGTAACTGGGATTAATTTGCAAAAAGTCCAGAGTAATCTAAATATTTATAATGCATTCAACAACACAAACATTACAATAAATGACATAAACAAAGAATGGTGCGATAGATGGATAGATGGTCGGAGCAGCCCAATAATTCATATAAAAGACCCTAATAAAACGGATATTGAATTTAACACAGAATATGATATCATTTGTAATGATATTGAAATTAGACCAGAGTTTAACAAAGTTAAATTTGATAAAAATACAGGTACTATTTACTGCAGAAAATTAGAAAAAGCACAAGTATATTAAATTAAAAGGAGTAAAAAATGTTTAATATAATTTATGATATTGCAAATCAAAATAAAATTATGTACATAACAAGTGCAACAAATAATGAAAACTATAAAACAAATTATGCTGTACTACCAGTTCAAGAACTGCCTAAATATGATGTTTTAAGACAAGAGTTAAAAATTGAAAATAATCAACTTGTAGTGGTAAATAAAAATTTAACAGCAGAACAGTTACAAGAAGTAGAAAAAATTGAATTAAATCAATTAAGAGCGCAAAGAGAAGAAGAGTGCTTCCCTGTTATAAACCGTGGACAACTCTGGTATAACCAACTTACACAAGAGCAAATAGTTCAATTAAATACTTGGTACCAAGCTTGGCTTGATGTTACAGCAACTAAAATCATACCGACTAAACCAAGTTGGCTTGTATGAGAAATGATTAATACTTTTTGAATGACTAAAATAATATTATTTATATTTAAAAATACTTATTAATTATTTAAGTAATACAACTAATCATTAGTATTAACTTAAAATGCATAATTTAATAACCTATTTAATTTATACAAATATGTAGATAAAAACAGCAGTAAATTACTGCTGTTTTTAGTTAACTTGTGTCAATTCTCTTTTATAAATTCAACTAAATTGCTAATATTTTAGCAATTTTAAATATTTTTATTATCAAATTGATAATATATTAGCATTTTTTCTAAGTTTGTTGTTTCCTCCAGTAAGTTGTTTTTTACACAACTAACTGGAGGAAATCAAGAATTTATTGCTTTAAATTAATTTATATTAAAATTTTTAAATACTTAAAATGTTTTAATAAAATATAAGACAAGTAAAATTTTAATACAAAAAGATGCATTTTTTAAATAGTAATGATGTTATAAGTTTGGTAATAAAACTAAAACACATTAAAACAAAAAAGTGAATATTATTGTTTATAAAAATTGCTCAATAATAGTATTTTTAATTTAAAATACTATTATACTTCTATTTCTTTTGTTGATAATCCTTTAAAATATTAATAATAGAGCAAACATCATTTACTCCTAAAGGGGTAAATGACCGTATACAACGATCGAAGGGAATAGTGATATCAGATAATATACACTCTATAAATTTATTTAACTTTAAAATTTCTTCAATTTTTACACTATCAAACTCTCCGAAATCATCATCAATAGTTAACTTTTTTTCTTTATGAGCGAAAAGTTTATTTCTTAAAAAAGCCACTTTTGAATTAATAGCTTTAATTTCATTAAGTTTTGAATATTTATTTTTACTTGGAGAGTCATTAATATAGTTTACTTTATCTAGAATTTCTTCAACTAATTTTTGAATGTCTTTAACTTGAATATTTTTTCTTTTCTGTTGTATTCCATTTATAATTTTTGATTCATAAAATTTTTTTGTATAAATGACTTTATAATTATCTTTTATAAAATTTAATAATTTGTAAAAAGAGTCAGTTTTGCGATCTTTATCAAAAAATGAAGTTATATCTATTATAATACTACACCAAAAACTAGAAACTACACAATTCCAAAACATCGGAGCCAATATGCCTATTGTGTTAAACGATTTTTCTTTTGATAAAGCTAATAGACTTGTAGCATATCCTTGAATTTTTGCAGCTCTTTCCACATAAGTTTCAATATATTTTAAAAATGTATCTATCTTATCTTTATCACCTTTACCATTATCTTCTTCAAAAGGAATTACCGTATAAAACATAGTTAACCTCTTATAAATCACATAATTAAAATGTCGTTATTTAATTTATTGATTATTAAATATCATTTTAAAAACTTATTTATTTTTTTCTATTATTTTATTACATTTTTGCATTGAAAGTTTGCTTTTGATTTATAAAAATTTTATTTTCTAGTGGAATAGAAAATGGTGAAATTGAAAAACCAGTTTTCAGCCATTCATCATCATATTGAAATGCAATTTGACGCCCCTCAACCTCTGCAAGATAGCCAACAATTCTACCATTATATTTTACTGTTAATTTTTTTACCTGCTCAATCATATATCTAAATCCTTTAGATTGGTAATAATTTTATGCTTAAATAATTGATTAAAGTCTTCTAATGCATTTAAGGCATTGGCTATTTTAAGCAAAGATGATAAAGAAATTTCGCCACTTTTTTCAAATCTACGAATAGAGCCATAACTTACTCCAGATTTTGTTGCCAAATCTTTTTGAGAAAGTTTTGATTCTTTGCGCCTCAATTTTACTCTATCAATCAAGCTACAAATTATAGCTTGCTCGGTAGTTACATTAACAAAATTACTAATATCAAATCTATTGTCCATTTAGAACTCCTATTTTATTATTGCTAATATTTTAGCATTTTTATGCGTTTTTGTCAATAAATTGATAATATATTAGCGATTATTCCGAATATGTTATTTCCTCCAGTTAGTGGCGCAAAATACAACTATCTGGAGGAAATCTACTACTTATATATTCATATAATGACGACTACTGAAACATTTATCTATATTCTGCCGAATGTTTCAGTAGGAAAAATAAATTTGTAATTTATATGAATTACATATCTAAAAATTAAAGATTTTTGAGAAGGGATTCTCTAATCATTATTGCTTAAATTTGTTTAACAATTTATAGATTTTAATGTTATTTGTTCTTTGCGCTTAGAATATTTTAGAATATTAAAAGGTAGTACATTGCTAATCCACTCTTTATTTTTTTCTGTATTGGCAATTTTAAATTCTTTATTATTTTTAAATAAGTCCGTAAATGCTTCATTACAAGTACATAAAAAATCCTTTATTTTTTGAATTGTGTCTGATGAAGCATAATTGAATTCTGTCAATGATATAAGTGAATATTTGTCTACTTCATAGTTAATAAACTGGAACAGAATGTATTCAGTTATTCTTAATTTTTTTGTGATAAATAACTCAGCATATTGTTGTTCAAATCCAATAATTCTAATCTTCTTTGAAAATTGAATAACAACTTTTTGTTTTAAATCAATTGGTACATTTTCTGATAACAAAATATTATTTAAAATTTCCACACTTATATCTGCTGCAAAAAATGTTGTTATCTCATTATTAATAGAATTTGCAAAATAACTTAAATATTCATTTAAAGCTTTTGGGTAATCTTTTAAAATACTAAAATCAGTAGAATTATAATCAAATTTATCTAATTGAATTAATATAGCCAAATTATCATCATTATTTATTTCGGTTATAGATAATTTATTATTAATCTTATTAGCTAAAGATTTATAAGTCATTTCATCAAATTGAGAGGAATTTAACAATTCATATATTAGAGCTTTATTTATTTTATTTACTTCAATTTGAGTGATTCCATTAATATTTTTTAATATGTAATCTAGTAATGTACTTTGTAGACCTAATTTATTATAAACTGCAAGTATATTATCCCAAGAAGGAATCATTCTATTAAACTCCAATATAGGCTCCAATAGCTCATCATCAATCCCTTCCAAATCCTGTATATTTATTCTAAATTTATATATTAATTTTCTCTTATTATCAATATCCACATCTTTTTTATAAAGAAAATCACATGCTGTTTTAGAATTTTCTTCCGTATTCACAACCTCAGTCTTTAATAAAATGTTAGTTATATAATCGTTTAAGTTTTGTTTGATGTATTCAAAAATTTCTATAGAAGTTTTCTCAATATATTGATAATTTTTTAACATAAAATCTACATTGTATTTTTGTTTAAATCTTAATGCATATGTCAGATTTTCTATATTTATTTGATAAAAATTCTTTGAAATAATAAATTTTATCAATTGTTTCGGGCATAATTTGTCACTTAAGTGCAAAATTTTTGGCTTTAAGCTTTCAAGTAAGTTAATAATCTCTGACTCCGATAAACCTGTTATCAATCTGTTTAGATCTTGCTTATTTGAAATGTAATTTGTTAAGCAACCATCCAAGTTATAATTACTAATGTTATCTCCTTTTTTTATTATAGTATTTATTATAATATCTTTTTTATTCTCAATCAAAGGAGCATTAATAGCTTTTTTACATAAATTATAGTCTGTTACTAAATAATTAATTAGATTAATTATTTCACTATCATTACTTTCCATACAAAATTTAGTAATATACTCCCATGAATTATTGTTTGAACTTGAAAGTGTGTTGATAAGCTCTTTTTTATGAGTATCTTTGATTGTACCAATATTTTGTAATATCACCTTATTAATAATAGATGCATCTTTAAAATCATCAACTTTCAATCTTTTTAAAACTTCATCTAAGTTCTCTATCTTGTAGTTAAAATCATTAGTACCACTTTGAATTTTCTTAATAAATTCTATATCTCCTTGAGAAATAATAGAAGAACTTAAATTATAGGTGTATTCTGAATATCTATCATCAATATATTTATTTTTGATTATAAATTTGCAAAAGTTAAGTAATTTTTGGTCTGCTTGGGTTTGATTAAAATCTCTTTTTTCATTAATATGGCTATTATTAAAAATTTTTTCAATTCCTATTTTATCAACTAATTCTTCAAAAGTTAGGGAGTTTATGTTTTGTTTTTCTTTTTGATTTAATTCAATAAACCTTAATAATTCCTCAATTTTATTTTCGGAATTGTCTCTTATATTTTGTTCTCTTTGTTCAAAATTAACTCTATCAATTATATCTCTTATTTCAGGTGTTAATTCTACACGGAAAGATGGATTGTTAGGATGTATTATGTTTTCAATATTCAAGCCCTTAAAGGTTTGAATTGAATCAACACTAATACTTGAATTATTGACATATTGGTGGCTTTTAGTATTTGTTATTATTCCTTTTAAAATATACTTTAATTCATCAAAGTTTTGTAAAGCTTCATTCTTCAAATTTTCAATTTTTTCTTCATGCTTTGCATTTTCTTCATCTAACTTATTAGTTAAAATTTCTACTAAAAATTTTTTATTTAATAAAACAGGTAATGTACCAGAATTAGATTCTAATTTTGTATATTCACTTGGGAATAAGTTCCGAAATAGTGAAATAGTAAATAATTTCTCATTACTGATTCTATCTTGATTGCTTTTATTAACTATACGATTTCTTGTGATAAAATAATCATTAAATGTATTTTTTAAAATTCTCATATCTGGAATATATAATGCTATATCTTGGATATACCCATCAGACAACTCATAATTATTAGATTTGCTCTGTTTTATAAATTCTCGTATTCTTTCCTCAGTTGTAGTTGGGTTAATTACAGGTATAATGGGTAATATAAAGTCAAAAAATTTAGCTCTTTCTTCTCTATCCTTTATAACTTCACTTTTTATTGCATATAAAAAAGTAATTTTCTTACAATTTTTATTACTACTATTATTAATGATTGTATTTAGTTCTCGTAATTTTATGAAAATTTCATCAGATGATAATCTATCCAAATCTTCGAATATAACCAAATCTACATCAATACATTCAAAAAAGTATAAAATTTCATCTATTAATTTATTTATAAGGGAACTTGTGTTTTTATTATCTTGGGTTTCTAACTCAAAATCTTTATATTTTATTTTTTTAAAAATTTTATAATAAATGCAATAATAAAGTATAACTAAAATTGAAACAGCCATTATACCTAAAAATAAACAACTAGGCCATATGGTATTCCCTAAAAAATTTGCACTTGATACACCAAGACCAAATAGTATTGAAGATATTACAAATAGAGTCAAAAAGCCTGTAAATAGTAAAATCTTTTTCCAAGATGATTTGTTTGTTCTTTCTATTTTAGAATTAGGTAGCTTATTTTTATTCTGACTATAAAGTAATTGTTGTAGAACACTTTTTTCAATATCATTTTCTTCAAATTTTTTATCATTAAAAGTGGCCAATGAAATCTTAACATATTTAGAATTTGTAATTTCTTTATTATGTTTTTTTATTTCTTTTTTATCATGCTTATACTTATATTTATCAAATTTTTTATCAGCGTTTTGATAATCTTTCTTTTGAATATCTCTTTTTACTCTATATTGAGCTAAATAAGTTTCAATTACACTACTTTTACCAGCTCCCAAATTTCCAACCACAGCTATGTTTTTAATATTTGGATTTTTAATTTGTTGATTTAATATATCAGCGTCTTTATAGTATTCCTCACTTACAACTGGAGAATTATCTAATAAATATTTCTCTTGCATATGTACTCCTTTGCATTTTAGTGATTTTAAATTTTTAAAAAATACAAATTAGTATAACACAAGTCACAAAAAAAGGCAATCTTTATACTTGTTAAGAGATGTTGGATTAATTTAGTTAGCATACAATTAATTCAACTTCATTAAAAATTTTGCTAATATATCTACAGCTTTATATAAGCTGTACCAATGTCGCCAATATATTAACACTTTTTATAAGACTTATTGAAATATTTTACAGATAATACTTAATATTTTTAAAGATGTGAAAGATTATGGTTATGGTCAAATTATGAGAACTTGTTCATCCTTTAAAATTTTTATGACTTTAAATTTTTCACACACTACTAACCTGTCTTCTGTAAAAATATCATTATTTCTTAATAGTTCTTCTGTAAAAATCGCTTTATAAGCTTGTTTCCATTCAATAAATGTTATTAAATCATCTTTATGCACTAATTCTTGGGTTATTTCATTAAATGGAATAATAGTTATATCAGTAGTTTGAATCAATATTTTTTTAGAGTCATCATAATTAGTTACAATGCTGTATGAATTATTTTTTCTAATTTTTTCTTTATAAAATAAATACAGTGCTGTATTTTCTATACCATTTAATATTAGGTTGAATGATTTATCTATCTGGTTTTTATTGGTTCCAAACTTACGTAATTCCAAATCTTGCAGTTTTATAATATCTTTTTCTGCAATATTTTTATATTTATTATATATAGTTCGATATTTAATACTATCTTCATTATATTTTTGTAATATAAATTCGTTATTAGGTTGCTTTTCATATCTAATAAATATTTTATTTATGTATTTATCGAATTTTATGATAACCTTGTAAATTGATTTTGCAATTTTAATATACTTTTCAATAGTTTGATAGGTTTCGATTGCATTTTTTAAATTCTCATTAACATTTTCTTTAATAATATCAAGAGTAAAGTCCAAAACTTCATCTTGTAATGTTTTGTTTAAATTATTTAGCGTCTTATCCCATATAATATTACTAACTTTTAATTTTTGTTTAACATTAATTGTGGAATTTGAATTTGAGTTTGCGGGTTTACTGGGTAAGACAGAGGGGTGTATCCTTTTGGGAGGTTTATAACTACTTACAGGCTTATACTTATATGTATTTAAAGGATAAGATGTATTTTTGTTATTCTCTTTTTGCCTTACTTTTTCATTCTTTTTCTTTTCTTTATAATATAATTTTCTTCTTTTTTCAGGTGTTTTCCCTCTTGCAGCTTTGTTATAAGCATCAACATCTGTTCCTTTAAACGGCATATTTTCTCCTTGGTAAGTTATAAATTAATTATTTATAGCAAATTTTACATCGCTTGTAAATTTTTTGTTATTTCTATGAAAAATTCTTTGCTCCATAAGTCAAGTTTAGATTTATCTTTAACAAATGGTAAAACATCTTCTTTTGCTTGTTCATAGTCCATATGTTCAAATCTTTTGTTTAGCATTGCTTTTAAATTTTCAATTGTTAAATCAAAATTTTCATTAATAAATTGTGATTGAATAAGTTTTGCTTTTAAATTTGTAAGATTAACTTTTGCTCCAATGGATAAAAAGAAAACATAATCATAAAAATCTCTTCCTTTAACTCTAGATTGCCAATTTCTGCAAAGGCAAGCATGAATTTTACCAGCAAATAATGATGGTAGGTCATATAATCTCACTTGGTATGGAGAAGGTAACAGACCAAACTTTATTTCATAATTAGCACCAGCAGGAGGATTTATATCAACTTCAAATTTAATACGAATAGCCTCATCTTTGTTGATTAGTTTAGCATCAGCATTATTTTCATAAAATGTCATAATATGTTCTTTAGTATTGCCTTTTAAGAATGCTGATTTTATATTTGAATCAAATGATTTAATTTTTTCAGTAACCTTAAAATTAAGACCCAATGATTGAGTTTCATTTTCGATATAAGAAAAATACTTAGATAAATCAAAATTTGGATTTTGTAAAATTAAAGAAAAATCCAAATCTTCACTAAACCTGTCTAACCCATAAAAAATTCGCAAAGCCGTTCCACCATAAAAAGCAGCTTCATTAAAAAATCCTGCTCGAGAGAGTCCGCAAAGCACAATTTCTTGAACTATTTCTTTTATGGCATTTTTCTTATCTTCAAGATTATTTATTTGGTACCTATCCAACATTTGATTTAACACTTGTTCCATTTATTCATCCCCCTTTAAATATTTTACTAACAAATTTAAGTTTGCAGAATGATAAAGTGGGGCGAGTGATAAAATATCTTGTTTGTTTAATTTTTTAAAACTATCTTCATCAATTCTTAAATCTGCAAACAATAGCTCTTTTAGACTTTTTAAATTTTTAATAGGCGATGTTATATATAATTTATCACATAAAGCTTTTTCTGGAGTAGCAATTTGATAGACATAATTGTTCTCTTGATTAACAATTATACCCAATCTAAACACATTTTTGGGAACATCTCTATACACAAAAGTTCCAAAATGATTTGTATATGTTTTAATTTTATTTTTATTAAATGTAGCACAAGTAAAAGTATTATAGACAGCTTCGGAAATTAATCCATAGCGATATAATGCATAATCAAAAGACAGATATGATGGTCCATAAATAAATTGAGCTAACTTAAAACCCTCCACATTTGGATTGGTTTCATAAAGCCCTCTAACTAACTGAAATAATTTACCATCTCTAACATCTCTTTTTATTTTCCCTTTAGCATCAACAAAATTTTTATAGTTTTCTTTCAACTGTTGTGTGGTTAAAATCATATATTTCCTCCAATTAGTTGTATTTTATCACACTTTTTGGAGGAAATCAATTATTTTTATGCTTTGTAATGATAGTTTATATTAAAAACTTTATACATATTAAATGTTTTAATAAAAAATTTTTATTGAATTTTAGATTTGTAGTTGAATTAAGTTAATTTATAAACTTGCAGAAAGTCTCAAACCGTTCTAGGCAGTTTAGTTCAGTGCGATTTTTGTGATTTTTATGGATTTTGTGATATTTGGCTCCAAATGGTCCCAGAATTTTGAAATTAAAGTGGGACCATTTTGTTTTTTGTGGGATACAAGTGGCTTAAATACTGGGGTTTAAGAGGTAGAGCACAACCCTATGCAGATAGAACTCTTCCTTGGTAAGGTGGGGGTCACGGGTTCAAGTCCCGTCAGTAGCTCCAGATTTAAAAATAGTCGCTAAAATCCTTATAAATAAAGGAATTTAGCGATTTTTTATTTTTAAAACTTAAAATAATAATTTATAAGGGTTTTAAAGGTGAGTATAAGACTTTATTAAGTTAGTTTTATTAAACAAATTATTTAATTTCCCTATTGCTTGTTTATAATAACTTTTGTCAACGCTGATATAACATTCATATAGGCTTTGATGGTTTGGGCTAGTTAAACTTGTATAATATTAGGTTTATTAGGTATTATTCTCATAAACTTATTACTTTTTATTATATTATGTTATAATGAATAATAAATAGGAGTAAAAAATGATACACAAAATGAAGTTAAGAGAAATTTATTTTGATTTAATAAAATCGGGACAAAAAATTTATGAAATTAGACTAAATGATAAAAAAGGCATTTAATTAAAGTAGGAGATATTATTATTTTAAAAAAAGCCTGACCTAACTGAAACAATAAAAACCAAAGTAAAAGATTTAATATATTTTGATACATTTGATGAAATGTTGGATAATTTACCGTTAAACAAAATAAGTTTCGCTGATGATACAAAAGAAGATGTAAAAAATATCTATCATAGTTTTTATTCTACTGTTGAAGAAATTAAATATGGTATAGTAGCAATAAAAGTTGAAGTATAATTTATTTTAGTTTATATAAACATTTGTTTTGCTTGTAAATGTTAGTTGTTCTTACAGACAAAACTTTTAATTATATAAATTAAGTAGTATTTAGAAAATACCATCATTTTTTTATGTTTATATAAACTTTTAATATTAAAAACTATATGTTATAAAAATTTAAAAGATTAAAATTTTTAGCAAACTTAATAAATATGTAAACACAAAAGCAAACTTTTAAGATTACATAGACTTTTTAATATAAACTATGTGATGTTGTTTTGCTCACGATGTTCACAAACCAATTTGCTAAACGCAAATCCGTTGTCCCAACGGCATCACTGTTTGAAATAATATCAGTTTTGCTTGAATATACACTCGCTTTGCTTCGTATGCATTCAGACAAAACTTCCGATAATATAAACTATTACATTTGTGGCAAGTTATTATTTTTTTGCTTTTCAAAATTATCTCTTTCTTGTTGTTCAAAATAACTATTGTTTTCCTTATCCAAGGTTGGTTGAATTAAGTCAGCAATTTCTTTAGCAGAAGGAAGGGGAATTAAATTTGCGTTTTTTTGGTTTTCTTTTGAATTTAATGCTCCCATCGCTAAAATGCAAGCCAAACTTTGAGATGCAACATCGGCGCGCTTGTTTAAAGCATTCCAGTTTTCATCACGGTGAATCATTATGTCATGTTCATCCATTGTTGTTTTTGTTTCATAATCATAACTTTTTGCATAAAATTTAACAGTATTATTTTTTATATGCATTTCCCCACAGCCAATAAATGGAATTTCTTCCTGTTTTGTTTGTTCAAGATATTCTTTTTCATATCTGCGTGCAGACTGTTCATCTAATAGCGAACGAAATTCAAAATTGGTTGTATATTTGTTGGGTTCGACTATTGGAGCATATGAAACTTGAAGTATTTGAGACAATATTTTAGTTGTTTCTTCTTCAGAGTAATCAAAAAATTTTGTCATAACTTGTGCAGTATAATTAACCATTTTATTAACAGCATATTCTCCATAGCAGTATGAAAGTATATTAATATTACGCATATTTTTTGCTGCAATCTCAGTTTCTAATCGCTTATTATCTTTTCCTATAATAAGTGGAAGAAATAGTTTTTTAGTAATTTCAGTAATTTCATCTGGTGTAAGGTTTCCTGTTTCATATCCTTCTCGACCACCATATTGAATGGAATAAACATCTATAAATTTATTTTCGGGAGTTACCCCTAAAAATCGTTCGGCGTGTTTCGCCATACCATTTGCATAAGTTGTGTTAATAGTTGCGTTTCCACCGAAACAAAGAACAACTGGCCTTTTTGTATTAATATCTTTTGTGTCAATAACTTTCCAACCATAAGGATATTCTTCACTTTTACTAACTCTGTATCCAAAATGATAGGGAGTTCGTTCTGAATTGTTTTCCATAATAACTCCATAATTTATAATTAAAAATTTTTTTAATCAAATATTGTTTTTTATAATTTATTATTATTATTTTTATGTTTACATTTAAAATTCTGAAAATTGCTAAATTTTGTTGGTTAACAACATATTTTTGCTGGCTTCTTATTTATTTTTGTCAGAATATTGCTTTTTTCAGAGCGTAATTAATTTGCTAGTTGAATATATTTATAAGATTTTATATTTTTAAATTTCCATATAGATTCGCCTTCAGTTTATGTTATTTTAACACATATTCATATAAAAATACTACTAATTTTTAATATTTTCATTTTTTAATTCTATATCTTTTATTGTTTTAATAATTGATTTCAGAAAAAAATCGCAATCTGCCTTTTTTAATAAAATCTTTTCATTTTCTAAATATAAAACCACATCACAAAATAAACTTTTTTTATAAGGATTTTTTTCTTTAGGATGTGAATATATTTTTTCATACTTTATTAGTTCACTAGGTTTAATTGAAAGTGATTTTTCTGGTGTGTTTATATGTAATTTTCCATTTTTATAAACAAGCATTTTGCTTGGGGTTACAAAACTAAAAATACTAGCCAAAATTGTTATTAAAATTGAAATACCACGAAAAAGCCAAATTTCAAAACTATTAAATTCTGCTATAGGAATAAAAATTATCCACGCTATATAAACGCAAACACCACCTATTATAAGAGACATATTTGCAATAACACATCTTTTTTGTATTAACAAAGTTGATTTGTTATTAAAAGCATTCTTTGTTATTTTTTGAAGCTTAGTTTTTTCTTCTTGCTTTAAAATTTTACCTAAATTTTTAAAAAATAAAATCAGCCCAACGCAACTTAAAACAGTTATGCTAATCATTATAATTGCATTGATGTAATTTGGTATTAACAAAAGTCTTTCCAAATGCAACATAAGTGCTGCTATGCCTAATATACCAAATAATATAGAAAATATAAATAAAAACAATGGGTGCTTTATCAATACTTTTTTTCGCATATTTTTTCTCCTAATTTATTCTAACATATTTAAATATTATTTGCATATATTTTATAAAAAATAGTAAAGTTTAGTTTTTAAAATTGCTTTTAAATATATTTTATATTTTTATAAATACATTTTTAATTTTAAAAATAAAAAACGAGCTTTAAAAAACTTAAAGTTCGTTTTATTCTTGTTTGGTGCGGATGAAGGGACTCGAACCCCCATGGTTTCCCACTAGGACCTAAACCTAGCGCGTCTGCCAATTTCGCCACATCCGCAAAATTTATAATTTTTAATTATAATTATCTTATCTATTTTTAAAAAATAAGTATTGGTTTAATATTAAATTAATAAAATTAAACTTGTAAAATCAATGTTTCGCATTTATTTATTTTTAATATAATATTATTATATAACAAAGTTTAACAAATTGCAAGTAATATTATAAATTGAAAACTATATCAATTAAATAATGTTTATTTTGTTTATAAATTTTATTTATAATCTATATTAGTTAATATTTTAAAAGTAAATGTTTATAATTTTAAATTAATAATAAAAATTTTTTAATTTATATAAACTTTTATAAAAAATAAAAAAATCGCATATTAATGCGATTTTTGGTGACCCATCCGCGGATCGAACGCGGGACAACTTGATTAAAAGTCAAGTGCTCTACCGACTGAGCTAATGGGTCATATATTATTGCCCAACAAAGATAAATGGCAGGGGTGGCTGGATTCGAACCAACGCATGCTAGAGTCAAAGTCTAGTGCCTTACCGCTTGGCTACACCCCTATGAAAGGTAAAGACTTTAAGGTCTTCTGGCAGGGGCGGAAGGATTTGAACCCTCGAATGCTTGAGTCAGAGTCAAGTGCCTTACCGCTTGGCGACGCCCCTATGTTAAGGGTGCTTTCCACATGCCATTCAACCCAAAGTTTAATTACCTTTTAAATGGGGTGAATAGTGGGACTCGAACCCACGACCTCCAGGGCCACAACCTGGCGCTCTACCAACTAAGCTATATCCACCATAAGCAAAATTGCCATAATTGTGTAACGCTAATTGCTAGCGATTGGCGCGCCTGGAGGGACTCGAACCCCCGACCTACGCCTTAGAAGGGCGTTGCTCTATCCAGTTGAGCTACAGGCGCATAAAATAAGTTAAGAAGGTCGAGTTCTCTGCGTTAAATCTAGTTTGTGGCTTTATAAGGAGCATTATGCCCCAGTGGAGCGAGCGATGGGAATCGAACCCACATAGCCAGCTTGGAAGGCTGGAGCTCTACCACTGAGCTACGCTCGCACATATATGCAGAACTTGGCTGATATACTTTTCTATTTTATCATAGTAGAATTTAAGTGTCAAGAGAAAAATTGAAAAAATTACAAAATTTACTAAATATTTTTATTTTTTTGAATTTCTAGATTTTGTTTTTTTGTATATGAATGTAATCATAAATAAAAATTATTAGTAAAATTAAAAAATTTTGCTTATTTTTTTGACTTGGAGTTAACTTCAAGTTTTATAATTATAAACATAAGGAGAAAGTGGAATGGGAAGAAGTGAACACGATATTAAAAGTATTTGTAAAAATTCAGATATAGAAAAAGGGCTTGCAATACAAGGCTTAAACGCAAACGATTGTGATGCTATTCTAAAAAATTGGCTGTAAAAATAAAAACACATCAGTTTATGTGTTTTTTATTTTATGAAGTTTAAAAATGAAATTTTAATGGTTTTAATAAAAAATAATATAAAAATGTTTAATTTTATATTTTTATTTTGATTTCTTTATCTAAAACCATTTGTTTATAACTTACACCACAACGGTCAAACATTTTTTTAGAAGCAATAAACGAATCTTTATCTGCATATTTATCACTAAGATAAACAATATGCTTAATTCCTGATTGTATTATTAATTTAGAACATTCGTTACAAGGGAATAAATCAACATAAATAGTTGCACCTTGTAAATCTTTTCTGCTTCCTCTAAAATTTAAAATAGCATTCATTTCGGCGTGGCATACATAGAAATATTTTGTATTCAAACTATCTCCTTCGCGTTGCCAAGGAAAGTCTTTGTCATCAAAACCATTAGGTGCACCATTATAGCCAATAGATAAAATTCTTTTATCTTCACTAACAATACAAGCACCCACTTGGGTAGATGGGTCCTTGCTTCTTAAAGACGAAAGTTTGGCAATAGCCATAAAATATTCGTCCCAACTTAAATAATCATCTCTTTGGTTCATATTTAAATGATATTATTAACAACAAATTTTGTCAAATACTTATAAATGATTTGTTTATTTATTAAAAAAATGCTAAACTTAAATTTAAGTAGCAAACTACTTTTTTAAAATATCTTTATACAAGATTGCTTTTTATAAAAATAATAAAAATTTTACTGTTTTTTATGTTTTTTAATAAAAAATAGTTATTTATATAAATCATTTATATTTTATTTAATAGGAGAGTATATGGAAAACAAAAATATAGTTATTTTGGGAAATGTTGTTTTTGGGGTTCTTATTTTTATTGCAACCGTGCTTTTTATGTTTACAAGCATAGACCCTTATATTATTAAAACAACAGACAGTGCATTATTTGTGCTTTGTGGTGTGTTTAATTTGGTGTTGTTATATAAATTAAAAAATAAAGGCAGCATATGGAAATCTTTTATAATGCTTGCAGGGCTTGTGTTTGCTTTTATTGGTGATGTTGTATTAATAAGCAATTTTGTGTTAGGTGCAATATTTTTTGCTATTGGTCATGTGTTGTTTTTGGTTTATTTTTATCTTTTGCAAAAGTTTAATTGGAAAGATTTAGTTTTTGGTGGGGTAATATTTTTAATTGCATTAATGTTAATATTGTTTTTACCAAGTTTTGATTTTGGACAAATGAAATTAATAGTTATTATTTACGCATTAATTATTTCATTAATGTTAGGTAAAGCATTAAGCAATTATATTCAAAAACCTAATGTGGCAAACCTAATTTTATTTTTAGGAGCATTTTTATTTTTCTTTTCAGATGTTATGCTTGTGTTTAACAGATTTACAGATATTTCAGTTTTGTTTGATTATTTTTGTTTAGCAACATATTATCCTGCAGAGTTTTTGCTTGCACTATCAATTTATTTGCAAAATTATGAAAACAATAAAGAAATTAAATCAGACGCAATAAAGGAACAATAAGTTTTAAAATTAAATTATTATATTTAATATTTTTGTTACACTGTAGGGACTTATTCCAATATAACTTATTTTATAAAAATTATAAAACCTATTTTTAAAATATTATTAATCACTTAAAATTAACAATGTAATTTGTATATTATTTTTTAAAAATATTAACATTAACCCTCTTTTTATCATAACAAGATAAAAGGGGGTTTTTATGAATTTTTATTTACTAAATAATTTAGATATAATTAAAACATTAATCAAAACAAAGCCAAAAGCAATAGCTAGAGTTTATGGCTCAAGCCTTTATAACAAAGTTTGGGGTAAGTTAAAGTTTTATAATTCAGAATTAGGTGTAATAGTTTTAAGTGAAGTTCACAATTTGCCACAAACTGAAACTAATATATTTGCTTTGCATATACATAGTGGTAATCAGTGTGAGGGAAATTTTGATTCTGCAATGGGGCATTATAATCCAGATAATAAGTTGCACCCAAACCATAAAGGTGATTTACCACCATTGTTTTCAAATAATGGTTATGCTTGGTCTGCTGTATTAACTAGCAGATTCACAATAGAAGAGATAATAGGTAAAACAGTTATAATTCACGATAAACCTGATGATTTCACTTCTCAACCAGCAGGCAATTCTGGTGTAAGAATTGCGTGTGGAATTATAAAAGTTGATGAATAAAATTTAAATGCTTTTAATAGATTATTTTTTCTATTTATGTTATACTTGGTGTGTAAAAAATTAAACTTATAATTTTTTAGTTAACTAAAAACATTTTAATAGTTCAATTTGGTTTTTTATTTTTTGTAATTAAATCAATAATTCAAATTAAGTGTTAATTATAAAATATATTTATAAGTTTAATGAATGATTATAAAAACTAAGGAGAAATAAATGAAAACATTAGTATTTTATCGTTGTAAACATTGTGGTAATGTAGTTGTTAAATTAGTGGATAAAGGGGTTCCTGTTTTTTGTTGTGGGGAACAAATGGAAGTTTTAAATGCAAACACCACCGATGCAGCGCTTGAAAAACACGTTCCTGTTTTGGAAAGCAACGGAAGTAAAATAAAAGTAACAGTTGGTTCTACTTTACATCCAATGTTAGAAGAACATTATATTCAGTTTATTGTTGTAAAAACCAATCTAGGATATGTTGTTAAGCATTTAAACCCTAACGAACAACCAATTGCTGAATTAGCTCTACTTGAAAATGAAAAAGTAGAAGAAATATATGAATATTGTAATTTGCATGGCTTGTGGATGTTAAAAACTAATTAATTACGAAAAAAATTACTTGGCTAAATTTTATAGTTAAGTGATAAAAAAATAAAAGTTAGTTGTAGTTTTTAGCAACTAACTTTATATTTTCATTAATTTTATATAATATATTATAAAATTCCAGGCTTGAATTTTTATTAAAAATGTGCTATAATTGATATATAAATTTAAGGAGTTTTAAAAATGATAGTTTTTTTGTCAGGTGTTTCGGGAAGTGGGAAAAATACAATTATAAATTATTTACTCTCTGACCTTGAAAAAGTTAAAGGTGAAAAAATAAAAGATATAATTTATATAGTTTCTTCAACAACTAGAAAAATGCGAGTTGAAGATAATGAAAGAGAAGGAAAACCTTATCATTTCATTTCTAAAGAAGAATTTGAAAAAGGTATAAATAATGATGAGTTTTTTGAATGGAATAATGTTCATGGTAACTATTATGGCGTTCCGAAAGAAAGCATAGAACTTGCAAAGCAAAAAGATGTTTTGGTTATTAAAGATATAGATGTAGATGGACATAGAACATATCTTGAAAAATTAAAAGATAGTGATGTTAAAACCTTTTCTATATTTTTAACATTATCACCAGAAATTTTAAGCGAAAGACTAAAAGCTCGTGGTGAAGATGAAGAAAGTATAAAATTAAGACTTTCTCGTGCTGAACATGAAAACAAAGCAGTAAAAGATTATGACTTTGTTGTTCAGAACACGAACTCTAAATTAACATCAAAACTTATAGGATATAAAATTTTGCAAGAAATGCAAAGTTCCGATTCTAGTGAAAAAAGTTCAGAAGTCTGTCAGTCAATGTAATAAAAAAACAGCATACGCTGTTTTTTTATTTATCATTTTTTTGTTTTTTTATGTTTTTAATTATTGAAACAATTCCACTTATTAATAAACAAATACCTATTATTATGAAAATCAATAGAACAATAAATAAAATAGGGAATTCATCTTCAAAAAGGTCATCTTCATCTAAAATTTCAAAAAGTGGTATAAGTGGAATAAGAACAAATAAAAGCCCTATAACCATAAAAATTATATCTTTAATTATATTTGCGTTAAATATTTTTTTCGATTGATGTGTTGTTAGAACAACTTTATTAGAAGCATTGTTGTTTACATTTTCGTTTGTGACATTACTGTTTACAGTGGCATTTTGTTCGTCATTAAAATGTAAAAATGCTCCACAGTATTCACACTTTTCTTGATTTTTTTTAACTTTTGCGCCACAATTTGGACATTGTAAATTTTTAACTGACATAATTTAAACCTATTATTTTTTTTTACTTAATACTGAACCAACTATTAAAAGAATTATTCCAGCAGGTGGAGCAGGAAATAAACAACAAATTCCTGCAATTATCATTATTGTTCCTATAATTCTTTTTGCTGTGCGTTTTTGTGGTTGTTCAGTATTTTTAACAATTTCATCAACTTCTTTTTGCAAATCATTTGACGAGTTTGTGTCATTTTTAATGATTATATTTACATTTTGGGTGTTCTGTCCATTTTCTCTTATTTCCATTGTAGAGTTATCATTAAAATTTTCATTTGTTTGTTCAAAATCAACACTTGCTCCACAATAGTCGCACTTTTCTTGATTTTTGTTTATTTTTGCACCACAGCAAGGACAAGCAAGTTTTCTAACTTTCATTATTTATTGTCTTTATTTTCCTTTTTTTCTTCTTCGGCTTTTCTTTCATGATAGTTTTTATATCCTATTTGGTGGTTATCGCCTTCGTCCCATTTTTTTCCACCCGTTGCAAGTAAACTTAAAACCAATGCAACTGCAGCTATTATTGCAATAATAGGAAGAATAATGTTTTCTGGAATAGTTATTGCAGAAATTAAACAAATCAATGCAACTACAAGTAAGCCAGCACCAACCCAAATTTTAAATTTCTTTATAGTTGATATATTTTGTTGAAAGCAACCTTGCAAAATAATTATAAGCCCTAAACCACCAGCCAAAATAACTCCAGCCCAAGCCAAGTTAAAGAACCCAAATGTATCTGGCACTGTAATAGATAAAAGCCACAATACAGCAGCAACAACAACTATTAAAGCGCCAAGAATTTTGAAACCTAAATTTCTACTCATTATTTTTCTCCTTTATTTATCTTAATATAACATTATGTGATACTGCCGATATTTTATCGCCTTCAGTAATAACAATTGATGAAAAATGTTTATATTCTCTTACAACGCCACCTATGCGTATGTTTATATTTTTTGTGTTTTCATCTGCAGATAAAACAGTGTATTTGCCAGGTAATAAGTCGCTGTCTTTTTCGCAAACATACTCTTTCCCACGTTCAAGTAAAAAATCACCTTTATTTAATGTTACTTTCACATTGCCGTGGTCATCAATTACTTTTCCATCTTTTGTATATCTCACGCCATCTGATACATAAACTCCGTCAACACGGTATTGCGAGTTGTTTTTGTGTTTTACAATTGCAGTAATTATCCAAGCCAAAGCAACGACCACAAGCACAACCGACACGCATATAAGCGCAATTTCACTCCAAACCATAATAACTCCTTTAAAATTTATTTTTTAATCACCAAATAATAAATATAATGCAGTTATTCCACCAATAACAATTAATGCAAGCAAAACGGTAAAAAACACTTTTAAACCTGAAACTGGTGTTTTTCCTGTAATTTTACCTGTGTCACCATTTATATAAAAGTTAAATAATTTTCCTTTATATTTGTGATGCCCAATATAAACAGGAACTAATATATATTTATATTTGTTTTTAAGAAACGCTGTGTTAATATTTACATAGTCTTTTACATCATAATCATATCTTGCTAAGATCTGATTTTCTATTCTATTTTTAATAATTCCTTGTCCTTCCTTCCAACACACTGCACCATCTTTGTTATAAGTGCTTGCAGAATAACCACGCAAAAACTCTGATTTATAAGTTGGTGCGTTGTTGGTTGGAAAAGGTGAGATTGAATTTAACACATTGCTTGCAATGTTAGATGAAGCCTGAACTAAAACATCATCAAAATTAGCATTAATATTTCCATTAATATTGAAATATCTGATATGAGATTGTGTTACAGGTCTTCCATTTACCATATGTGTTGTGGTATAGGTTTTTCCAAGACGACCATTATAGTTAGATTGCGTTTCACTATCAAAAGTGAAAACAGGATTATAAACGCCGTGAATATTTTCTGGATTAGCACTTTTTTTGAAATTCTTTGGAGCATAAAGTTTCTTTCTAGCCCAAGTTTTTGCTATTAAAGATGCTTTTTCTTTATCTACTTTAAAAGGAACAACACCTTGTGGCTTAAGTCCAGGTAAATCTTCAGTTTTAATTATGTTGCTAGTTCCACAAAAAGGGCAAGTAAGTGCAACTTCTTGCTTGTTTATAATTTCTTTTGCACCACAACTTTTACATTGATATACTTCTGCTTCTTTCCAAACACGAGCGTGATTTAAAAGATCTGCTAAATCTTGTTCGGTTACTTTTGTTGAATTGTCAACATCAAACATTCCACCACAATATTGGCAATGCATTTTTTGTGTTTTAGGGTCAAACACTGCTTGCCCACCACAGTTAGGACAATAATAAGCAGAAGTATCTAGTTTTTCATCGGAATATAATTTTTCTTCTGCTGTTTTGTTTTGTGTCATTTTACAATTTTCTCCCCACATTCTGGGCAAAATTTAGTGTTTGCTTTAAGTTCTGTTCCACATTTTGGGCAAGTAGGTTTAAGATTAGCGCCACATTCTGGGCAGAATTTTGGCGTTCCGTTTAATGTTGCACCACAACTTGGGCATTGATGCTGTTTTGCCACTTGTTGATTGTTTACTTGTTGCATATTAGCAGAGAACATATTTCCCATACCCATGCCCATACCAAAGCCCATTCCAGCACCCATAGTGCTTCCTGCCATTCCTGGATTTTTTGCAGCTTCTTTCATAGCTTCCAAAGTTTCCATTTGTGTGTAAACATCCATATTTCCACGCATCATTCCCAAACTTGTGTTTTTATCAAGTGCTTTTTCTAACTCTTCTGGAAGTGAAAAACTTTCAAAAACAAATTTTGTAAGTTCAAGACCAATACCTTTAAAGTCTTCTGCAACTTTCTTTTCAACAATATCAGAAAGTTCTTGCAAGTTTGCTGCCATATCAAGCACAGGTATTTTGCATTCCCCAATAGCATCAGATATTCCACTTACAACAAAACTTCGCAAATAATCGGTTATTTGAGATGTTTCAAAACTTGTGTTTGTTCCACTTAAATTTTTCATAAATTCATATGCGTCAGCAACCCTAAATGAATAGTTACCAAAACCACGAATTCTAACTGCGCCATAATCTTTATCGCGAACTAAAATTGGGTTAAGTGTGCCCCATTTTTGATTAGTGAATTGCTTAGTATTAACAAAATATATGTCGGATTTAAAAGGTGTTTCAAACCCATATTTCCACGACATAAGTTTTGTTAAAATAGGCATATTGTTTGAATCAAGTTTATAATACCCAGGTAAAAATACATCTGCAAGACGACCCTTGTCAACAAAAATTACAACTTGGCTTTCTCTAACTGTTAAGGCTGAACCTTTGTTAACATGATCTTTTGTAATAGGGTATTTCCAAACTATAAGATTACTACTAGTGTCTGTCCATTCAATATTTTTTAAAATTCCCATTGTTTTCTCCTTCTTAAATTAGTTACAAAAATTATAACATACATTAAAATAAAACACAACGAAATAAATTATTTTTATAAATATAACTTAAAATTTATGTCTTATAATATAAGTAATGTATGTAAGAACAAAAATTTACTTTGATATTTACATAAACTAAGTTTAAAATTAAGTTACTAAAACATGAATTTTGGCACAAATTTGTTTAATTTGCAAAAAATTTTAAATATTAAAATCTTTATAATACTTAATTTATAACACTTTAATATATGAAATTTAATAAATTTAGTCCATTTTATCTATTTTATTTAAAATTTACAATTATTGGCATTAATTTATAAAATTGTTATAAATATTATATTTTTTTTAGAACAAAATATAAAAAGGGGGTGAAAAGAATGAATTATGTAATACCAAATTGGATAGCCTTAATTATTTTACTTATAGGTGGAATAAATTGGGGACTAGTTGGAATTTTTAATTTTAACTTAGTAGAATGGATATTTGGTGGATACAATGCTGGTTCTATGATTATCTATATACTTGTATTGATTTCAGCAATTTGGCTTATAATTGCTGCTTGTATGCAAGGCGCGATTTATTTAATGAATAAAAGTAGAAACTAAAAAATGGATAAATAAAACAGTTTGAACTGTTTTATTTTTTATTTCTAATAATAATATACAAAATATTAAAATTGACGATTAAAAAGTCATAAAAAAATTAGCAGTTTTTAAATTAAATGTGATATACTAATTATATATAGTTAAATACTTTAATTTTAAGGCTTTTTATTGAAATAATTTTACATATTTCTTTTCTAACTATAAATAAAAATTTATATTATTATAATTTATTTCGTTTAAAATTCAACAAAAGGAGAATTGTTAAATGAATATTATTGAAATAGAAAATTTAACACAAGATTATGGCCACGGTCGTGGTGTTTTTGATGTTTCTTTTGTTGTAAAAGAAGGTGAAGTTTTTGGTTTTTTAGGGCCTAATGGCGCAGGTAAATCAACAACAATTCGTCATATAATGGGGTTTTCTAAACCACAAAAGGGTTTAATAAAAGTTTTTGGTTTAGAATCTTTTAAAAATTATTATAAAATTCTTAAAGATGTTGGATATTTACCAGGCGAAATAGCACTTCCAGAAGGACTTACTGGTTGGGAATTTATTGATATGATGGGCAAGTTAAGGAACTCTAAAGATAAAGAAAGGCTTAACTATTTGCTTGACAAGTTTAAACTAACGCCTTATGGTGAAACAAAAAAAATGAGTTTGGGTGATAAACGGAAACTTGCCATTGTTACAGCATTTATGAATGACCCTAAACTTTTAATTCTTGATGAGCCAACAAGTGGTCTTGACCCTGTTATGCAACAAACATTTATAGATTTTATTAAAGAAGAAAAAGCAAGGGGAAAAACCATTCTATTATCTTCACATATTTTTAATGAAGTTGAAGCCACTTGTGATAGAATTTCTATAATTAAAGATGGACGAATTGTGTCAACATTTAATGCAAGTGATATTAAACACAATGAAAATAAGGTTTTCGAAATTACTTTTAAAACGATAAAAGAATTAAAAGAATTTAGCAAAGACTTACCTAAATGGAACGATAAAATTGATAAATTGAAAAATATTTATTTAAAAAATATTAATGAAGAAAATTTGGTTGTTACAGTTGCTGTTAATGATAAAGATATAGATAAATTAATTGATAGAATAAGTAAGTTTAATATAACATCGTTTATACAAAATAAATTTACGCTAGAAGATTATTTTATGGGTTTCTATAAAGAAGATAAAAACTTTGGAGGCACATTTTAATGGAAGTTATTAAAGTTGAAAACCTTACCAAAGATTATGGAAATGGCAGAGGTATATTTGACCTTAACTTTTCGGTCAACAAAGGCGAAACCTTTGGTTTTGTTGGAACAAATGGAAGTGGGAAAACAACCACAATTCGTCATATAATGGGTTTTTTAAAGCAACAAAAAGGTTCTTGCTATGTTATGGGAATGGACGCTTGGAAAAAATCTAGTGAAATTAAAAAATATGTAGAATACATACCAGGCGAAATTGCTTTTCCAGACCTTGCAACAGGAACAGAATTTTTAAAAAGCCAAGCAGAACTTTTGGGACTAAAAGATATGTCGTATGCAAATAAACTTATAGAAATGTTGCAACTAGATACATCTGCTAATTTAAAGCGAATGAGTAAGGGAATGAAACAAAAAACAGCAATAGTTGCAGCACTTATGGCAGATAAAGAAATTTTAATTTTAGATGAGCCGACAACGGGGCTAGACCCATTGATGCGGCAAACATTTCTTGAAATAATTGAAGCAGAAAAGAAAAAAGGCAAAACAATTTTAATGAGCAGTCAAATGTTTAATGAACTTGAAACTACATGTGACCGTGTTGCCTTAATATTTGGTGGAAGAATTGTTGATATAGCCGATGTTAATAAAATAAAACATACAACATTTAAGTCGTATAAAATTGAATTTATCAATAAAAAAGACTATGAGTATTTTAAAACTTTAAACTTTAAAATAGTTCGCGACCAAGAAAAATATAATCAGGTAACAGTTAAAATAAGTAACAGTCACTTAAAAGAACTTTTTGCCGAACTTAAAAAATACAAATTAAAGTTTATCTCTGAAGTAGATTATAACTTGGAAAAATATTTTATGGAAATTTTAAATAAAGATAAAAGGAGTGATGAAAATGTTTAGTAAAGCACTTTTTAAACAGTCGGCAAAAGCAAATTGGATGCGTTGGCTAACGGTAACTGTTGCAACTTGCGTTATGCTTGCAATCGTTATTATAGTGCTTGGAAATCTTGCAATAAACGACATTCGTGATTCACTTAAGAATGTTTTTGTGCAAGCAGACCAAGAATCTTCTTTAAAGGAAGAAGCCGTTGATGCTTATGAACTTTATATGACTTCGGTAGATACTTATAATCAAACAGCAAGTTTCAGTGGAATGCTTGGGGTGGTTACAAATACTTATGATGGTAAAGTTAACACCTATAAAACTGAAAACGATGGTGCAGAACCTAGTGATGAGCAAAAACAAATTTATATTGAAGAAACTGCAACTCAATACTCTGGTTTTGCTGGTTTTGTTGGAATGGAAGAAGCTGAATTAAAGGCATATATAACAAGCATTTTAAATTTCTATATAACAAAATATGATGCAACTAAAGATGAAGTTTTGTTTGACCAGTATTTTCTAGAACAGGTTTACACAGAAGCATATGCTGTTGAAATTGCAAAAGAAGATGCAACTGTTGAAAGTGCCACAGAACGCGCTAATTCTGCAAAAGAAATTGCTGCTGCTGCAATATCACAGTATAAAACAGATGCTTCAGCACAAGATTATGAATACAAAAGAGAAAACTATGTAAGTTATGCAACCAACTATGTAAACAATACAATTATGTATGATAATGTTTACAAAATGCAAATACAGGCTGGTGCAACCGAAGATGAAGCAAAAGAATACGCAGTAACAGTTAAGGTAATTTCAAATACTGCAATTTCTACTTATGAATTATGGCTTGTTGAATATGAAAATCAAAATGCTGATGTGGAAATTACAGCCGAGCAAAAAGCCGATGCTAAATCTCGCGCGTGTGAAAGTATTACTGACCAAATTCCCGAAAAGGTAGGGGAAGCATTATCAGAACTTGGTAATATGGATATGTATGGCTTAATTATAGGTTCAATTTTCTATAGAATTGCAGGCTTATTACTTCCTATGGTTTTTGTAATAATGACAGCAAACAGTTTGCTAGCAGGTCAGGTAGATTCAGGTTCTATGGCTTATGTTCTATCAACTCCAACAAAACGCCGAACAGTAACCGTAACACAAATGATGTATTTGTTATGGTCATTGTTTGCAATGTATGCAATATTAACAGTCGTCAGCGTTATATCGGTTTGGGTAGTCGGTGGAAACAGCTTTGCAATTAATTTTGGAGAAATCTTGTTGTTCAACCTAGGTGCATTCTTAACTATGTTTGCATTTGCAGGTTTCTGCTTTATGTGTTCTGCAATATTCAACCGTTCAAAACATTCGTTAAGTATTGGGGGCGGACTTACTATATTTATGCTGGTTTGCACAATCTTAGGGTTATTTGGTTCAGATGTTGTGCCAAGTGCAATGAGAATTGATGCAATGAACTTCTTTAACTATCTATCAATAATTTCATTCTTTGATACTGTTTCAATTTTAAATAGCACATTAAGTTATCTTTGGAAGTTCGGAATTTTACTGGCAATAGGTGTGGTTACATTTATTATTGGTGTGTTCCGATTCGATAAAAAAGACTTGCCATTGTAATTTAAAACGATTTAACTTATAGTTAAAATGAAATATTTTAAATTATTAATAAGTTAAACTTCTATTTAATTTAATAAGTAAATAAAAAATCACCATAATTGGTGATTTTTTATTGCTAATTTTATTATAAGTTTGTTAAAGTTTATGCAAGCATAAAAATTTAATTTTACATTACATAAAAAACTTGATTTTCATTATAAAAAGTTTTATCTGCAATCAATAATAGTTGTTTGCAATAAAACTATTGTTTATTTAAATTGTTATTTTTAAATTATTTTTTAAATATATTTTGCATTAAATTTCAATTCTATAAATTTTATATCACATAATTATTTAATATTTACTAAATCATCTAAACTTATTGTATAGTTTTCTGTTGTTGCTTCAACATCATTTCTAGTATATTTTATTGAAATATTGTCGTTTGGTCTTATTTGAAGAATAGCATCAGATATATCAAAATCTTGATTTATTGCATATTCTGTTGTGTTTATATAAATAGATTTTATAACATCATTTATTTCAAGCCCTAAGGTATCGGCAATACTTCCCGAAGTTATATCACTAACGGTTACAGTTTCACAAATTTTTCCATAACCAGAATTTGCATCATAAACATATTTCGAGTTAGATGTTTGAACTGTAACACCAAGCACAATTTTATAAGCATTTTGTGTGTCTTCATTATTGTCGTTGTAGTAATACATAATGTTTTCAACTGTGCCTTTTACAATTTGTAATGGTATTGCATAGTTAACATTTTGGTCTTCTTCATCACCGGCATTAGTTATACCTATAAGTTCGCCTTTTGCATTAAACAATCCACCACCAGAACTGCCATTGTATATTGCTGTATCAATTCTAATAGAACGATGTTGCCTTACTGTGCCATCTATTTCTAAGTTTATATATTCATTATCAACACTAACAATACCTTCAGTAACACTTATTCCTTCATCTTCAGGGTTACCAATGGCAATGGCTGTTTGCCCAACATAATAATCTTCTGCAAAAGTAACTTCTTTAATTTCGCTGTTAATTGCTTTTAAATCGGTTGTGCTAGCCTTTAAAACAGCAATGTCATTTTCAACAGAACCTCCAACCAATTCGCATTTAACACCATATGTGCCATAGTTATACACAGTATAACCTAGATTGTCTGTTTCACTTGTTGCAACAGGTTCAAATTCACTTCCATATAAATAAACATAAACTTTTCTAGCAAAATTCGAACCATTATCTGCATTTGCATTACTATTATAAATAACGTGATAGTTAGTTATAATATAGGTATAATCTTCATCAATCTTGTAAATAACACCACTTCCAGAGTAAATTGCAACTTGATTAGATACAGTTTGATATGGCCAAATACTTGTAGTTACTGTTTGAGTAAATTCCGAGTAAATTTTTAAACTAGATTGTAAACATTTATTAATAACTAAGGAATTGTCAGCCTGTTCAATATTAAGATATTTTTCTAAAAATTCAGCATAAGTTAGTTCACTGCCATAAATTTCTTTATAGTTTTCATATATGTCCATAATGGAGACATCTTGTCCGTCTTTACCATTGGTTACCGTAAATGTTGAAGTCGTTCCATCTGAATAAGTTATTGTATAAGTATCAACATTGTTTTCAGAATTTGTTTGTTGAATTGATACAATATAGTTGGTTGTTGTTCCACAACCGGTAAAAACCAAACAACAACTAAAAATTAATAAAAGCAGTCCATAAATAACGAAATTTTTGACTGCTATTTTTCTTCCTTGTTTCATTTTTTCACTCCTAATATTTTATTATTCTAGCCATTAAACGAAACAATTATTTATTTTATTGGTAAATTTAAAAATAAAATGTTGGATAAGGTGATTTAAAGTTTGGGTTAAAGTATTTATCGTGGCTTATAATATCATCTTTCATTTCATCTAAATTTTTATATTGCTTATCAATGCCCATTCTTTCTTTAAAATTTTCAATACTTAAATAAGAATCATTTATTTCAATATTTTTTAACCCTTGTAAAATTAAATTTTGTTTAAGAAGTTCAATGGCAAAATCTGCTTTTCGGCTTGCAAAATCTTGTTTATTGTTTGTAACATAAAGATTTATATTTTTATCAATAGAGTAGTTTTCGAAATATCCCATTTTAAATGCAACACTTATAATTGTTGCAATGCAAGTTTCAAGGGAAGAACCTTTAATATTGTTAAATTTATTGTTGCTTAAAAGTTCATCGCCATCGGAATTAAAAGAACAAACGCTTAAAACTTCATTATTTATATCTGTTGTAATACAAACACTAGGATTAATTTCTAAAACATAAGAAGTTAAATTGGAATAGGCAATGTTATCATTAAGCCCTAAAAATAATGCACAAATTAAAATAATACAAGCAGAGCAGGTTGCTGTGGCTGCAATTCTAAATCTGTTCCAAATACTGACCACTTTTGTTTTTTGTTTAAAAGTTGTATCGATAGGGGTATCAAGTATTCTAGAAGATAGTTCTATGTTAATGCTTTCACTTTCTTTCATAAGCATTTGTCTTATATCTTTATCGTTCATTTTGTTCCCCCTTTATAACATTATTTAAAAGTTTTATAGATTGATTATATTTCCAAAGCACAGTGCCAAGTGGAAGATTTAAAATAGTTGCAATTTCTTTGTGCTTATAACCACCTATTATATGTAATATCACAATTTGCCGTTCTATATCTTTTAGAACTGTGTTAATTAAGTTATGAACATAAAGTTTGGTATCACTTTTATTTTCAGAACCTAAATATTGTTCCATTTGGTCAGAATAAGTTTCGTTTTTGCGCTTTGTTTTTCTTAAATAGTCTAGACTTAAATTTTTTGCAATCTGAAATATCCACGCCGAAGGGTTTGTGTTAGGTTGGTAAGATTGAATGTTTTTCCTAACTTTAATAAATGTTTCTTGCAAAATGTCTTCGGCTTCCTGATAATCATTAACAAAAGTATAAATAAAACTAAAAACACCTTTATATATACCATTATAAATTTCAGTAAAAGCCTGTTCATCGCCACTTTGCACTTTCACCATAAGTGAATTTAACTGCGCTTTATCCACTTCATTCTCCTAATTAAACGAAAAATAATTGTATTTTATTTGTAATTTTATAAACTATTGGAAGTAAAAATTTAAAATTTTTAAAAATCTATCGTATTTTTGTGTTACACACGGCTTCCATAGTGTAATTCAAGCGTCGTCTTGGTAACATAAATACAAACAATTATGCTACACTAAACTTCCTTGAATATAATTTATTAGTTTGATTATAGAAAAAAATTATAATAAAATCTATTAAAAAAACAAAAAAACTTAAACTATATAAAAATTAAGGCATTAATAGTTTTATTTTGTTGAAATCAAAACATAAATGTGATATATTAATAAAAGCAAATAAGTTTGCGCTTTTTGTTTTTAAAAGCAAAAATTTTTTAATTAACTGTTTTAAGGAGCGTTATATGGAAAAAAGAAATTTTCCTTCCAAAGTAATCATAACAGCAGGTATGCCAAATGGCAATAAGCCACTGCATATTGGGCATATAAGTGTTTTTATTTGGTCAGATTTCTATGCAAGATATATGCGTGATAGAATTGGAAGCGAAAATGTTATATACATTTGTGGAACAGATGGCTTTGGCTCGTCAACTGAAGAAAAATATAGAAAATTAAAAGCCGAAGGGGGAACAGACCTTACTTTAACAGAATATATAACCAATTTTAATAAAATACAAAAAGAAACTTTAAAAAAATATGACATTTCTTTAAACAGATTTTATGCTTCTTGTTTGCAACCTGCTTTAAAGTATCATACCGAAATTTCTGCCTTTATGTTTAAAAAGATGTTAGAGAATGGAAAGTTGCAAAAAAAGCAAACCGAACAATTTTATGATGAAAAATTGAACACATTTTTAAACGGAAGACAGGTAGAAGGTAAGTGCCCAATAGAAGGTTGCCAATCTGAAGTTGGCTATGCAGACGAATGTTCTTTGGGGCATCAATATAGCCCACGCGATTTAATAGAACCAAAAAGCACTTTATCAAACACAGTTCCAACATTTAAAAAGATAACTAATTACTATTTGTCATTAGATGAATATCGTGAAAATTTAATGAACATAATTTATCGTGAAAAAGAAAAAGATAGAACACATAAATTTATGATTAAAGAAATGCGCGATTATATGACAAGACCTGTTATTTTCATAACACCAGATGAAAAAGAAAAACTAGAGAAGTTGAACCTAAAACAAGATTATGAGATAAAATTTGATGAAAAGAAAAATAGATATGAACTTGTTTTTAACAATGTAAAATCTCGTGATATTATCAGCGATATATTAAGTGAAAATAAAATTCATTATACAACAAACAAAACACTTGCACCTTTGCGTATAACAGGAAACGCTGCTTGGGGTGTTCCTGTTCCTTTTGTAGAAGAAGATGCTAAAGATTTAACTTTCTATGTTTGGCCAGAGTCGTTGTGGGCACCAATTTCATTTACAAAAACCTATTTAGAAGAAATGGGTATTAGTCAAACTTGGCAAGATTGGTGGTGTAATAAAGAAAACGAAATAACACAGTTTATTGGAGAAGACAATCTTTATTTTTATGCTTTGGCAGAACCTGCAATTTTTATGGCAGTTAATGGCAAAGAAAATAACGACCAACCAGAAAACGGAAAACTTCAAATGCCCAATATTGTTGCTAATAAACACGTTTTATTAAACAATATAAAAGCAAGCAGCAGTGGCAGTTTAAAAGCACCTACTGCTGATAATTTGCTAGATTACTACACAAAAGAGCAGTTAAGATGTCATTTTTTAAGTATGAATATAAATAATGCTGCATATAATTTTAAATCAAAGGTGTTTTCGCCACAAGATTTTGAAGGAACAGGAGATCCTGTTGTTGCGCAAGGAAATATG
Source organism: uncultured Clostridia bacterium (assembly GCA_944383275.1). GTDB lineage: Bacteria > Bacillota > Clostridia > Christensenellales > UBA1242 > UBA7584. Next base: position 86,302 of record CALWOV010000002.1, read on the forward strand.
CTTACAAATATTTTTAATAGATTGGTTCGTTCTGTTATTTATAGTTGTCAAACAATGTTTAATAATAAAATTCCAACCAATAAACCAGATATTAAAATTATTGAAAAGTGTAAAACTATTGTGGAAGAATATCAAAATAAAGTTCAAAACTTTAAATTTAACGAAGTTATAATTTTGCTTGATGAATTTTTCAGAGCAGCAAATCAAGATTGGTCAGTGCGTTCAAAAATTAATGACGAAAATGAACGAAAACAACTTATTGCAGACACAATTCATATTATAAAAGTTGGCACAACACTTTTGCACCCAATCGCACCAGAAGGTTCAGCACTTGTTGCTAAATATTTAAAAGCCGATGATAAATTATGGAATTGGGATAATATAGAAAAAACATATTTAGAAATTTGTCCTGATGTTGACGAGTTTTTGTTCTTAGAACCAAAATTTGATTTCTTTAAAAAGCACCCATCTCAAATATAAAAAGTTCTGAAACCTTTATGGTTAAAACAGAACTTTTTTATTATATACAAACCTTTTATAATTCAAATTTACTAAATAGCAATTTTAATAAATATATAAGTGTTTTTTAAAATATTACTATAAGTATAAAATTTTATAAAAATAAAAAAGCACAAATTTTGTGCTTTTTTATGCTGTGGCAACTCGTTCTTCAACAGTAATTGCATTGCTTTCATCTTGTTTATCTTGTGCTTTAACGGCTTTTACTGCCATATCTTTAACAGGTTCTTTTTTTCTTTCTGCAACATTATCAAAACAAAAAGCAACAGTATTAGAAACTTTGTCATAATTTATGCCTGTTTGGTTTGCCACTCGTTCAATATATTTACCTACGGCTTCATTAAGTTTAGGTTCAAATTTTTCAGTTAAAGCATCAATTTCTTTAACTTTTTCTTCACTTTCCAATAAAATTGTTGTAAGTGGTGTTAAATAACTATCAAAAGCATTATGGCAAAATCTTCTGCAAATTTCTTGATTTTTCTCACTTAATAGCCCAGCACCTTTAACTGAAAAGTCGGTGTTGATGTTATTTTTCAAAACATCAATGTTATTATCAATGCAGTTTTCAATATCTTCAATTCTTTCCATAATTTCACCTCTTTTAAATGCTTAAATTAAACATTAAATTTAAAAAGCATGACATCTCCGTCGCAAACAACATAGTCTTTTCCTTCCATTCTAACCTTGCCAAGTTCTTTTGCTTGGTTAAACCCACCAGCAGCAATAAGGTCATCATATTTAACAACTTCGGCTTTAATAAAACCTCGTTCAAAATCTGTATGTATTACACCTGCGGCTTGTGGTGCTTTTGCACCTTCTTTAATTGTCCACGCACGCACTTCTTTTTCTCCGGCAGTTAAAAAACTTATTAAACCTAGCAAACTATAACTTGCTTTTATAAGCCTTGGAAGACCTAGTTCTTTAATTCCAAATTCTTTCTTAAATTCTTCAAGTTCATCTTCAGAAAGGCTGGAAAGTTCTTCTTCCACTTGCGCACAAATTTCAATAACCTTAGCATTTTCTTTGCTTGCAATTTCCTTAACTTTTGCAATGTTTTCATCGGTGTTAACATTTCCAATTTGTGAAGAAGAAATGTTGCAAAGATAAATAACAGGTTTTAAAGTTATTAAAAAGGTGTGTTTTAAAATATCTTTATCTTTTTCATCAACAGGTAAAGTTCTTGCAGGCTTACCAGACATTAAGTGGTCTTTAAGTTGTTCAAAAAGTTCATTTTCCTTTTGTGCTTGTTTATCGCCTTGCTTTGCTTGTTTTGCAACTCTTGCTATCTGTTTTTCAAGCGATTCAATATCTGCCATTATAAGTTCAAGATTTATTGTTTCTATATCACGAGCAGGGTTAACACTGCCTTCAACATGAATAACATCAGAATCGGAAAAACATCTTACCACATGGATTATTGCATCAACTTCACGAATGTGGCTTAAAAATTTATTGCCTAAACCTTCGCCTTTGCTTGCACCTTTAACTAAACCAGCAATGTCCACAAATTCGATTGTAGCAGGTGTTATTTTTTGTGTATTATAAAGTTTTGCAAGCACTAAAAGCCTTTCATCTGGCACAGAAACCATCCCAACATTTGGTTCAATAGTGCAAAATGGATAATTGGCACTTTCTGCTCCAGCTTTCGTAAGTGCATTAAATAGGGTGCTTTTTCCAACATTTGGTAAGCCAACAACGCCAAGTTTCATTTCGACTCCTTAAAAAATTTCTATTAAAATTATACCGAATTTAAAAATTTTTGTCTAGCAAATTAAACTACAAAAAAGTTTTTAAAAATAAGTTTTATAAAATAATAAAAAGTGTTAAAAATCGTTTTGAAAGTAAATCAAATTAAGATATAATTTATTATAAATCACAGTTAATTCAAGTATCTAATATCATCATTATCTAGGTTTTAAAAGGAGTATAGATTGGCAAATATTCCATACACATTAGACGAAAAACAGATTTTAAAAGAGTATAATACAACAAAAAAAGGTCTTTCTTCAACTCAAGCAAAAGAAAGATTGCAAAAATATGGTAAAAATGAACTTGCAAAAGTAAAAAAAGCAAGTAAATTAAAAATGTTTTTTAAGCAATTTTGTGATTTTATGATTATAATTTTGCTTGTTGCTGCCATTGTTTGTGCAGTTGTTGCTGTTGTTGAAAAAGAATACAGCGATTTAATAGATGTTGGTGTTATTCTCGCAATAGTTATCATTAACGCAATAATTGGTTTTGTTCAAGAAAATAAAGCCGAAAATGCTCTATCACAACTTAAAAAAATAAGCCAACCAGTTGCAACTGTTATGCGAGATGGTAAAATAATTGATATTAATGCAACAGATGTTGTTGTTGGAGATATATTGGTTTTAGAAGCTGGTGATGTTTGTTGTGCCGATGTTTATTTGCTTGAAAGTGCAAGTTTAAAATGTGATGAAAGTTCATTAACTGGTGAATCTAGTGAAGTGGAAAAATTTGTAAGCAGTGGTCTTCCCAAAGATACTGCTGTTGGTGATAGAACAAACATTGTTCATTCAAGTTCAGTTGTAACTTATGGGCGAGGGCTTGGTGTTGTGGTTGCAACAGCAATGGATACCGAACTTGGTAAAATTGCAACAATGCTACAAGAAGATGAAAAAGAAACAACACCAATTCAAGAAAAATTAAATTCGCTTGGAAAAATAATTACTATTGGCGTGCTTGCTATTGCTGTAATAATTTTTATAATTAATATTGTTATTAAAACTGAACCAGACTATATTCAAGCACTAATGGTATCTATTGCTATTGCTGTTGCTGCAATACCCGAAAGTTTACCAGCAGTTATAACAATTATAATGGCTCTTGGCGTTTCTAATATGAGTAAGAAAAAAGCCATTATACGAAAATTACACGCTGTTGAAACATTGGGTTCTTGTGAAATTATTTGCACCGATAAAACAGGAACTTTAACTCAAAATAAAATGCAGGTAGAAGGTGCATATTTCAATTCACAATTATATGAATTAAAAAAAATTAAACAAATGCCACAAAATCAACATTTTTTGAATTGTATGCAACTTTGTAACGATTGCTATTTTGAAGAAAGTAAGTTTAAAGGGGACCCAACCGAAGTTGCACTTGTTGAATTTGCTTTTAATCTTGGTTTTGATAAAACCAAAACAGAACTAGAATTTCCAAGAATTGCAGAATTGCCTTTTGATTCAAACAGAAAAATGATGACAACATTTAACAAAGTTAATAATAAAGTTTATGCATATACAAAAGGTGCTCCTGATGTGTTATTGCAACATTGTTCAAAAATTTTAATTGATGGTAAAATTGTAAACTTAACAAAAACCATAAAAACAAAAATTGAACAAGAAAATGAAAATATGTGTGCAAAAGGCTGGCGAGTATTGGCATTAAGTTATAAGCCACATAGCAGTAAAACATTTATGCTAGAAGATGAAAATGATTTAGTGTTTCTTGGGCTTTTAGGTATGCGTGACCCACCACGCGATTCAACATTGCAAGCAGTTAAAACTTGCAGGTCAGCAGGTATGGTTCCAATAATGATAACCGGAGACCACGCAGCCACAGCTAAACAAATTGCTAAAGAAGTTGGCATTTGGAATGAAAATTCAATAATTTTAACAGGGAAAGAACTTGATGCATTAAGCGATGAAGAATATTTGAAAATTATAAAGCAGGTTTCAGTTTATGCAAGGGTAAGCCCAGAAAATAAAGTAAGAATTGTTGAAATGTGGAAAAAATTGGGCAAAGTTGTTGCTATGACAGGTGATGGCGTTAATGATGCACCAAGCATTAAGCGTGCAGACATTGGTATTGGAATGGGCATAAATGGCACAGAAGTTACAAAAGAAGTTGCCGATATGGTGTTAACAGATGATAATTTTGCAACTATAATTATTGCTGTTAAAGAAGGAAGAAAAATTTATACTAACATTAAAAAGACCATTCAATACTTGTTTGGAACAAATATTGTTGAAGTTTTATCATTGTTAATTGCAACCATTTTCTTCCCACAACTTGTGTTCTTATTGCCATTGCAGATTTTATATGTTAACCTTGTATCCGATTCTTTACCAGCTATAGCATTAAGTGTTGAACATAGTGAAAAAGATATAATGAAACAGCCACCACGCAGTAAAAAAGAAGGCATATTTACTTCAAATATGGTTGGGGCTATGATTGTTCAGGCAATATTCCAAACATTATCAATAGTTCTTGTGTTTGATTTTGCTTATAATCTTACAGGAAGTAACGCCGAAGCAACAACAATGGCTTTTGTGTGTCTTGCGTTATCTCAATTAGTCCATGTGTTTAATGTTAGAACAGAACATTCAATATTTGTGTCAAACCCATTTAGGAATTGGATTTTATGGCTTGCTGTATTGCTCGGGGGTGGACTAAGTATTTTAGTAGTATCTGTTCCAGCAATTGCAAACGTGTTTGGTCTTGTGCCATTAAGTGCAATAGAATGGCTTGTTATTTTTGCTGTTTCATTTGCAATAATTCCTGTAATGGAAATTTATAAACTAATTTATCACGCAATTAAAAAACACAAAAATAAAAAAAGTAAATAATAGTTTAATATTAAAACAAGCATATTAGTGTGCTTGTTTTATTTTATTGATTATTTTGTTTATTTGTGATATAATTTTTTTATTACAAACGTTAAGGAGGGTTGTTATGGAAAATAAAGTTTTTAAAGAAGAAGAAAACTATCTAAGTTCAACAATACAGGCTATAAAAGAAGAGATTAAAATTGGTTCAGATTTTGTTGAAAATCAAAAAGATGTTGTGCTAGATTTAAAACAATCCTATCTTAAAAATCTTCGAGACTACGACAGGTTCGAGTTTCTAGAAAATTATGCAAGAAGTGACGAAATTGTTGACCTTGCAAATCAACAGATAAAAAAATTATTTAGATTAAGAAATGTTCAAGATAAACCATATTTTGGAAGAATTGATTTCCTTGTTAATGGTGAAAAAGAACCACTTAAACTTTACATAGGTCTTGTGTCTGTAGAGCATAACAATAAGTTATATGTTATTGATTGGCGTGCACCTGTTGGCGAATTATTTTACGAAGCAGGTAAAGGTGAGGCTTCTTATGAAGCACCTGATGGCGTGGTTAAAGGGGAAGTGTTGTTAAAACGTCAATACGACATAGAAGATGCTAAACTTAAAGAAGTTTATGATGTTGACCTTAATATCTTTGATGAATACTTGCAAAAAGTTTTGTCGAAAGCAAAAGGTGAAAAACTTCATAATATTGCAAGCACAATTCAAGCCGAACAAAATAAAATTATCAGAAATTTAAAAGATAGTGCTGTGGTTGTTCAAGGAAGTGCAGGAAGTGGTAAAACAACGGTTGCCTTGCACCGTGTTGCTTATGCATTATATAGGTTAAGAAATTTAAAATCTGCAAATGTGTTAATTTTTTCACCAAATGAAGCATTTTTATCACATATTTCAGGCGTTTTGCCAGAACTTGGTGAAGATAACACCAGAAGTGCAACTTTTCCTAAATTTATAAGAAGATTTTTAAAATCAGAATTACCGGTTGAATCTACAGATGAATTTACCGTAAGATATTTAAAATCAACTAAAAAGCAACAAGATGAAATTAACGAAAAACTTAAATTTGCAACAAGAGAAAAACTTAAAGATTGGCTAAACAAAGTAAATAAAGAGCTTAAATTTAGCATTGGTTTTGTTGTAAGTGGACACGAGTTTGGTCAACATCGTCTAAATCAAATGTTAAAAGAAACAGAAGGCGAGAAAATACACATTCGTTTTAATAAAATTTTAAATGATGTTTGCAAAGAATTAAAAGTAAAAACCAAAGATGATGAAGAACTTGTTAAAGAAAACTTACTTAAAAGACTTAATCATAAAGTTACTTTGTTTGGTGTTTTAGAAGAATATCTTCAAACAAATAATTTTTCTATGATGAGCAATGATAAAATAAGATTTGATGATGCTGTTCTGCTTTGTGTCATTAAAGAGTTGTGGGACAATTTTGAAATTAAAATGGATGTAAAGCACATAGTTCTAGATGAAGCACAAGATTATCCATTATTGTTTATAGATTTTTTAACTCGTGTATTCAGACACGCTAACTTTTCTGTTTTTGGTGATATTTTCCAAAAAACTGTTCCAGGGGAATTAAACAGTCTTGAAGATGTTTGTAAATTAGAATTAAAAAAAGATAGTTCTTGTTATGTTGTTTTAGATAAAACTTATAGAAGCAGTGAAGAAATTGTTGAATATGCTTCAAACATTGTAGGAATTAATAAACACAACGCGTTTAGACTTAAAAATGGATATCCTGTTCAAGAAATTCAAATGGGGCAAAATGTTAAACAAATATCTCAACAAATAATTCAAGTTTTGGAAAGCACAATCAACGATGATGGAAATATTGGTATTATAACAGGGGACACACAGATTGCCCAAGAAATTTATAATGAACTTTACAAGGTTATACCACATCGAATTGAACTTGTTAAAGATGCAAACAGCGTTGTTTCTTCACAAGTGCAAATTATGTCAATAGCACTTGCAAAAGGTCTAGAATTTTCAACTGCAATAGTAGTAGAAAAAGGTTTGCTTTTTGAAAACGAGTTAAAAAGTTTTAAACATATTGCTTGCACTCGTGCAATAAATAAATTATTTGTGTTAAAAAAATAAAATAAAAACTACAAAACAGTTATTTATCAAGATTTATTTTTTAACATATAATTATTGAATTTTAAAAATCATATTAAAAAAGAACTTTATTAAACTAAAGTTCTTTTTATTTATGTTAATTTTTTAACAATATTCAAAACTTATATAAATTAACAAGTTTATTTTCATTTGCTATTTTGTTGGTTGTGTTTATTTTCACTAAAATTTTTAATAAAATTTCAATCATTGTTCTTTTCCATAATTTTTTACATATTCAACATCAAATTCGTTAATTATATTCGATGAACGAAAACTGTAAAACGCTCCGTTTGATATAATAATGTGGTCAATCAATCTAATATTAGAAAGCCTAAGCATATCGTATGCTCTTTGGGTAAATTTAATATCGGCAGATGAAGGCGATTGTGTGCCATTTGGGTGGTTATGTGCAAAAATTACATGTTTCGCACTATAATTTGTTGCTTTAACGACTATATCACTAATATTAACTCTAACTTCAGACTCTTCGCCTTCAGCAAGTAATATTGTTTTAATTAAAATGTTTTTATCGTTTGTAATAAACATATACATTTTTTCTTTTCGCAAATTAGCAAGAATTTTGCTTGCTATTTTTGCACAATCTGCAGGAGTTTTTAGGACTTCATTTTTACATCTTTGTGCTTCGTTAAGCCTATAAAAATCTAAAATTTTGTTAAGCATACAAATCTTTTCGGCAGCAACAATGCCAATTCCATCTACTGCTGTAAGTTCATCTGGTCTTGCCATCATCACATTAGAAAAATTTCCAAAGTGTTTAAGCAATCTGCACGCTATTTCATTTGTATCGCCTCTAGTAAAAACAAATTGTAAAACTGCTTCAAGTGCTTCGGCTTCGGTAAATGTAGATGCGTTAGCAGATAAAATTTTATGTCTAATTCTTTCCCAATGTCCACTATGTAAACTTCCGTCTTTTTTCATAATCACCATTTCTTTCGTAATTTTAAATTTATAATAACAAATATTTATCTTAAAAAGCAACAAAAAACGCACTCAAGTGCGTTTAATGTTTTTATAAATCTAATAATTTTAAAATTTCATTTTTATCAACAGCAGTTAAGAACAAGTATAATCTTGGACCTTTGTCCTTACCTAGTAAAAGATTATATACTATTTCAAAAAATCTTTTTTGTCTTGCTTTGTCTGGTGTGCCATCAATTTTAGGAATATCATATAAAAGTGTTTGCATTTCGTCAGCTGTTAAATTTTTATTTGCAATTTCATCTTTTAATTTTAAAATCCATTGTTTTTCTTCATCATTAAGTGTTGCTATAAATTCTTTATTAGGTGAAGTTAGCAATTTTATTATTTGTTCTGGGCAATAGTTTTGAAGCCAATGTTTAATTTTTTCAAATCTTGGTCTAATTTGTTCTTTTGTCCATTTTTGCCCAATCTTTTCAAATAATTTAGTTAGCAAGTCTAAATCAAAATTAACAATAGGTGCAAAAGATGCAATTAAACTTGCATCAACAGGGTAGAACTTGCTTTCATCGGTGTTTGTAAGTGCAAGTTCCATAATTCTGTTAACCATTTCATCGCCTTCACCAGCCTTATAGGTTGCATACATACGGTCAAACTCGTGATAAGTTCTTAAAACATCACTGTCAAGCGCAATGTCAAAACTTTTTTCAGGTAAAAATCTAGTAAACATCCAAAGTATAATTTCAGGTTGATATATTTTAAGTAAGGTTGAAGGTGTCATATCTGTTCCAGATGAACTGCTGATTTTTTTAGTTTGCCCTTTAAGATTGATAAAATCATACATTCTATACATAGGTGGCTCAAAATTAAATATTTTTCTTGCAATAACACTTGAAACTTGGTAACTTCCACCTTGACTCGAGTGGTCTCGTCCACCTGGTTCAAACATAACATTTTCTTCACGCCAACGCATAGGCCAGTCAACTTTCCATGGCAATTTCACACAAAAATCTTTTGTTAAATCTAAAGTTCCTTTATGCCCACATTTACACTCATAATCAACAACAGTGCAGTCTTCACTTAATGAAGTAACTTTTGTAAAATCATGTCCACATTTCTGGCAATAAATTTGAATAGGATAAAAGTTTTCGCGTTCTTCATCACTTGCTTCTTGAGTTTTAAATGACATTTCTATATCATAAATTTCTTTACGCTTTTTCAATGCTTCTATAATGTTTTTAGCATATCTTCCACCTTTATATTCATCTGATTGAAAAATAAATTCAGCATCAATCCCCATTTCTTTAACAGCGTCCATCATTGGTTTTTCAAACGCTGCTTCAAAGTTTTTGTTTTGTTTAAATGGGTCTGGAATTTCAGAATATGGCATACCAATGTATTGTGTGTAATCAGCAGGCAATATAGATGAAACTTTTCTTAAACGGTCATAACTATCCCAACTGTAAATAAATCTAACTTTTTTACCTAAATCTCTTAATGCTTTAACAACAAAATATGTTGTTATAACTTCTCTAAAATTTCCAATGTGAACAGGCCCTGAAGGGCTTATTCCACTAGCACAGGTAAAAACCTCTGCGTCTGGGTGCTTTGCTATTAAATCATTAGCAACTTCATCTGCCCAATGCATAATTTAATCTCCTTTTTAAAGCCAAAAATGGCATAATATATTTTAAAGTTTAACGCAAATATTATTTAAAGTCAAGACTATTTTAATATGTTGTATAAGTAGTTCTAATGATTTTCAAGTTTATATACTATTAAATAAAAAAATTAAGTTGATTTAAAAAGGGTTGAAAAAGTTAATTTTATATGCTAAAATAAAATCAAAATTAAGAAAGGTGTTTTAAATGACAAGAAATGATTTTTATAAATATGCAAAAAAATACGGATTTGCAATTCTTGCGGCACTACCTTTTTTGGTTTTAACAGGTGTTTTTTTAGGGAATGTTGTTTCTCTTCCTGTGTTAATTATAATAGATTGCGCTATTTTGCTTATTGCATATTTTTTAGCATTAGTTATAGCCGATAAACACGAAAAAAAAGTTGCAAAAAAGCGTGAAGCCTTTTTGGCAAAAAAACAAGAAGAAGAATTGCAAGCAAAGTTACAGGCAGAGCAAGAGCAAAAACTTAAAGACGAGCAATTAGCAAAAGAAAAAGAAGAGCAAGAGAAACTAGAACATAAAAAACGATGCGCGCAAAAAGTAGATAAATATCAGCATATGAAAAAAAGCACTTCTAAAAAGAGTAAAAAGAAAAAATAATCAAGGGGAAAAGATATGGCACTAAAAAACGCAACAGCACGAAAATTACCTCATAACCTAGAAGCAGAACAGGCAGTTTTAGGTTGTGTGCTAATAGACCAAGAAGCGCCTGTATCCATTTTAAATGATTTATCAGAAAATGATTTTTACACCGAATCGCATAAAAATATATTCAGTGCAATGAAAAGCGTATATTTAAGAAATGCACCAATAGATTATGTAACTTTAAGCGATGAACTAGAATCTCAAGGACTACTTGAAAGCGTTGGTGGAATAAGTTATCTTTCAACATTAACAAACATTGTGCCAAGTGCTGCAAATTTTAAACATTATCAAGATATAGTTAAACGAAATTCAATTTTACGAAAATTGATAAATTCAAGTCAAAAAATTATTGATAGAGCATATGAATCGCAAGAAGGTGATGATGTTTTAGCATTTGCCGAAGCCGAGATATATGGTGTTGCTGAAAGCACTGACAGAAGCAATCTTGTTCCTATAAAAGACAGTTTAACTATGGTTATGGATAAGTTCAACAAACTTGTTAAAGACCCAGATGCTTTACAGGGAATACCAACAGGTTTTGTTGCCTTAGACCATATAACAAACGGCTTTCAGCGTGGAGACCTTATTTTGCTTGCTGCAAGACCAGGTTTTGGTAAAACTTCGCTTGCTATGAATATAGTAACAAATGCTGCATTAAAATTTGGCAAAAGTTGTGCAATTTTCTCATTGGAAATGCCTAAAGTTCAAATTGCACAAAGAGCATTGTGTTCTGTTGCTAATGTAAGTATGAAAAAAGCTCTTAAAGGCGATTTAAACGAAAAAGAATGGCGCAGAATTTTAGGTAGAATGAAAGATTTAGGTGAAGCACATTTGTATATAGATGATTCAAGTATGAATACACCAGCCGAAATTTTAAGTAAATGTCGTAGATTGCAACGAGAAAAAGGTCTTGACCTTATTATGATTGACTATTTGCAATTAATGAACAGTGGTGGAACAACTGATAACCGTCAACAAGAAGTTGCAACAATAACAAGAAATTTAAAAATTTTAGCAAAAGAATTGAATGTTCCTGTAATTTTATTAAGTCAGTTAAGTCGTGCTGTTGAAAACAGAACAGACCACCGACCAATGCTTAGCGACCTTCGTGAAAGTGGTGCAATAGAACAAGACGCAGACATTGTGTTGTTTATTTATAAATCAGAAAAATATACCGATGTTGCAGAGTCTGAACAAGAAATAGGAATTGCCGAACTTCTTATAGCAAAACATCGTAACGGTGAAACAGGAAAAATAAGGCTTGCTTGGAATGGTGCTACAACTACTTTTGCAAATCTTGATAATGACAGTAACAGAGCAAGTTTGGAAGAAACAGCACCTCCACTTGAAATAGATGAGCAAGCATTTGATAATGCTGTAGGTTCTCAAATGCAAGAAATTTCTGATGAAGTTCCTTTTGATACACAAGCACCTTTCGATGAAAGTTCAATACCACCAGAAGATTCCGAGCCTATGCCTCTTGATGATATAGATTTAAGCAAAATTTTTTAGTAAATAAGATAATATATAACTTCTGAAACATATTTGGGGAATAAATTTTTAGATTAAATTAAACCCTATTAATAATTTTTAGTTTATTTAAGTTGTAATAAATGAAAGCATCTTTAAATAGACTAATTATTTTTAATAAAATAGAAAAACTATGAGTGTTTTAAAGTTAAATTTATAAATTTATAAGTTTATCAAAAATATTTATATATTTTATTATCATTTTTATCAAAAAATTTAATACTATATATTTAAAAAAACAGCACATACTTGCAAAAATAAGTAAGTATATGCTATTTTTTAATTTATATAAAAGTTTTACATTCAATTTTATCGCTTAGATGTTCGTTAAAAATATCTGCATCTTCTTTTGTTCCAACAATGCAAGCATAATGTGTAGGAACAGCAATTTCTGGTTCAATTTTGTTGGCTAAAATTGCAGCCTGTTTTGCGTCCATTGTATATGTTCCACCAATAGGTATAAACAAAACATCACATTTTATTTTTCTGTTATCTTCATTTTCGTCTGTGTCACCTAAAATAGCATATTTTTTATTATCAAGTAAAATATTATAGCCAACCCATTTGTTGTTTTGTGGGTGAAACTTTTTATCTATGTTATATGCACCAAATGTTTCAAATGGTATGTTGCAAACAACATATTTGCAATTTGGTGCAACTGCAACCAATCGATTTTCAAGACCCTTTTTTAAAAGTTCAGATGCAACATCAAGTGGTGCAACAAACCAAGTGTTTTCATTTTGTATTTTTTCAATATCTTCCCACGAAAAATGGTCATAGTGGCTGTGTGTTATAAATATTACTTTTGCATTATGTTTTTCTTCTTTTATTAAATATGGGTCAATATAGATACAATCATCTAATAAAATAGAACTGTGTGTTAAAACTTCAAAATTCATAAAAAACTCCTTGCGTATTATTTTAAATTTATTATTAAGATAAAAAATAATTTCTAAATAATTTGATTTTTATTATTTTCATAAATTGTCTATAATAATGAAATATTTATAAATAAATTTATTATTTTTATAGAATTTTAATAAATTTTATAATATTTCAATAATTTCAGATGGCACATATTTACTAATGTCTTTGTTGTTTTTAAAAAGTTCATATACCATACTAGAACTAATAGAACCTAAATTGCCTGCTCGAATATAAATTGTGTCTATTCCACTAATTTCTTCATTAATTTGGGCAAGATTTTCTTCATATTCATAATCGCTTCCATTTCGTATTCCACGGATAAAATAACAAGCATTATATTGTTTTGCAATATCACTTGCAAGACCATTAAACAAAACGCATTCCACATTTGATAAATTATTGTTTTTAAAAACTTTGTTTACAGCATTTAGCATTTTTACTTTATTAAATCTAGGTGCTTTGTTAAGATTTTCGCCAATTCCTACAATAACTTTGTCAAATAATTTACTTGCTTTTTCTATAACTTTTAAATGTCCAAAGGTAAAAGGGTCAAAACTTCCTGCATAAAAACCAATTCTCATATTACATCTCCTTAATAAGTTTTGCAACTTGTTGTGCTTGAATTCTAAATTCATTTATATCATAATTGTTTTTAATTATAAAATCAAAATCATATTTGCTATAATCAATAGTGTTTTTTTCTCGCAGTTCAAAATATTCTTGGGTTATATTATCTCTTTTTATTACCATATCGTTTCTTGTTTTCTTATCAGCATCAATTAAAATTTTAATTCCATCATTCCAAAGTTCAGTTTTTGGTAAAAGTGCCCAATCTATAATAACAATATCTCTATTTTTTATTTTATCATTAATTTTTCTTAATATTTCTGGCCAAGTAATTTTTTCAAGTTCAAGCATTTTAGTGCTATCTTTAAAAACAATTTCTCCAAGTTTTTTACTGTTAATTTTGTTACTGTTATCAAAAACTTTTCCAAACATTTTTTCCACTTTTGCACTAATATCTATATTGTCATAAACCGAATGTCCTATTTTATCAACATCTATTATTTCACAGTTAAGATACTCAGACAATAATGTTGAAAATATAGATTTACCACTGCCAGATTTTCCTGTTATTAATATTTTTTTCATAGAAAAATTATACTAAATATAAAAATTTTTTTCAACTTTTAAACAAAATGTTATAAATAATTTGCAATTTTTTTAATGTATGTTAAAATTAAAATACTAGTTTAAAATTGTTGGTAAAATATGTTAAGTTTTAAATAAAATTAAGTTAATCGTTAAATATATTCGTGAATTTTCAACTTAAATTTAATAAAAAATATTTTATGAATGATTAGTTTTAACTTACAAATACTAAAAACACTTAAAGATGAATTCAAGGAGTTTAAATGATTATAACAATTATAACAGATATATTTGGCGAGGAAAACAACGGAACAACTATAACAATAATGCAACTTTTAAGAAAATTAAGAGAACGGGGACATACTGTCCGTGTAGTATCTCCTTATGAAAAACCTGATGATAAAGATTTCTACACTTTACCTAAACGAAGTTTTGGTATATTTAATAAATATATTGAAAAAAATGGTGTCATTCTTGCAAAACCAGAGCAAAAAGTTATATATGATGCAATAATAGATGCCGATGTAGTTCATATAATTATGCCTTTTAAAGTTGGAAAATTTACCATAAAGTTAGTTCAAGAACTTAATAAACCATACACCACAGCATTTCATTGTCAACCAGAAAATATTACTTCACATATTGGTATGAGAAATGTTAAATTAATAAACAAACTTATATATAAGCGTTATTTTAGACAATTTTATAAACACGCAAAATTCATACATTGTCCAAGCCAGTTTTTAGCTAACGAACTTATAAAACAAGGATATAAAACAAATCTTTGTGTAATTTCTAATGGGGTTATGCCTTTGTTTAAAGAACAGCCATCTGAAAAACCAGATGAGTTTAAAGATAAATATTGCATAATATATATGGGTAGATTTTCGGAAGAAAAACGCCACGAAGTATTAATTGATGCAGTTAATAAGTCTAAATATAGAGATAAAATTCAACTTATTTTCACAGGCAAAGGTCCACTTCAAAATAAATTGCAAAAGTTGGGGCAAAAATTACCAAATCCTTTAAAAATATGGTTTTTAACTCCAGAAGAACAAGTTAAAACTTTAAATTATTGTGACCTTTATGTGCATGCTTCTGATGTAGAACTAGAATCAATTGCTTGCACAGAAGCAATCAGTTGTGGGCTTGTTCCTATTATTTCAGATAGTAAAACAAGCGCAACAAACACTTTTGCATTAACTCCTCATAATTTGTTTAAATCTGGAGATTCCACAGATTTAGCAGAAAAAATTGATTTTATGATAGAAAACCCTAAAGTAAAAGAAAAACTTAAAAAAGAATATCATGAATATGCTAAACAATTTCAAATTGAACATTGTATAGATAAAATGGAGGAAATGTTCAAAAATGCCATCAAAGAGAACGAAAAAAATTAAAGAAAAGAAAAAGAAATATTATATTAGTGAAACAGATGATTTTATAATTATAAATTCAAAATTAAATATTAATATTGATGAAAATTATAAATATCTACCTAAAAATTGGTTTGTTAAATCACTATATTGGATAATGTATTATTGCTTTGCATATCCTGTGCTTATCATTTACACTCATTTATTTGCAGGAACAAAAACTAAGGGCAAGAAAAATCTTAAACAATTAAAAAAGCAAGGATATATGATTTTTTCAAATCACACACACTATTCAGATGCATTTAATATTTCTGTTCAATCAACATTTCCTAAACGGACTTATATCATTACAAATAAAGACTCAATAAGTAAAAGATTTATCAGGTTTTTTACAAAAGCATTTGGTGCAATTCCTGTTGCAGAAACACCAACTGCACTTAAAAATATGAATATTGCTATTAAAAAACTGCTTGATAAAAAAAGAGTAATAATTGTTTATCCAGAAGCACATATTTGGCCATACTATACAGGGGTAAGAACTTTCCCTATAACTAGTTTTAAAATTGCTGCAGCAAATAAAGTTCCAGTTGTGCCATTTGCAACAACATTTAAAAAATGTTGGTGGAAGAAAAGACCAAGAATTATCATTAATGTTGGTGAGCCAATTTATTATGATGAAAGTCTTTCAAAACAAGAAAATGCTGAAAAATATCAACAACATTGTTATAATTTTATTAAAGAAAAAGTTGAACAACCAGATAATTACGCTTTATACGATTATATAAAAGCAGAAACAGAAGAACAGTTAGAACTTTATAATAAACAAAAAAATAAAAAGTCATAAAATGGCTTTTTATTTTTTATTATTGTTTAAATTTTTCACTTAAAATATCATTAGCAAAATTATCTAAATCAAGTTTACTGCAATATTCTATATATTTTTCAAACTTATTCATACTAAAAAGTGTTGGAGCACCTTTCTTATAAATATTTAAAAAATTATTTTTAATATACATCATACTCTCAATTTCAGGTAAAAATTTAGGTGCATACTTAGTTAATAAAAATTTTTGAACTTTTGTATAATCATCATAGTAGGTGCTTTTTACTTCATCGTTAGTTAAATTTTCAACTAAACCAATATCAATAACTTTATTGTAAAAATAATAATCTGAAATTAAATGTAAAAAATAGCCACGATTATAACTATCATCTAATTTGTTTTGCTTTAAATAATTTAATAAAATTGTTTTATTTTCAAAATTTTGCTTTTGAGTTAATTTAGGATTATGTGGTTTTCCATAATGTGATTTTGCTTTGTCTAAGTTTTTTGAAATATATAAATAATCTGGGTCAATATTGCCTTTCAAAAATTCAATTTCATTTTCTTCTCTAAAATATTTTAAATGTTCTTGACCAATAACCATATGTGTTAAAAAACTTGCCATTATATCATCTTTTCCTTTGTTTCATATTTTTCTAACAATTTTTCAATGTAAAAATTTTTATATTGCATTTTAGTGGTTAAATCTAAATTATTGTTTTTTATAAAATTAGGTATTTCAGAAAAGGGCAGTGTAATAATCTCTATATCTTCAAATTCATCTAAATGTTGATTGTTAATAAGTTCAACTTCAACATTAAAATTAGCCACAAGTTCATCTGAAAGACCCACACTTGTAAAACCTGCACTTTCTGTTAAAACTATATTTTTAACTTTAGCCCCTATTTCTTCTTCTATTTCTCTTATAATTGCTTGCTCTTCAGTTTCATTTGGTTCAACAAGGCCGGCAGGACATTCAAAAATATAATCGTTAACTGTATATCTAAATTGTTTAATAGTTATAACAAATAATTCATTGTCTTTATAGAAGTAGGGAAGTCCACGAACAGCATTTGCTTTTAATTTCTTTGTTCTAGCATAAAGTTTTGAAATTTCTTTATTTCTAGAAGCAACCAAAAACACAATTGGTTTATCTTTACTTTTATAAATTACTTTATATAAATTTAAAAAATTTTCATCTGTAAGTTTTTCAATATTGTCAAGTGTGTGTTTCATAAAATCCCCCCTATATTGAAAGTTTAACATAAAATTAAAACTTATAAAAGTAATTTCAAATGTTTTTTAATTTATTATTTATAGTAAGTATATGCTTTATTTTTAAAAATCAAAATTTAATTAATAATTTTATTTATATTTATTGTTTAAATTATAAATTTTTAATTTAAGATTATTATTGTCAGTATATTAAATTATTAAAGTTAAAATAAAAAAGTTTCGCCATAATTTTATTATAAGGCAAAACTTATTAAATTAAAAGTATTTTTTATATAAACTAAAATTTTCTATATATAATTTATATAATCAAAAGTTTTTTCAGAACAGACTAAAAGTATTTATAGCATAAGCGATGTTAATTACAAATGTAACAGCAATCTAAATTTTATATAAAATAATAATTTTTGGATAAATTTTCATAGTTAAATTTAACATTACACAGTTTTTACATACATTGTTGTGAACTATTATAAGAACTTTCAATATCTTTTAATATAAGACGGTCCTCAGGTTCATTTGGTTGAATGAAAGAAAAAGTTTGTTCTTTATTATTTGTTGAATCAAGAATAATCTTTTTTTCAAAATCACAAAAAATATCAGATGAATTAGTTGGTAATTTATTGTTTAAAGTTATATCTGTTCTTAATCTATCAACTTTTTCAATAATTAAACTTTCAGCAAACTCGTTATATTCATTAAGTTTTTGTTTATAATCGTCATCGTTTTTATGATTTAAAATTAAATCATAAGTTTTTTGTCTGTGTAAATTAGATATTGCTTTTAAATCTAAATTTGTGCAGACACCATAAAGTTTTTCCCGTTCTTTTGGGTCTTGTGTTTCTATAAATATTTGTTTGTAAAGCATTTCTATAATAATTTTGCTTTGTAAACTTTTACAAGAATTAATATTTTTTCCCATTGACATAATTTTCTTTCCTTTTATTGATTTTTTAAATTTAGGTTAATAAGTATTATTTGTTTTATTTAAAGATTGGTAATGAATCAACCATTTAATACTTTTAAAATATTTTTGTTTAAATTATTAAACTATCATTATTAAAACATTTTTTTATATGCTTTAAAAACTGCTTTTAAAACTGTTTTTCTTGTTGGAAACAATTATTTGTAAAAAAATTATAGTTTTCATTTGTTTCAAAATTATTTTGTTCAATATTTTTAAGCTTGTTTTGTATAGAAAGTTTTGTGTTATCAAGGTAACTATCTAGCCATATTTTTTTCTTGTTTTCGCCATTAAATAAATGTAAATAATCTTCTGGCACAAAATCAATACATTCAGGGTATTTTTCAAGAAATTCAAATTTAAAATTGTCAAAATCATTTTCAACAAAATTTTTTATTTTAGTTATATATTCAAAAGCTAGGCTGTTTTTATCTTCAATTTTAGATTTAGTTAAATTGGTCATTATTATATTTGTATTTCTATATAAAAACGCTGGAGAATTAAAGTTAGAACCTTTTTTTAAATAAGATAAACTAAAACCATTATCAAACATTGGTGCAAGTTTTAAATTGTTTTCATTTTTTATAAAGCTTATATTAGTTGTGTTCCTATCATCTTGAACAAATAGATAATCAAAAACTGCCATACCACAAAGCAACTCTTCATTTTGTGAATCAAAACTTAAATTATGTTTTTTTGCATAAGTTTCCCCAAACTTTAAAATATCTTTATCTGTAATGTTTATTGTCAAAATATTGTTAAGTTTATTTAACTCAACTCTGTTATTTTTAATTGCTTCTATGGCATTAGGTTTGAAAAATTGATGTAAATTTGGGTTATTATAAATATAATCTAAAAAATTAATTTTATAACAGATGTTGCTTTCTAAACTTTTTTTAATGCCATATAGTTTAAATACTTTGGTATCATCAAGTTTTTTCTTATTTGTGGCAATATAAAACATAACTTTTGAAATGTTTGGATATATATGTTTTTCATAAAAATCATCACCAAGTATCTCATTAAATTTGCTTTCTATATAATCTTTTTGGATTTTATCAACACTTATTTCAGTTTCATTATTTTTTAAAAAACTTTTAATTAATGCACCCTTTTGATTCCATAGTGAATAGTTAGCAAGTGTTACATCTTGACAAGGTATATCAAGTTTTTTGCAGATTTCTGAAATTAAAATTTCATTTAATATAGATGTTTTAGCCTGGTATATATTGAAAGGTATTTTAAATAAAAATTTTTCATTATTCTTTGTAAGCCATATTGTAGCAGTGTATAACTTTTTAGAATTTGGTTTTGGTTTTATTATTTTTTTTATGCTAAATAAATCTATATTTTCCACAAAATACCTCTATTGGTATTATATCATAATTACAATTTTTTGAAAAGATGGTTTTTAAAATTTTTTATATGTTTTTAGATATTTTGAATGTATTTATTTGCAAAATATATTAAAATTTATTATGATATAACTATTATAAATTTAAAGGAACAAGATTTGAAAAAGAAAAATAATAAAAAACCATTTTTTAGATTTGTTAAATGTATTTTAAGAATATTTAAGCGAAAGCCTAAAATAATTAATTTAAACGATGAAGAACTAGAAGATGGTGCAATATATTTAACAAATCACTGTGCTGCAAGTGGTCCATTAATGTATGAACTTTATTTTCCAAAACTTTTTCGTTTTTGGGGAACTTATGAAATGTGTGGAAATTTAAAACAAAGATGGGGCTATCTTGCTAATGTTTACTTTCCAAATAAAAAACATTTTCCTAAATGGATATCTAAAATTTTTGCCACATTTGCAACCCCGTTTATGCATATGTTTTATAAGGGAATGCAAGTAATTCCAACATATCCAGATTCACGATTGCGCACAACTTTAAAAACAAGTTTTGAAGAGTTAGATAAAGATATTAATTTAATTATTTTTCCAGAGAACTCATCAGATGGTTACCATGCAGAATTAAAAGAGTATTTTGCAGGTTTTTTACTTTTGGCAAAATATTATTATAAGTATCGTGGCAAAAATTTAAAAATATATAATATGTATTATTGCAAAAAGAAAAATAAATTAATAATAGATAAGGCTGTTTATTATTTAGATTTAATAAAAGGGAATAAAACAGCAAAAGAAATTGCAAACGATTTTAAAGAACAAGTTAATAATTTATACCATACATATTGTGTAAATGATGAAAAACAAAAACAAACAAAAATTGATTGACAAGTTTTTGTTTTTTTAATATACTATTAATGGAATTGATTTCCATTAATTAATTTAAAGGAGTTTTTATGGAATATAATAGAATGCCATTAATTGGCGATGATGCACCAGAATTTACAGCAGTTACCACACAAGGAACTATAAATTTTCCACAAGATTATGAAGGGAAATGGGTTATTTTATTTTCGCACCCAGCCGATTTTACGCCAGTGTGCACAACTGAATTTATGACATTTGGTTCAATGATTAATGAGTTTAAAGAGTTGAATACCGAACTTGTTGGTTTAAGTGTTGACTCGCTTTACTCACACATTGCTTGGTTAAGAAAAATTCAAGAATTAGATTGGAATGGCAAAAAGAATATAGAAGTAACTTTTCCATTAATTGAAGATATTCGTATGGAAATAGCAAATAAATATGGTATGATTCAACCAGGTCAGTCTAATACTCAGGCAGTAAGAGCAGTATTTGTTATTGACCCAAAAGGAAAAATTAGAACAATACTTTACTATCCTCTTTCAACAGGAAGAAACTTTGATGAAATTAAAAGAATTATTCAAGCACTTCAAAAAGCAGATAAAGACAATGTGGCAACACCAGCAGATTGGAGACCTGGCGATGATGTTATAATTCCAACAGCAGGTTCTTGTGGCGTTGCAAAAGAACGAGTTGAAAGTAATGCTGCTGGCCAATATTGCCTTGATTGGTTTATGTGCTTTAAAAAAGAAAAGAAATAAAATGAGAAATACAAAGCAAAAAGATTATATATTAAATAATCTTAAAAATCGCTTAGACCACCCAACTGCACAACAAATTTATAACTCAGCCCAAAAAGATAATATCAATATTGGCTACACAACAACTTACAGAATTTTAAATAACTTAACAGAACAGGGTAAGGCTTGTAAATTAATAACAAAAGATAATATTGCTCATTACGATTATATTACCAATAATCATATGCATTTAATTTGTAACATATGTGGTAAAATTTTAGATATACCAAACGAAGTAGTTTTTAATAAAAAATTTAATGCTAAAAATTGGGGATTTAATATAAATTCGCAAGAAATTACTGTTTATGGTGTATGTGAAAACTGTAAAAATATTGAAACTAAAAAATATAAGAACTGATTAAATTCAGTTCTTATTTTTTAACCATATTTTATTTTTCTTTTGGAAAGTTATCTCCACAATAAGGGCAGTGCCAGAACTCTTCTTGTTCTTCAAGTTTTCCACCACAATTTAAACATCTGTGTTTTTCAATTTTGCGTTTTGGTTTTTCTTTATTATTTAAAGTTAAAGTTTCACCATCATATAGATAACCTGTTATATACTTTTTATTAATTGCTTTTGTTATAAGCGATTTAGTTTCTTTTTCAGAAATTTGTAATTGCTGTGCGATTTCTTTGTTAGTTGTTAGGTTTTCTTCCATAACGGCTTCAACAACGCGTTTCAATTTAAAAAAAGAAGCATATTTTATCCACAAAAGTGGACCACCATAAAAACCGAAAACAACAAAAATTATACCCAAAGCCATTAATACCCAAATTTCTCCAGCAAATAAAACTATCATCGGTATTCCAACAACAAACAACACCGAACTTAAAAGTGCAACTATTAATGACACATTCATATCTTTTTTAACTTTACTCATATTATTATTATAATGTAATAATCATAAAAAGTAAACTAAAAATTAAAAATTAATTATATATCTTTTATATATAAATTTTTAATCATAAAACTGTAAATTTAATTTTTTATATCTTTTATTTCTATTTAAACTTAAAAATTTGTTTTATTTTTAAAATTTTTGTCTTATTTTGTTTTTCATAAATAATTTTTTAAAAACTGCTTAACTTAAAATCATAAATTAAAAAAGGAGTTAAGTTGTATGCAAAAAATAAAATTTTTACCATTTATGTTTATGGCTTTAATGTGTGTTTTGTTTGGTATAGATGGCTTTCAAAATTCTGTAGATATTAACAAACAAGTTAATGCAGAAGAATTAGAAAAAACTGAAGTTGCAAAAGAAATAGATATAGAAGATAAAAAAATAGATATTGAAGATAATAAGTTAAATATAGAACCAAAGAAAATAGTTGATGAAAATAAATCAGAAGCACAAGACAAAGAACTTAATTTAGAAAATAAAGAAAAAATTGCTTCAAAATTAAATCTTGAAATTGTAGAAGATGCTATTGAAGCAAAAGACGAAGATGAAGAAAAAAATTCAGAATTTAATGAAACTGAAATTTGTGTTATTGGCGAAAGTTCAATAAAAGTTACTCCAGATACAGCAAAAGTTTATGTAACAATTGAAAATGTAGATGTTAATGTTGCTGTTTCAAAAGAGCAAACTTTTAATATGTATAAAATTGCAAAAGAAAAACTTGAAAATTTAGGTGCAGTTGAAGTAATGTCAACATCTTTTACAACCTATCCTAGTTGTGATTATAAATGTGGCAAAGACTTAATTGGTTATTATGCTGTTTTAAATTTTTGTTATAAACTTGATGATTTATCTTTAATTAAAAGTTCAATAGATGATTTAATGAATATGGGGATAAAATCAATAAATTATATTAATTATGAAGTTTCAAATTCAAAAGATGTATATCAAAAAGTTTTAAAACAAGCCATTGATAATGCTAAAACTAAAGCCGAATTTATATCTAACAGAACCGATTTGTCTTTAGTTAAAGTTCGTGAAGAAAACACTTACTATTGCTCAACTTTATATAAAAGTTACAATGAAGCAGATTTAGATTTAGTAAGCCAAGTTGAAATTACAGCAAAAGTAAAAGCAGAATTTGAATAGTTAAAATTAAATAAAAACAACCATTTATTTATGGTTGTTTTTATTTTGTAAAAATATTAATGCGTTTTAGTTTTATCTTGTTTTAAGATTAAAACTGTAAATTCATTACTAAATTGTTATAAATTTTTTAATTTTATTAATATTTTTTATATTATAAAAGTTTATTTTGCATTTACACAAACAACACCTAATTTTAAATTTTACCTTACATAGTTTATATTATCGGAAGTTTTGTCTGAATGCACACGAAGCAAAGCGAGTGTATATTCAAGCAAAACTGATGTTAATTCAAACTGTGATGGCGAGCAAAGCACGCAAATTCGTTAGAATTTATTAAAATTTTATGTTAGTAAAATTTTAACATCACATAAGTTTATATTATCGGAAGTTTTGTCTGAATGCACACAAAGCAAAGCGAGTGTATATTCAAGCAAAACTGATGTTAATTCAAACAGTGATGCAGTTGGGACAACGGATTTGCGTTTAGCAAATTGGTTTGTGAACATCGTGAGCAAAACAACATCACATAGTTTATATTATAGATTTGAAATTAAACAAAATTATTATTTTAAACTAAAAGAGTAATTAAATAAAGCACTAGCAAATGTGTTGGGTAAAAAATGTAGAATAGCCATTTTAAACTGTATTTTCCTTTTTCGCCATTATATAAAAGCAAAAACGGAATAGCAATAAGTGTAAATAAAGTGTGAAATGAAAAAAAGTTTATTTCTGTTAAAGTTAAAAATTGTAAAAGCCAATAAACAATTATAAATAAAGCTATAGTTAGCCACATAATTAATTTAGAATATTTATAGTCAGAGTGATAAAATAAATAAAATATAACAGGTAAGAAAACTCCATAAAGACCATAAGAAACACTAATTCCAAACATTTCGCCAATAAAAATAGCAAAAATTATAAGAACAATTAAACAAGCATAAAGTGTGTTATATGGACTTTTCTTACATAAATCTATTAAATAAAATATCAGTAATGAGAGCAAAAATGTAAAAAGAATATTTAAAGCAAACACATCATTACTTATAGCAAAATAATATATAGGTTGAGATATTAGCGCAAACAACAAAATTAGTAAACTATAACGCTTTTTATTGTTTGTGTAATACCATCCTTCTGCAATAAAAAATGCAAAAATTGGAAAAGAAATTCGACCAATAGTTCTTAAAAGTTGATATAGCCACAGCAAATTCCAACTTGCAAAAACTTCTTCTCCAATCACGGCACCAATGTGGTCAATTAACATCGTTATCAATGCCAACCACTTTAAAAAAGACCTGTTAAATAATTTCATATCTTAATATTATAAAATTTAATAAAAAATCTCAACAAAAACTTGATAAAATAAAAAATTTTATTTTAAACTGAGTTTTCTTGCACATAAAAAATCAGATATTTTTACTAAAAATAATCTATACTTATTACACAATAAAGGAGTAAAATAATGAAAAAAGTAATTGAAAAACAAATTATAACTGAAGATAATGTGGAATATAAAAATGTAAGTTACAAAGACTGTTTATTTAAAGATATTGATTTAAGTAAAAAAGTTTTTAATAACATAAATTTTTATAATTGCGAGTTTGACAATGCGTATTTAGCAGGAAGTGTTTTGTTTAATTCAAGTTTTGAATTTTGTAGACTTAACGATAGTGATTTATCTTATGCTACTTTTTTAGATAGCGATTTTACAACTACTGTAGCAAAAAAATCTAATTTTTTTAATTCTAAATTTAGTAATATAACAAATATTGATACTTATTTTATTGATTGTAATATGAACTTATCAAAACTTGATGAATTCAACACTAACAAACCTATGTTAATTGATTGTGCTGATAAATTAAGTGATTTTCAAAATAGTGAATATATTTTAAAATCTTGTGGGAGGCCATGTGGTTGGCATTATTCATTAGATGGCACTATTGATAAAAAATTACAGCCATATCAGTTGTCTGCAATTCCGACAAAAGATATACCTAAATTAAGTTTAGAATCTGAAAATAATATAATTTATAAAAAAGATTTTTCACATCAAAATATAACCAAATTAGATATGAATAACAAAATTTACATTAATTGTAAATTTAACGATGCAGTAAGTTTTAACAAAATCATTCAAAATACTGCTTTTGTTAATTGCGAATTAAAAAATATTGGATTTACAAATGCTGTTTTAAATAATTGCAATATAGATGGTTGTATTATGACAAGTAGTAATTTTTACGGCGCAACATTTCTAAATACCAATGTTTTTAATAGTGATATAGATTTTTCTAATTTTTCAACAAGTAAACATTACAACAGTATGTTTTATAAAAACAGTATGAAAGAATGTTCATTAAGTTTTCTTAAAGAAGGAAAAATGACAATTTTAGAAAGTGATATTATAGATTCTAGAACATCTTATATTGCGCCAAAAACCTTAGTAATTGACGAGTCAACTTATTACTCAAATATCGATAAAGACCACAGTTTATCAGAAATTGATAAAGTAAGCAAGGAATTTAGACAAATAATTGCTGATAGTTTCGAAACACAAACCTGTAACTTAAAAGATGATATAATTGAAAGAGTTATGTAAATTAAAATAAACCAATGTGATGTAAAATTTTAGTAAAATTAAATTTTATATAAATAAAACTTTGTAACAAAAATTTTCGATTTTTAATATTACAGTTTGATTAAACACCAGTTTTGCTTACAAATTTTTATAGCGCTTACAGATAAAATTTCAGATTATATAAATATTTTATGTAAATTTGAATTTTTAAAAATTAAATTAAATTAGTGTGTTTTTATAAAAATGGGAAAGGTTCTGTATAATTATTTTCAAAGTATCTATTTTTATATTTTAAAATAAAAAATATTAATTTAATATTTGTAAATTTATTTAAAAAAACCAATCAAGATTTGATTGGTTTTTATTGATAATAAAGTTAATTTAATTGCTTATTAATTGTTTATTACTATCATAGTAATTTAAAACATTTAATGTTGCGTTATATATAGCAAACGAATAATTTACATCAAGTAGGTCATTTATTTCTATTAGATAATATTTACAATCTGATTGTTGTAAAAGTGAACCATAATTCTCATCATCTAATGATAATTTAGATACATAATAATCAAACATTTCAGCATTTTGACCACTAATATTTAAAGCATTTTCCTTTGTAGAATTCCAGAACACACACGCCATTTCTTCATTTTGTAAACTATTAAAAGTTGAAGACGAGTAACCACTCATATAAATATTAGGGAAATAAAATAAAATTAATTCTGCATTTATTGTAGATTCAATATCATAAAGTTCTAAATCATTAAGTTCTTGTGCTTTTTCTGGATACATATCAGTAGGTGTGTTTGGGTGTCCTTTATAATAATAAACAAAATCATCACCATAAAGCAATTTTGTTAAGTTGGTATAATCTGCAAAATCAGGTTCCGAGAATGCATATGTTCCTAAAAGCATCATAACTTTTTTATCGTTTTCATATGCTTCTGAAAACATATCATCATTAAATTTATACAAATTTTTTAATTCAGTCACTTTTTCATTATTAGTTTGTATTAATTTTAACATTCCATTTATATCTCTTTCTTCAATGCCTTTCCCATAAGTTTTGCTATTCGTTGTGTCAATAATATAATTTTTAACAAAATTTGTTGTATCTTTATCAATCAAAATATGCTCAGAACGCAACCTTGGAAAAACATAATTAACATTTTCTTCTTCATGTGCAATAACAAGCAGGTAAGGGCGAAGCTCGTTTCCATTTACTTCAAAACCAGAATCCCAACTGTAATATCCTTTGTTAATTACTTGAGATTTTGTTTTATTATATTTTTCAGCCATTTCTTGAAATTTTTGTGTTGCATTTTCAACATTAAATGTGTTGTTTATTTCAGAATAAGAAAATGCGCCATCAGAAAAATATGTGCAAGTTGAACGATTTAAAATGCCACTAGCCACTATCATATGCAAAAATTGGTCTGTGTCATAGTCATTTAAATAAAGATTAAATTTAGATTTTTCATTTATAGATGCAAGTTCTCTAATGTATGCGTTTGTTTTACTATACATAAGGTCTCTATTAACATTTGGCGTTGTGTATTCACTTTTTGTTGCCGTTGGAATAGGGTAAACATTGTTTGGCAATTTATCCCAATTCCAGGCACCAGCCCTGTCAAGCCAAACAAAAGTTGGTTTATTATTTAAGCCATCATCTTTAAATAAAGAAAGAGTAAACAGCAAAACAGGAAGTGAGCCAGACAGTGGAGCTATATTATATTCATTAGCAGACAAACCAATCTCAATAGATTTTTCAAACATATCTCCATTTTCTTTTTCTATGGCAACATAAACTTTTTGCTTACCATAATAAGCATAAACTTCACAAGATTTTTTTGCAAGTTCATCAGTATCAGTTATAACAGTATTAGAAACTTCTTCGTTTCCGTGTTTGACAATTATTTGAACTTGTTTTATATCATTTTCTTTTGAAAAATCAACTAAAATTTTTTGTTCTTCGTTAACCTGACTTATTTCAACATTAGCATCTGTATGTTTGCAAGCAGAAAATATAAAAATCGTTATAAAGCAAATAAATAATAATATAGTAATTAAAATTATTTGTGATATTAATTTCTCATTTTGTATTTTATTATAATTTATAAGTTTCATATTTAATCCTTATTATAAAATATTTACATAAGTTATTAATTTTTGTTTAAAATTATATTATTAATATTAATCACTTTTATACAAGTTTATAAATTTTATATCACTTGATTTTATAAAACCAATGATTTACTTTTTAATTATATATTATTAAACATATTAAATCAAATTTATAGATATAAATTTCTAATTTAATAATTAAAGCGTTAATATAACTTCAAAATTAAATATAAGTTTTATTACCAGTATATTAATATTTTTTAATTAACAAATAGATTTTGTAATAAGAAATTACAAATACAGTAAATAAAAATATCAATAATAAACAAAAATTAAAACTTTTAATAATTTAAGTATAAAAATTGTAATATCAAATATAATAAGAATTTTAAGAAAAATATTTTTTATTATTTTCTAATTTAATTTATATTATCGGAAGTTTTGTCTGAATGCATACGAAGCAAAGCGAGTGTATATTCAAGCAAAACTGATGTTAATTCAAACAGTGTTGCCGTTGGAACAACGGGTTTGCGTTTAGCAAATTGGTTTGCGAACATCGTGAGCAAAACAACATCACATAGTTTATATTATCGGAAGTCGAACCAAGCACAACTTTAGTTGTATTTGGGTGAGACTGATGTTCATTCAAACTGTGATGGTGGGCAAAGCACGCAAATTAGTTAGAATTTATTAAAATTTTATGTTAGTAAAATTTTAACATCACATAGTTTACATTACAAAATCAACATTTACATCTCCATTATTACAATCAACTAATAGTGATTTATTGCCATTTTCTTTATGTGTTGGTAAATTGCAATAGCCCTTTTTTGTGTTGCATGATATTGAAAAGTCATTTAAATTGCCTATAACACTGCCTGTTATGTTTCCATTTTTTGCAACTAAATTAATTTGTTTACCAGCAAAAAGATTATCAAATTCCAAATTTCCACCATTTGAATTTAGTATAACATTTTCTTTAACTGAAATATCATTTAATTTTATTGTTTCATTTGTGGTTGTTATTTGAATGTTGTTTTAACAGGAATTTTACAGTGGGACTATCAAGTTCAAGTATATATTTCAAATTAAAATATAAAAATGAAAATGCAAAAATATAATTTTTACTTTTCATAATCGCATAAATATAGTCAAAATTTAAATTTGCTTAATTATAAATTTATAAACACTTTTAAAAATTTTCTATTTTAATTTAAAAATAAAAAAATTCGAAACAATCAATACTCTCTAAAAGTTTCGAATCATTTTCATTGGCGGCACACCCGTAAACGGGTCTATATACTCTTTCATTGTTAATTGTTCATAATTATAATATTCTTGCAATTGATTCCGTATGTTTTCTTGTATTACCTTCTTGTTTTTCGCTACCGTATCTACATAGTATCCTCTACACCAAAAACTTCTTTATCCATACCCATATTTTAAATTCGCATATTTTTCAAATATCATTAAACTACTTTTCCCCTTTAAGTACCCCATTACTTGAGCAACACTATATTTAGGTGGTATTGATAATTACATATGTATATGGTCTGGGCATACTTCTGCTTCTATTATTTCTATACCTTTATACTGGCATAACTTTCTTAGCATTACTCAGATATCTCTTTTGATTTTTTCCATATATAACTTGTCTGCGATATTTTAGCGCAAATACTTTTGTGTCTTGCAATTACATTTTGTATGTTAAACAATCTATGTCTAGTTTCATAGACAAAACCTCCTACTGGTTATTGAGCAAAACGGCGAAACTTCGCTCCTATTTTACCATAGAAGATTTTAATTTTTAAACTATAAGTTTTTTGGAACCACGGGCACAG
>CALWOV010000003.1 GCA_944383275.1 uncultured Clostridia bacterium
AAATAATAAATAAGGTTTTATTTTTGTTTTAAGGGTTTAATAAAAATTATAAATAATAAAAAAAGACACCTATAATTAGGTATCTTTTTAAATTTATAATTTTAATAATTTATTAAATTTTATAATATCTTAATTAATATTTATTTTAAATATTCTATAAAAATTTAATTAACTTCTTTCAACATATTCGCCTGTTCTTGTGTCTATTTTAACACTTTCGCCTATGTTTATAAACAATGGAACTTGAACAACTAAACCTGTTTCTAATTTTGCAGGCTTAAACGCCATTTTAGTTGTATCGCCTTGAACACCTGGTTCGCAATCTACAACTTTTAAATGAACGAAAAGTTGTGGTGCAATGCTGAAAACTTTGTCTTTAAATAATTTAACTATAACGTTTGTATTTTCAAGAATGTATGGTAAAGCATCTTCAACCAAACTTTTTTCATATGGGAATTGTTCAAATGTTTCTGGGTCCATAAAGTAATACAAGTCGCCATCGTTGTATAAATAGGTCATTTCTTTTTCTTGAAATGTTACTTTTGGAAATTTATCTGTAGGGTTGAAAGTATCTTCAACAACAGCACCTGTTTGAACATTTTTCATTTTAACCCAAACAACTGCTGAACCACGGCCATGTTTATTGTGTTGAAAATCAACTACAGTAAAAATTTGACCATTTCTTTCAAAGCACATTCCTTTTCTTAATTCTACTGCTGCTATCATAAATTTGTCTCCTTTAAAAATTTATATTTAATTTTATCATAGAATTATTAAAAAATCAAT
Organism: uncultured Clostridia bacterium; assembly: GCA_944383275.1. Classification (GTDB taxonomy): domain Bacteria; phylum Bacillota; class Clostridia; order Christensenellales; family UBA1242; genus UBA7584. Next base: position 787 of record CALWOV010000003.1, read on the forward strand.
TCTATGTTTTATTTTGACAGATTTTTATAATAATTGCACATTGTTTGTGCGTCTATTGCCTGAGTTCCTTTTGATTCGCAAATAATTACGGGATTAAGTTTCAATTCATTAATTGCATCAATCATTGGCTCAAAATTAGGCCCATAATCTCTGTCATCGAAAGTTAAATGTGCAATCTCGCCCTTTTCTCCATATTTTATTTTAGAAAAATGAATATGACATTTATTTATTTTATCTTCTCCCAAGATATTAATTGCTTTTTCTAAAATGTCCTTAAAATCTTGTTTTTCTTTTAATTTACCTTGCATAATACAATTTATATGCCCAAAATCAAAACAAGGAATTAATGATTTATCCCAACTGCATATTTCCAAAATTTCATCTACATTGCCGATTTGAGAATATTTCCCCATTGTTTCTGGCATTAAATACATACCTTCATAATTTTGTTGATAAAAAACTTCCAAATATTTAAGAAAGTTTTGCTTTAAATTTTTCAAAGCTTCTTCTCGTGTGTATTTCATTTGTGCGCCTATATGAAAAATACAACGTTTTCCACCCATATTTTTTATGGAATTTAATGTGTTTAACAAATATTTTGCATTATTTTCTTGCGAAATATCTGAATCATTACAAAAATTTATAAAATAAGGTGCGTGCCCACTTATTTCTATATCATATTTTTTTGCTTCTTCACCAAGTTTTTGTGCAGTTTCTTGTTTTAAATATCTACCTAAAGTAAATGAATATTCAAAAGCAGAAAGCCCCATTTCAGACAACCACTTAAACGCTTGAATTGTATCGGTGTTACCATCACTGTAAAATTTATCGCTATTACCTGATGGACCAAATCTTACCATAATTTCTCCTTTTAAATTAGCCAAGGTTTTATTTTTATTATTTTATCTTTAACCAAGCCAATCCCAACAGTTATATCATTTAATTTTATGTTATACTCGCCATTGTCTTGGTTTGTTTTTACTGTTTTACCATTTTTTATATCTTGTATAACTTCTTCATCTAATTGAATAGTTTTTAAATCATCTAAAACATATGAGATATCTATTAAATCTGACAGCTGTACATCTTCAATAGAAACACTGTTTTTTATATTAAAATTTCCACTTTCTGTTCGTATAAGTTTAGTCATAGTCGCATATGTGTCTAAATTAGTTGCTAAATCTTTACAAATACTTCTTATATACGTTCCACTGCTACAAAAAATTTCGAACAAAAATTGAGACTTAGTGCATTGTTTTAAGCACTTAATATCAAAAATTTCGATATTATGTGGTTTTATTTCTACATTTTCGCCATTTCTTGCTATTTGGTATGCGCGTTGCCCATTTATGTTTTTTGCAGAAAAAATAGGTGCTACTTGTTGTTGTTTGCCAAGCATTTTAGGTAAACATTCATTTATTTCATTTAAAGTTGGAATTTTACCATTTTCGAAAGCAAGTTCAGTGCTTTCATTGTCAATTGTTATTGTTTGATAGCCAAAATCAAACACTGCTTGATATTTTTTTGTTTTATTAAGTAATTTTTCAAATAATCTGTTTGCCTTACCAACAGCAACAACCAACACACCACTTGCAAGTGGGTCTAAAGTTCCTGTATGTCCAATTTTATCTTTAATTTTTAATTTATTTTTGATTTGCCAAACGGCTTTTGCTGAACTTATACCAACAGGTTTATTTATATTGAAAAAGCCATTCATTATTTTAACACCTTTTTACATTCATAGACCAAAGCATTTATTACTTTGTTTATATCGCCTTTAAGTGTTAAGCCCGATGCTCGTTTATGCCCACCACCATTAAATTTTTGTGCAATTTTTGATACATCAATATCATCGTAAGAAGTTCTTAGAGAAATAAACCAATCATTAACATTTTTGCCTTGTCTGAAATTGGCTGAAATTTTTACGCCTTTTATGCCTTGCATATATGAAACTATAAATTTCGCATCAGTTTTAGGACAATTTGCTTTTTTAAAATCTTCATTTGTTAAAACTGAAATTGCTAGTTGATTTTTTAAATAAAATTTAACTGAATTCATTGCAAGTTTAGTTATTTCAAAATTTTCTGTATGAGCAATTCCGAATGCGACAAAAAATTCATCATTAGAATTAGGTGCTAGTTTCAACAATTCGGAAGCACACTTATATGTTTTATAGTTTGCATTTGAATATGTAAATGCTCCACAATCCATATATATACCAGTGTAAAGTAATTTTGCAATTTGAGCATTAAAATCTACCTTATTGTGAAATAAATTATATAGAATTTCACAAGTACTTGAACACTCTTTTATATAATTATATTTTGCATAGCCTTTATTTGTATGGTGATGGTCAATGCAAAAAGTTAGTGGGATTGTGTTGAATAAACTTAAACATTTTTCTCCTATGCGCTTTGCTTCACCTGTATCACAAACTATGGCTAGGTCGTATTTATCGCTTTCATTTATTTCTGTTTTTAATTCAAAACTATTAACAAAATGTAATATTGCATTGCTTGGTTTCTCTTCAACAAATATATCTGAATGTTTGCCCAATTTTTGTAAAATTAGATGCAATGCACAACTTGAACATAAACTGTCGTGGTCGCTGTTTTCGTGAGAAAAAATTGCTATTTTATTTGAATTATTTATTGCCTTTATTAACTCGTTTATAAAACTAGCCATTATTCCTCCTTATTTAAGTTTAATGAATTTAATATTTTTTCAATTTTATCACTTTCTTTCATACCCTCATGTAAAAACAAGTGAAGTTCTGGGGTTATTCTTGTATCTAAACTGTGTGCTAACGATTTTCTTAAAAATGGAACACTGTTTCTTAACACATTGAATGTTGTTTGTTTTTCTTCTTCATTAACGCCAAAAATACTGATAAACACTTTGCAATGGCTTAAATCTTTACTTGTATCTATATTCGAAATACTTATAAAGCCTTTAAGTCTTGGGTCTTTTATTTCATTAGAGATTAAGTTTGAAAGTATTCTTTTTATTTGCGAATTAACGCGTTCTAAACGATTATTCATATATATTTCCTTTTAAAATATAGTAAAAAGGTTGCTTTTGAAAGCAACCTTTAAAATTAATCTCGAATAACTTCTTCTAAAACATATGCTTCCAAAATATCTTCTAAAAGAATGTCATTATAGCCTTCAAGTTTTATACCACATTCCATACCTGCAGATACTTCTTTAATATCTTGTCGGTCTTTTTGTAATGTTGTTATACTGGTATCAACCAAAATATCTTTACCTCTTTTAAGTCTGATATGAGCATTTTTAGATATAACGCCATCTTTTACAACGCAACCAGCAACAGTTCCAATTCTGCTGATTTTAAATGTTCTTATAACTTCTGCGTGTCCAATTATTTTTTCTTCAAACACTGGTGTTCTCATAGATTTTATAATTTGCTCAACTTTTTCAACAACTTGATAAATTATTCTTGATAAATAAATTTCAACATTTTGATGCTCTGCCATTGCACTTGCCTTACTATCTGGTTTAACATTAAAACCAACTATTAAAGCATTTGAATTTTTAGCAAACAACACATCATTTTCATTGATTGCGCCAACGCCACCGTGTATACACTCTACTTTTACTTCATCGTTTTGCAATTCATTTAGAATAGCAGTTAATGCTTCAAATGTTCCACGAACATCTGTTTTAACAATGATATTAAATATCTTTTTCTCGCTATCTGCAGATTTTGAAAGGAAATCTTCCATTGAAAAGGCTGTTTTTGCATTTATTTTTTCAGTTTGCATTTTTCTCTTTCTTTCTGCAAGAACTTGTTTACTCATCTTTTCATCTACTACATACATATTATCGCCAGCATTTGGAACACCATCTAAGCCCAATACTGCAACTGGTGTGCTTGGAAGTGCTTTTTTAACATTAGCCCCTTTATCATTGATTAAAGCACGAACTTTTCCAGCACTCATTCCAGCAATAACTGTATCTCCAACATTCAATGTTCCATTAAGAACAATAACTGTTGCGATTGGCCCTTTTCCTTTATCAAGTTTTGCTTCTAGAACAATGCCTTGTGCGTGTCCATTTGGACTTGCTTTCAAGTCTTGTAAATCAGCAACAAGCAATACCATTTCTAGCAATTTGTCTATACCTTCACCTGTTAAAGCTGAAATTGGAACAATAATTGCATCACCACCCCATTCTTCTGGAATAATGTTTTCTTCGGTTAATTGTTGTTTAACGCGTTCAATATTTGCTTCTGGTTTATCAATTTTATTTACAGCGACAATCATAGGAACTTTAGCTTCTTGAATATGGTGAATGGCTTCTCGAGTTTGTGGTTTAATTCCGTCATCGGCTGCAACAACTAAGATTGCAACATCTGTGATACTAGCCCCACGAGCACGCATTGCACTGAATGCTTCGTGCCCCGGTGTATCTATAAAAGTAATTTTTTGCCCCATTTTTTCAATTTGATATGCTGAAATATGTTGGGTAATTCCACCAGCCTCGGTGCTTGCTATGTGCGCATTTCTTATATAGTCGAGTAATGATGTTTTACCGTGGTCAACATGCCCTAAAACTGTAACGATTGGTGGGCGTTTTTGTAATGATTTAGTATCAATATTATCTGCATTGTTGAATTCTTCTGCAAGTTTTTCTTCAAATGATTTCTCAAGTTTTTGTTCTAGCACAACGCCCAATTCGCTTGAAACAAGTTCTGCAGTGGTAAAATCAATAGTGCTGTTCACATTGCTCATAATACCTAAAATCATTAATTGTTTTAAGATGTCTGCAACACTTCTACCTGTTTTTTCTGATAGATTTTTAATTGAAATTACAGGAGTTGTTATTACTGCATGGCTGATTGGTTCTTGAACCACAACAGGTTGCTCTTTATTTTTCTTTGTTTTAATTTTTCGGCTTCCCATAATTCTTTCTGTTATAGAATTTTCTTCAATTATGCCTTTACGCATTAAACTGCGTTTTGATTTTTGCTCTTTAAAACCATTTCTATCACGGCGTTCATCTTTCTTTTTAGAGTTATCAAAAACTCGTTTTTGTGCAGAAAAATTTGGTTGAACAGAAAAATCTATGTTAATATTATTATCTTTTTTGAATTGTGGTTTTTGGTTAAAGTTATTAGATTTTTGTTGAAATTGTGATGTATTTCGTTTGTCTTTATCAAATTGACGAACTGTTTTTTGTTTTTGCTCTGATTTTTCAACAATTTTCGTTTCAGTTTTATTAGGAATAACAATAGATGCCGGCTTTTCTTCCTGCTTTTCAATTTCTTTTTCTTTAACACTTGTTTGTTGTTCTTGATTTTTGTTCCTAAAATTCTCTCTTATAATTTTGGTAATAGACTCCATCTGTCCAAGCAAACTTTTAATTTCCTTGTCCATTTTTAATAAATCTTTATTATTTATTTGCGAGAGATTTTTAAGATTTTCGAAACTTACTTTTTGTTTGTTTTGATTGTTTTTTGTATCCAAGCTTACTTCTCCTTGATATTTTGTTTTGTGTTAATTAATTAAATCTTTAATTTTATTTGCTAAATTTATATTTGTTATTCCAATAACTTTACAATTATTTGTATTTAATAAATCATCTAGATTTATGTCATTTAAAACTAGACATTGAACTTTTTTATGCTGACTTATAAATTCAATATTTCGTTTTAAAGATGAGCCCACTTTATTATCTATTAATATTAAATATATGTTTTTAATGCCTGATTTTATATTATCTAGCCCGTATAAAATTGCACCTGCTTTTTTTGCTAAATCTATATATTTTTTAATGGTTGATATTTCCATTTTGTAAATAATCTCCAATTTGCTCGTAAACTTCGTTTGGAATTTCACATTTAAAAGCACGATTAAGACTTTTTGATTTTTTTAATTTTGAAATACAGTCGCTTGATTTACAAATCCAAACACCACGACACTGTATTTTATTATTTTTATCTATAATAATTTTTCCATCTTGCTTAACTAATCTTATTAATTCAGATTTTGGAAATTGTTGTCTGCATACCACACACATTCTTAAAGGAGTTTTCATAGCACACCTTTTTAAGATTAATCTATTGTTTCAAGATCATCAAAGATATCGGCATCATCTTCCTGCAAGCCTTCAAAATTAACTTCTTTTGGTTGAGCAGGTGCTTCTGCTTTTTCAGCAGCACTTTCACTTTTTACATCTATTTTCCAACCTGTTAATTTTGCTGCAAGTCTTACATTCATTCCTTCTTTTCCAATAGCAAGTGAAAGTTTGTTGTCTGGAACAATAACTTTGCTTGACTTTTCATCTTCATTAATTTCTACGCTGATAACTTCAGCAGGACTTAACGCAGATGCAATGTATTCAAAAACATCTTCAGACCAAGGAACAACATCTATCTTTTCGCCTTTTAATTCTTCAACGATTGCATTAATTCTTGCCCCGTGATTTCCTATGCACACACCAACAGCATCTATTGTTGAAGATTTAGATGCAACAGCAATTTTTGTTCTAAACCCTGCTTCTCTAACAATATTTTTTATTTCTACATCGCCATTTTCTATTTCTGGAATTTCTAGTTCAAAAAGTTTTTTAACAAAACCAACTGTTGTTCTTGAAACTTGAACTTGTGAACCAAAAGTGGTTTCTTTTACTCGTTTAATATAAACTTTTATTCTATCGCCTTCGGCAAATTTCTCACCTGGAATTTGGTCATTTTCAGATAAAACACCTTCAACTTCTATTCCACTTAATTCAAGATAAACATTTTTAGCGTCCATTCTGCGAACGATTGCTGTTGTTATTTGGTCGCCTTTTGAACTTATTTCAGCAGAAATATTTTCGCGTTCTGCCTCTCTTAATTTTTGCATAACCACTTGTTTTGCTGTTTGGGCAGCAATTCTTCCAAAAGATTTAGGTGTAACTTCTTCTGAAATAGTATCGCCCACTTTATATGATGCTTTTATTTTTTTAGCATCTTCTAATGAAATTTGTTTGTCTGGATCTTCAACTTCATCAACAACTGTTTTATAAGCATAAACCTTTATTGTGTTTTTTTCTGGATTTAATTTAACTGTTGCTGATTTAGCTTCACCAAAATTTTTTTTATATGCACTTGTTAATGCTGTTTCAAGTGCTGAAATAAAAAATTCCTTATTTATTTTCTTTTCTTTTTCTAAAAGTTCTAATGCTATGAAAAAGTCTTTACTATTAATCATTTTATCTCCTTTAAAAATTATGAGTGGGCTTGAACCCACTCATACTAGAATTTATCCTAATTAGTATAACACAATTAATTTAAAAAATCAATAGAATAATTAAATTTTTACAAAATTTCTTTGAGAAAATCAGCCATTTAAAAGCATTATATAAGTTTAATAAAAACTTTTGCAGTTGCAACAGCATCGTTTAACGCACGGTGCGCATCTTCTAGAACTATATCAAGTGCTTTTACAACTGTAGAAAGTTTGTAGTTATGCAATGAAGGAATTTTGTTTCTTGCTAGTTCCAATGTATCTATTTGCTTGTTATTAAAATTATAGCGTAATTTTTTACCTGCATTTTGCAGGAATTTAATATCGAACCCTATATTATATGCACTTAAAACACTATCTTTTGTAAATTTATAGAAGTCTGGCAAAACCAAATCTATTGTTGGAGCAAATGCTATCATATCGGTCGAAATACCTGTTATTTTTTCAATTTCTTCAGGAATGGCACAATTAGGGTTAACAAGTGTTGAAAATGTTTCAACACAAACACCGTTTTCAACTTTTACGGCACCAATCTCGATTATCTGACAATTATCGGCATTAAGCCCTGTTGTTTCAAAATCGAAAACTACAACAGAATGATTTTCATTCCAAAAATTAGAGTTTTCATTCTTTTGTTTTGAAAATAAATCCATTTGAACAAGGTCGTGCATAGGTTCTGGTTTTACGCAGAGATAATTAGGTTTTTCCTTTCTCCAAACAAACTGTCTTTCAAGCGTTAAAATATTGCATTTTGAAAGAGCATTTATTCTTAAACTTTTTCGATTTCCAAAAACATTAACAAAACCATTAACTAGCACTTGTTGATTATCCTCAAGGGTTCTATAAATTTCCAGATTTTTATCGTTAGGAAAAGCAATTATATCTATTGAACCTGTTGTATCGGTTATGGTAAAAGATATTTTTTTCTTTGTTGTTGTTTCGCCTTTTTCTTTGCTAGATTTAGGAATGAAATCGGTTTCTAAAAAATTGGTCAAAAATCCAGCAACTGAAACTTCTTCCTTTTCATCAAGCCCAATGTCTTCTATAAAAACCGGTGGTTTTGTTATTTCTTTCCCTATTAAAATTTCGACATCTGCAACTGAAACTACATTTATCTCCTGCTCTTTTTCCAAACATTTCATTAAATCTGTGTTTGCGTTTATATCCTGATAATCTTCTTCGCTTAATTTTTTATCTTGTTTTTCAGTGTTAAATACTATATTTACAGGTTCAAAAAAATTAGATTGAATAAAGTTTTGTAATTCATTTAGGTTATTATTATCATAGATTATATTTTTTTGGTTTTCAGAACAAGAGATAGATATATTTATTTCATCGCTTACTTCTAGAGTTATATCATTTAATGTAAAATTATTTAATAGAATTGGAAGATTGTGCTGAAAAAATTCATTTAATAAATTTAAAGCCACTTCTTTATCTATATAACTTTGTTTAAATTTAACTTTTAAACTGCATAAATTTTCGGTTAAATTTTGTAAATTTTTTATTAATGATTGCTTTTGCTCGTCTGTTGGTTTATTATTATTAGAATATAGAAAAAGAAGAACGCACTCGTTCTTTTCTTCATTATAATTTGCAGAACTAAATTTAAAAACTTTATTCTCGGGTATTTCTAAAAGAGATGGTATATTCAAAATATTTTTCCTTTTATGTTACTAGATTAAATATATCAACAAAAATTACAAATGCAAACAACACAATTAAACCTGCAAAATGTATCCAGCTTTCAACATTTCTGTTAATTGGTTTTCCCCTTATCCATTCTATTCCCGTAAACAACATTCGAGAGCCATCTAGGGCTGGGAACGGTAGGATATTAAAGACGGCTAGGTTTGCTGAAATAAATGGTAGGAATATAAATAAATTCATTATATTTATTTGTGTATATTCTGCCATTGTGCTTATTGTTGTTATTGGCCCACCAACTTGCGAAAGCGCAACGCCACCTGTTAAAAGTTGGAATAAGAACACAAGCACTTCCCAAGCCATAACGGCAGCAACAGGAACACAATTAACTATTGCTTCAAGAAAAGTATATTGATAGTAACCTAAAGTTACACCTAGCATACCAACTTCATCATTTTCAACATCAGGGTTTTTAAATTTTGCTAAGGTTAAAACTTCGGTTGTGCCGTCTGCGTGTTCAACAGTGAATGTGAAAATTTCGTTAACACCAATATCTTCAATTAATCTGTTAAAAGTGTTTCCTGAAATAAATGAAACTTTTGTTCCGTTAACTTCTCGAATTATATCGCCTTCTTGCAAAGTATCAAGTTGTTGTCCGTTAAGTTCTTGACTTAATTCAGTGCTTAACTGTTTCATTTGTTCGGCGTGCATTGGGTCAACTGAATTTATGGTTCTTATATCATAACCAAATCCAACTAATAATATAAACGCAAAGATTATGGCTGAAACGAAATTGAAAAATGGCCCAGCAAATTGCACAAGCATTCTTTTCCAAGGCTTTTGATTGTTAAATGCCTTAGGGTCGGCGTCATCTTCATCTTCCCCAGCAAATGCACAATATCCACCAAGTGGAATTATTCTTATGCTGAAAACTTCGCCACTTTTTAAAGTTTTTTTAAATATTGCCTTACCAAAACCTATAGCAAATTCATTTATCTTAAATCCAAGTTTTTTGCCGACGATATAGTGTCCGAATTCGTGAATGGTTATCATCACAAGCAAAACAAGTAACGCGAGTAAAATATATAAAATAGTGTTCATAACACTAGAAAAACTAGCCAGCAATGCTAACACAAACTTACCCCCTTTTAAATAGATTTTGGTAAACTTAAAAGTTTTAAATTAATTAAAATATTGTAACTTGTTAATAAAAATTATTAAAACTATTAATTATTTTATAATTTAAAATGTTTCTTAATTAGTATTTTTTATTTATAACTGAAATTAAACAAATAGAATAACACTTTGTTATTAAATTTGAAAAGAATGAAATTTAAAACTAACAACTTGTAACTAAATTTTCAATTTTTATCATCACAGTTTTTATAAAAATTGGTTTTGTTTGCTAATGCATGTAAACGCTTGAAATAGAACTTTATTTTAAATTATGTGTCGTAAAAATTTAAAAAACTAAAATTTTTTAAATTAATAAATTTTTAAACTTCAAAAATAACTTAAAACTATACAAACAGAAAACTGCTTATATTATAAAACTTAAAGAATGCAAAAATTTTATGAATATTAAGTTTATTAAAAACTATTGTTTTTCCGTGTTTCACCCAACTTCCCTTAGTTTGCATTCTGCGTAGTTTTGGTATAATAATTGCAAGCATTATCTCGCTATCTACTTCCTTGAATGTAAAGTTTAATTTAATATTAAAATTTTATCTTTGGTTTATTATATATATTATATTACTATTCAAATTAAACCATAAAAATTATTAATAAGAATAAAAATACAAAAATAACATTAAATACTAAACCATTTATACGGTCCATAATACCACCGTGCCCTGGTATCATTTTACCGAAATCTTTAATGCCTGCACGGCGTTTTAGGTATGAAGCAGTTATATCTCCACACATATTAAACAAGCCACAGAATAAACCACCTATTAAAAATATCCAAATTGTTATACCATTATTTGCAAAATAATCTGAAAGTGATGCAGATGTATTAAAACAAACATATACCAAAAGAGCACCTAATATTGCGCCTATAATTCCACCTGCAAATCCACCCCAAGTTTTACCTGGACCTAATTTTTCTAAATTGATTTTAGGAGTGTTTAACAAACGACCAATTAGCATTGCAAAAGTATCTGCCATCATTGTTGTTACAAGCACCAAAATTATTCCCAAAAACCCTGCATCATATTCTACACTTAATGTAAAAAAGTCGTTAAAATGATTAATTAAAAAGAAGAAACACAATAAAACTGTTGGATATATGCAACCTAAAATAGTATTAGCACATTTCTTTGCTACATATGACCATTTAGAGCCTTTATATTCGTCTTCCATCATTTCTTTTGCAGTATATTCTGGCAAAAATGCGCCCATAACTAAAAATAACACTAAATATGTTGCAACAAGAAGCCCTACGACTGTTGCAAGATAAATATAAAATGAAGTTTGATATGAAATACAAACTATTAATGAAATAAAACATAATAATGGAAAAAGCCCCATTCCGATTATATAAGCAGGCTTGTCCGATTTTTTAAGAAGTTGCTCAATTTCAAAAGCACTCATTACCATTAAAAAGCCAATAAAAATATCAAATATATATCTTGTGCCTTCAGAAATTTGTCGAAGTAAAATTGAAGCAACTAACACAACCAAAATTATTGCGGCAGATATAATGCGCGATTTATAGTTGGCTGGGTTGAAATTTCTCTCTGTTGTCATAAAATTCTCCTTAAGTTTAAAAAAGTAAAGTCTATTTAAGCCCCCCAAACCTTCTTTCTCTGTGCTGAAAGTTTATAAGTGCCTTTTGTAAGTCTTTATTTGTAAAACTTGGCCATAAAACTTTTGTAAAAAACAATTCGCTATAAGCCATTTGATATAACATAAAATTTGATAACCTTTGTTCACCACTTGTTCTTATAACAAAGTCTGGTGCTGGCATCTCTGGTAAATCTAATAATTTATCAAAATCTTCTACAGTTATTTGTTTACCATTTGTTATTGCTTTGTTTGCTGCCCTTACGATTTCTTCACGACCACTGTAGTTTATTGCTAGATTAAGTGTCATTTTATTGCAGTCTTTTGTTTCTTCCATAACTCGTTTAAAAGCATCAACCAAATCAGTTGGCAATCTTTTTAAATCGCCTATATAAGTTAATTTAATTCCCCTTTCAATTAGAACATGGCTGTCTTCATGTAAATATTCTCTTACACTGTTAAAAATTGAATCAATTTCATCTTGGGGTCTTTTCCAATTCTCAGTGCTAAACGCAAAAAAACTTGCGTTTTTTATACCCAAGTCGGAAAGATTTATTATAATTTTTTTTAAATTTTCGCAACCTGCTTTATGTCCATAACTTCTTGGCAACCCCCTTCTTGTAGCCCATCTTCCGTTTCCATCCATTATTATTGCAATGTGATTTGGAAGCCTTGTTAAGTCTAGTTTGCGTAAAATTTTAGTTTCGTTTGATTTGACTGACATTTAAACCTCTATAACAAAAGTATATTTTATCTAGTTAGTAACTTATATTCCATTAACAACATAGATATAGGAAAATTTTATGATTTAGGTTAATGTTGATTTTTATTAAACTTATTTTAAATAATATGTAGATTAATTTAAAAACTAGTTTTATTATTTAACTAAAACAAACATAATTCCTATTGACAGTTTATGAAGAGAAAATTGTTTTTGACAATATAAGTTTAAAATGTTTTGCTTATATTTTTATTATGGCACATCACACTACAAAATATGCTTTAAAACTAGACTTCCATTATATCTTTTTCTTTTTGCGCTAATGTTTTGTCAACATTGTCAGTATAACTGTTTAAAATTTTTTGAACTTCTTTTTCAGCAATTTCTAAATCATCTTCAGTGATTAAGCTTTTCTTTTTAAGGTCTTTAAATTCATCAAGTGCTTCGCGTCTTGCATTACGCATATTAATTTTACAATCTTCTGCGAATTTTTTAGACATTTTAACCAACTCAATTCTGCGTTCTTCTGTTGGTGCAGGAACATATAATCTAATAACCTTTCCATCATCACTTGGATTTAAGCCTAAATCACTGGTTTGAATTGCTTTCAACACTTCACGAAGCATACTTATATCCCAAAGACTTATTGTAATTGTTCTTGGGTCTGGTGCTGAAATGTTTGCCATTTGAGTTAAAGGAGTTAGTGTTCCATAGTAATCTACCATAATTTTATCTAACAATCTTGGATTTGCCCTTCCTGCTCGAATGGTTTGCAACTCAGAAACAAAATGGTCTAAGTTACCTTCAAGTCTTGCTTTTAAAGCATTATATATAGACTGATCTTCTTGATTTGAAAACATATATATACCACCTTTTGTAATAATATATTTATTTTACAATAAAAAAGAATATTTTGCAATTAAAAAAGCAGAGATAACTCTGCTTTTGTTAATTATTTTCTTTTGCTTCTGCAATTTGTTTTTCAATTTCTTCAGCGAAATTGTCGGTTCTTTTTTCTAAACCTTCCCCCATTTCATAACGAACAAAACGGCGAACAGTGATTTTTTCACCTATTGAAAGAACTGCTTCATTGATTACTTCGCGAATTTTCTTTTCTGGTTCACGGAAGTAAGGTTGTTCAAGCAAGCAAACTTCTTGATAATATTTTTTAACTTTTCCTTCAACAATTTTTTCTGCAACTTGGTCTGGTTTGCCTTCATTTTTTGCTTGTGCAAAATAAATTTTCTTTTCTTCTTCCAATGTTTTTTGGTCAACATCTTCAACTGATACAAAAAGTGGTTTACTTGCCGCAATTTGTAATGCAATATTGTGAGCAAGTTCACGGAATGCTGGGTTTTTTGCAACAAAATCGGTTTCACAGTTTACTTCCAAAAGAACACCTATTTTACCACCCATATGAATATAACTGTCTACAATACCTTCAGCAGCAATTCTGCCTTCTTTCTTTGCTGCAGCAGCCATACCTTTTTCACGCAACCAAGCGGCTGCCTTATCCATATCTCCATTATTTGCTTCTAATGCATTTTTACAATCAAGCATTCCTGCTTGTGTGCGTTGACGCAAAGCCATTATATCTTTTGATGAAATCATAATAAACTCCCTTTTTATTAATTTATAAATGAAATAAACAAAACAGTAAATTTATTCACTGTTTGTTTTATTAATATAATTTAAAATTATTCTTTATCTGCAGATTTAGTAGTTTTTGTTGTTTTTGCTTTTTTCTCTGTTGCTTCTGCTTTTGGTTTTCTAGTTGTTTTTGCTTTTGTTTCAGTTTTTTCTTCTTTAACTTCTGATTTTTCTTCTACTGATTCTTCTTTCTTGTCTTCAGATTTTTTTGTTTCTTTGAAAACTTTTTTAGTAACTTTTTCTGCAGGTTCATCATTTTCTTCTACTGCTTCTTCTGCAACTTTTTGCATACTTTCACCGTTTTTAGCTTCTAAAACAGCGTCTGCTACCATTCCTGCAATTAATTTTACCGAACGAATTGCATCATCGTTTCCTGGAATAACAACATCTACTAATTCTGGGTCACAGTTTGTGTCAACAAGACCAACAATAGGTATTCCTAAACTTCTTGCTTCTTTAACTGCAATGTGTTCTTTTTTAAGGTCAACAACAAAAAGTAAACCTGGAAGTTGGTGCATATCTTTAATTCCACTTAAATTATGTTGAAGTTTGTCGCGTTCTGCCTTTAATTTAATAACTTCTTTTTTAGGTAAAAATTCGAATTCACCTGTTTTTTCCATTTGATTTAATTTGTTAAGTCTTTCAACTCTTGCACGAATTGTTTTGAAGTTTGTTAATGTTCCACCTAACCAACGAGTGTTAACATAGAACATTCCACATCTTTCTGCTTCTTGTTGAATTGCTTCTGCTGCTTGTTTTTTAGTTCCGACAAAAAGAACAGTTTTGCCTTTAGCCACCATATCGCGAACATAGTTATAAGCATTTTCTGCCAATACAACAGTTTGTTCTAGGTCGATGATGTGTGTGTCGTTACGAGCAACAAAAATATATTTTTTCATCTTTGGGTTCCATTGCCTTGTTGGATGTCCGAATTGAACACCTGCTTCAAGCAATTGTTTTATTGAAATTACTGACATATTTTTCTCCTTTATATTATTTTGTTTTAGTCCTCCCATCAACGTTAATCAACTCCTTGTGCAACCTTTTTAGTAAAGGCAACTACACTTGAATAGCCGATGGTGTGTATTTTCAACAAAGAATATTTTAGCACAAATATAAACAAAAATCAATAGATTTTTACGAATTAAAAAAATAAGAACCCATTAAAGTTCTTATTTTACATAGTGTAACTTGTTTTTGATTGGTTTTGAGAAAATTTTTCTTCAATTTCATTAGTATTAATGTTATATTGTAATTCTTTATTTACTTTTATATGCCCGTCTATATTTGTTTCATCAATTTCTGAAAGCATATATAAATCACTTGATTTTCTTAAATCTTTATAAATATTAGGGTTTGCAACTAAAAGCCAATTTTTTACTTTATCACTTTTATTATCTTCGGTGTATTCGCAAAAGTGCGAAACAACAAATAATTTGTGTTTTTTAGGCAATATAAATTCAATTTCAGCATCTTTATCAAAACAATCTAAATCTATTTGCACATTGTTTTTGCTTGTGAAGATTAATGTTGCATTTTTTATGTTTTCAAAACTTTTTTTGCCAAGTTTGTAAATTCCATCGCAACAATTAGTTTGTTCGCCTTCAACATTTGGTAGAACAAAAGAATTTGCTTCGCTTAAACACATATCAACATCATCTAGTATTTGAACGCTTTTTAAGGTTGGAATATCGGTAGATGAATTATTTTCATCAAGTCCAAAATTATAAAAATGAGTGTTATTTTGGTAAAATAAACCTTGCATATAGCCTTGTGGAAGCATTATTGATGTATCTAAACATTTTTTATCTTCTGTAATCATAACAAATTTCCTTTGTTAAATATTTCATATTTATTTTATCATAATAGGCTTTATTTGTCAATATCAAAAATAAAACCGTAACAAAAGTTACAGTTTATTTTTATTTGGTTGATTTAGTTGATTTTTTAGTTTCTGATTTTTTAGAATCGTCTTTTTTAGCAGATTTAGATGCAGTTTTAGAAGATTTTTGAGATTTTTCAGTTATTGCTTTTTCTTCTTCTTTAACTAAATCTAAATAAATTGCAAAAATTTCATCAATTAATTGGTCATCACCTAATACTGACAAAACTTGTGCGCCTGATTCATCTTCTTCAAAATGAAAAATAACAGCCTCATCATCTGCAACGCCATCAAGTTTATCTATTGGTTTTAACATTGCATAAAGTTCATCTTTATGTGGAATTAAAGCAACTTGTTCAAATTTTATTGGTTTGTCATTTTCATCGTAAAGCACGATTGGGTCTGAATTGTCAACATCAAGTAAACATTCGATTGGATTTTTTTCTTCCATATAATATACTCCTTAAATTTATTTAACACTGTCTAGCCAACTTTGTAAAATTATAGATGCCGCAACTTTGTCGATAACTTTTTTTCTATTTTCTCGCCTTACATTCGACTCGATTAGCATTTTTTCGGCAGAAACAGTTGTTAAGCGTTCGTCCATATAAACTATGTTAGCATTGGTTACTTTTTGCAAATTAGCACAAAATTCTTTGGTTTTAAGAACACGCTCGCCACAAGTTCCGTCCATATTTTTAGGAAGACCAACAACAATGGTATCTACATTATAATCTTTTACAATTTTAGCAATATAATTCAAATCATTTTGTAAATCTTTACGATTATATGTTTCAAGCCCACTTGCAAAAATACACAGTGGGTCGCTTATGGCAAGCCCAATTCTTGCATCGCCTAAATCTATACCTAATTTACGCAAAATACCTGCTCCTTTGCTAAACTTATTTAAGTTTAACATAAATAATGCATTAAAGCAAACTTTTTTAAGCAAGTTTTATTTTTAATAAGAAAAACAAGACTATTTAGCCTTGTTTTTCATTTTTGTTATTTGTTGCTTTATTTTTTGTGCACTTTTTTCTGCTACATTTTTCACTGGTTTACAAAACATTATAAGCCCTGCAGCAGCTGCTGCGCCTAATACAATACCAATAATGCATTCTTTCATAGTTTTTCCCCCTTATTATCTTACAATTATAGTTTGTTTTGTTTATTGTAATTAATAAGTGGAAAATATTGGGAATTAAAGCCCGTTGCGTTCTGCTTCTTTTTTGGCTGCACGCGCTTGTCGTTTATAATAATCTTCTATTGCCAAACTTATTGCGTCTTTTATAACATTTAAGCAATATTTTTTATTTTCTGGGAAATTGCCAAGTTCTGCAACAACGCTTGATATATCGAATTCAAGTGCTTCATCTATTGAAATATCTTTTAATAATTTTGTAGCAACTGAAGATGCTGCAATTATACCTGCACCACCAAAAGCCTGAAATTTTGCTTGTTTTATAATATTATCTTCAATGCTTAAAAATATTTTAACTATATCGCCACATTCAAAATCGGTTGCATAGCCAATGGCATTTGCACCCCTTAAACTTCCAACATTTTGAGGATTTTTAAAAATGTTCATTATTTTTTGATTATACATTTTTTGTCTCCTTTTTTAACATTTCCGATTTGTGATTTAGAAATTGGCGACATATGACGAAGTTTTTTAATTATATCAACAAGTTGTTCTACAACATAATCTAGTTGCTCTTTTGTTGTTGTTTTTCCCAAACTGAAACGAACTGTTCCTTGCGCTAAATCTTGTGGAATATTCATTGCTTTAAGCACATGAGATGGCTCTACTGAACCAGACTCGCAGGCAGAACCTGTTGACACGGCAATTCCTGCCATATCTAGCATAAATAAAATGCTTTCACCTTCAACCATACCAAACGCAAGGCTTACATTGTTTGGTAATCTTTGAACAGAATGGCCATTTAAGTAAACATAATCAATTTTAGACTGAACTTCTCGAATAAAATAATCTCTTAAAGTTCTTAGTTTCTTACTGTTTGCAATTATGTCGCGTGTTGCAATTTCAACTGCTTTACCAAAGCCAACTATTGCTGGAGTGTTTAAAGTTCCTGCACGCATATTTTTTTCTTGTTCACCACCAAGCATAAATTTCTTTATGTTTATGCCTTTTTTCAAATATAAAGCACCAACTCCTTTAGGCCCGTTGATTTTATGGCTTGATAAACTTAATGCATCAATTCCCATTTCTTTAACATTAAAGTTTATAGCACCTATGGCTTGTGTTGCGTCTGTGTGGAATATAACACCTTTTTCGTTTGCTATGTTTGTAATTGCCTGTATGTTTTGAACTGTCCCTACTTCATTATTTGCAGCCATTATAGAAATTAAAATTGTGTCTGCTGAAATTTCGTGAAGTAATTGGTCAAGACGAACAAATCCATATTTATCAACATCAAGATAAGAAACTTTAAAGCCATCTTTTTCTAGTTCCCTGCAGGTTTCTAAAATACTTGCGTGTTCAATTTTACTTGTTATAATATGGTTGCCTTTTTTTGCTTCGCGACTTGCATAGGCAATTCCTTTTAAAACCCAGTTATTTGCTTCGGTTGCACCACTTGTGAAATAAATTTCATCAGGTTTACAACCAATTCCCCTTGCAATTCTTTCGCGCGCATTATCAACAGCGGCTTTTGCTTCTCTTCCGAACGAATGCAAGCTGTTAGGATTACCATATACTGTGTTAAAAAAAGGCATCATTTCGGCAAGCACTTCACTGTTTACCATAGTTGTTGATGCGTTATCTAAGTAGATTTTGTTGTTCTCCATTATAACTCCTTAAACAAAAATCTTATTAAAGAAATATCTTTAAATAATTATACAACTTGTTTAATAAAATGTCAATACTGTTTGATTTAATAGTTATTATATTTAAAATTAAAATAGCATAGAGTTTTTAATTTTTTAAACTAAAAAAAGAACTTTTTCAATTAAGATAGAGTTCTTTTTATATTGCTAGTTTTAAAATTTACTAAACTTTGGCTGTTTTTATTAATTTTTTGATACATTGTCTATTAATTCTAGGATATCCTTTTTTTGTCTAAAACCAACTTCGCGTGCAACTTCTTCGCCTTTATCAAACATTATAAGTGTTGGAATGCTCATAATTCCATACTTTTCTGCTATATCCATATTTTCATCTATATCGGTTTTAACAATTTTAACTTTATCACTTTCTTCTGCAACTTGTTCAAGTATTGGAGAAAGCATTTTACAAGGACCACACCAAGTTGCAAAAAAATCTACTAAAACAGGTGTATCTGAACCTAAAACCTCATTTTCAAAATCATCTTTATTTACATGAATAACTGCCATATTAATTCTCCTTTATATTTTTTAAATAATTAACTTAAATATTTGATTTAATTATTTACACTTATTTTTTAAAAATACAATTAAAATTTTAAACACTAGAAAGTTACTTTTTCGTCTAAAATTTCTCTTGTTTTTAAATCTTTTATATTTGCATAGTGTTTTTCTAACTCTTGCTTACCAATAAATATTAAATAATCTGCATTGATATTATTCATATATTTTTGTTGTGCATTCACGCTTCGTTTTGCAAGATTAACTTCTACATTATAACCTTTGTTTCTTAATATTTCAGCAATAGGCAAAATTTTAGCCAATTCAACATCATCAGTGTTAAGAATGTAATAAAGTGGTTTTTGTTCGATGTTGGTTATATCAACTAACTCGACCAATCTATCAAGACCAATACCTACACCAACTGCAGAACAAGATTTTCCACCAATTTCTTCAACAAGATTGTCATATCTTCCACCTGCTGCAACTGTTAGTTTTTTATTATCAAAGCCATCGTGTTCAAACTCGAAAACCGTTTTAGTGTAATAGTCTAGCCCACGAACTAAATGATTATCTAGTTTATATTCAATTTTTTCATTTCTTAATATTGTTTTTAATGTTTCAAAGTGATTTTTACAATCAGAACACAAATAATCTATTAAAGTTGGTGCGTTTTCAAATATTTGTTTACATCTTTCTTGCTTACAATCAAGCATTCTTAAAGGATTTTCTTTTAACCTTCGTTTACAATCATTGCAAAGTTCACTTTCATATTTTAATGCATAGTTCTGTAATGCTTTATTATATTCTGCCCTGCATTTTGGGCAACCTATTGAATTAAGTAACAAGGTGCTGTTTTTAATACCCAAAGATTTTAAATATTTATCTATAAGAATAATTAGCTCGGCATCGGTTTCTGGACTTTGCGTCCCAAAACACTCGAACCCAAGTTGGCTGAACTCGCGATAGCGACCTTTTTGTGTGTTTTCATAGCGAAAACAATTTGAAAAATAATAAAATTTTAACGGTAAAGCACTGTTTAAAAGACCATTTTCAACAACAGCACGAACAACACCTGCTGTTCCTTCTGGGCGCAGTGCCATTTTTCTGTTGCCTTTATCTTCAAACTCATACATTTCTTTGCTTACAATATCACTTGTATCACCTACACTGCGTTTATATAAAGAACATTCTTCAAAAGTTGGTGTTCTTATTTCATTGTAATTATAGGTTTTTGCAATATTTCGTGCATTATTTTCCATAAATTGCCACAATTTTATTTTATCTGGCAATATATCTCGAGTTCCTTTGGGTTTTTTGTATTCCATATTTTTTCCTTTTACTAAATTATATATTTAGATAAATCGTGTTCTTTAAGTGTAGGCTCTAACACTCGCAAAACAAATTCTTTTGTTATAACCACATCGGTTACAGGGTGCTTTCCACTTGCTTCAAAACTTACCTCTTCTAGTAATGATTCTAAAATTGTGTAAAGTCTTCTTGCACCAATGTTTTCTTTGCTTATATTTTCAAGTTCTGCAATTCTTGCAATTTCCTTTAAAGCATCTTCATTGAAAGAAAGGTTTATATTATCAACTTTTAACAATTCTATGTGTTGTTTTGTTATTGCATTTTTCGGTTGAGTTAAAATTTTTAAGAATTCTTTTTGTGAAAGACTTTTTAATTCTACTCGAATAGGAAAACGACCTTGAAGTTCTGGAATTAAATCTTCAACTTTAGCAATGTGGAAAGCCCCTGCTGCTATGAAGAGAATATAGTCTGTTCTTATTGTGCCATATTTTGTGCTTACATTGCAACCTTCTACAAAAGGAAGTATGTCGCGTTGCACACCTTCACGAGATACATCTGGCCCACTGCCTTGACCACGAGCCATTGCAATTTTATCTATTTCATCAATAAATATAATTCCTTCTTGCTCTGCACGCCTTACACCTTCTTCGTTTACAGCGTCCATATCAATTAATTTTGCACTTTCTTCGTTTACAATGTGTTTTCTTGCTTGTTTAACAGAAAGTTTACGAAGTTTTTTGCGTTTAGGTAAAAAGCCACTGAACATATCTGTTAAATTTGAATCTGACACGCCCCCCATAATTTCTACTTTTGGAGTATCTATAATTTCCATTTCAATTATTTCGTCATCGTGCTTTCCATCTTCAATTTCTTTTAGCAACACATCTTTATAGTTTTCTGGTTCTTCACTTTTAACTAAACGACTTTTTGCATACATAATGTCGCGAATTTTTATGTTAGCATTATTGGTTGCTTGTTGTTTAACTTGTTCAAACTTTTCTTCTTTAACAAGTCTTATAGATGTTTCAACAAGGTCGCGTATCATACTTTCAACATCGCGCCCAACATAACCAACTTCGGTGTATTTTGTTGCTTCAACTTTAACAAATGGTGCGCGAACTAATTTTGCAAGTCTTCTTGCTATTTCAGTTTTACCAACACCTGTTGGACCTTTCATTATGATATTTTTAGGTGTAATTTCTTCACGGAGTTCTTCGCTTAACTGACTTCTTCTGTAACGATTTCTTAAAGCAACGGCTACTGCGCGTTTTGCTTCATCTTGACCAATAATATACTTATCAAGTTCGGTTACTATTTCTTTTGGTGTCATTTGTTCCATATTATTCCACCTCCTCTATAACTAAATGGTCATTTGTATGTGGGCAATAATGACTTGCTATTAATAAACTTTTTTTAACTATATCTTTTGCGCTTAAATCGGTGTTTTCTATTAATGCTTTTGCAGCTGAAATTGCAAAATAACTGCCTGAACCTATAGACATTATTCCATCATCTGGTTCAATAACATTACCATCACCTGTTAAAAGATACATTTGAGTTGCGTTTGCCACAATAAGTTGTGCTTCAAGTCGTCTTATTGCAGATTTTGGATTTTGCCAACTGCTTCCTACTTCTACCACGGCGCGTTGCAAGTTTCCTGAGAACTTTTGCAAAGCGTTTTCAATTTCTCTGAAAAAAGCAAAAGCATCGGAAACATTGCCAGCAAAACCAACAATAACTTTATCATCGTAAATTCTTCTTACTTTTATAACAGAATCTTTAATTATAAAGTGTTCACCTAATTGTGCTTGGCTGTCGCCCCCAATTACTGTTTTACCATTTCTGCGAACACCAACTATTGTAGTTCCTCGTATTATTTCCATAATTGCTCCTTTATATTTTTAATTTCATTTAAAGCACGGTTTACAAGTGCTGATTTTTTCTGTTCTTTAGGTGCATTAATTGGACTTAATAAGCCCCAAGTTATATGCATAGGTTGAAAATTAACTTCACTTGCACAAACAAGATAGTTCCCTAGTGCGCCTAGTGCTGTTGTTGCTGGAAATACTGTTGTTGTTTTTCCGTTTAAATATTGCCACATATACACAGCGCACAAAAAACCAGACGCAACGCTTTCAAGATAACCTTCAACCCCACTTATTTGACCTGCGAAAAATATATTATTATATTCTTTTAAACTAAACTTGTTCGTTAAAACCTTTGGTGCATTAATATAACTATTCCTGTGCATTGCACCATATCTTGCAAATTTAACATTTTTTAATGCTGGAATTAAAGAAAATACTCGGCGTTGTTCTGGATATGTTAGATTAGTTTGACACCCAACAAGATTATATAAATTCCCCAAAATATTTTCTTTTCTTAATTGTAGCACAGCATATGGTTCTGTTCCGTCTTCTAGTTTAAAGCCCTTACCTTTCATTGGTCCAAACCTTAGTGTATCAAAGCCACGCTTTGCCATAACTTCTAAAGGCAAGCAACCTTCAAAAACTTTTTCAGTTTCAAAATGTTTAAGTGGAACGCGTTGTGCATTAACAAGTTCCTGCCAAAAAACTGTATATTCTTCTTTGTTTAATATACAATTTATATGTTCGCCTTCTTCGTTCCATCTATCTTGTTTAAAGGTTTTAGATAAATCAACGCTATCTAGTTCTATTATTGGTGCTAGAGCATCATAAAAATAGAAACTTTCGCCTGTTAGTTGTTTTATTTCTTCCGCAAGGTGTGCACTTGTTAAAGGACCCGATGCAATAATAACAGGTTCTGATAAAGGTATTTTTGTAACTTCTTTTTCTAGAACTGTTATATTAGGGTTTGATTTTATTAAGTCTGTAACCATTTTAGAAAACATATTTCTATCAACTGCCAATGCATCGCCTGCTGGCACTTTACATTTATAAGCACAATCTAGAACTTGGCTTTTAAGTTCAGAAAGTTCTGCCTTTAAAAGTCCACTTGCATAATCAAGTGATGTGCTTTTAAAAGTGTTACTGCAAACTAATTCGCAAAAATTGGGGTTTGTGTGTGCTTCGGTGAATTTGCTTGGTTTTTGCTCGTATAATTCAACCTTAACACCGTGATTTGCAAGTTGTAAAGCACATTCACAACCAGCAAGCCCTGCACCTATTACAATAACTTTCTTCATATTATTCCTTTACTTCTTCGGTTTGTTCTTCACTGTTGTTTTCTTCTTTGGGTGCATATTTAGTATAGTTACAATTTTGACAATAGAATTTAATGTTAGTTTGACCAACTTTTTTAAGCATCATTCCACCACAATGTGGACATTTTTCTTCTGTTGGTTTGTCCCAACAAGTAAAGTTACATTCTGGATAACCTGAACAACCATAGAAAACTTTACCTGTTTTACTGTGGCGTTCTAGTATGTTTTTTCCACATTTCGGGCAAGTTCCAACCACAACATCTATGTTTTTAATGTTTTTACATTCTGGATAATTTGGACAAGCCAAGAATTTCCCGAATTTCCCGTGTCTTACAACCATAAAAGCACCACATTTATCGCATTTAACATCAGAAACTTCAACAGGCATATCCACACGGTCTGGGTCTCCACTTGCGGCTTCTAATTTTGGTTTTAATTCATTATAGAAATCGGAAACAACATTTTGCCAAACTTTTTCCCCATCGGCAACTTCATCAAGATTGTTTTCCATTTCAGCAGTAAATTTTACATTCATTATATCACTGAAATATTTTACCAAGGTATCACAAACAATACAGCCAAGTTGTGTAGGTTTAATTTGTTTGCCATCTTTTTCAGTGTAACCACGAGATTCTATTAATGTTATGGTTGGAGTATAGGTCGCTGGTCTTCCAATTCCCTTTTCTTCCATAACTTTTACCAAACTTGCTTCGGTATATCTTGATGGTGGTCTTGTGAATTTTTGTTCAGCCTTTATATCATCTTTTTTAAGTTTGTCATCTTTATTAAGGTCTGGCAACAATTCTTGGTCTGGGTGTTCATCTTTTTCGTTATCTTTTGAAACAAAATCTTGATAAACTTGTGTATATCCAGCAAAAAGCAATGTTCTTCCTGTTGCTTTAAACGAATAGTTGTTTGCATCTATTTCTATTGCAACTGAATTATATGTTGCATCACTCATTTGACTTGCCAAAAATCTTTCATATATAAGTTTATATAGTTTATAGTTATCTTGGGAAAGACTGTTTTTAACATCACTTGGTTTTATGTTAAGATTAATAGGTCTTATTGCTTCGTGCGCATCTTGTGCGCTTTTTTTACTTTTATATATATTTGGTTTTTCTGGCAAATATTTTTCGCCATAGTTTTCAATTATAAACTGTTTTGCCATTGCTTGTGCTTCGGGAGAAACACGAACGGAGTCTGTTCTGATGTAAGTGATAAGTGCTATCTTACCTTCTCCTTCTATCTCAACACCTTCATATAGGTTTTGAGAAGCAGCGCTTGTTTTCTTTAAGCTCATACCCAATTTATTCAAAGCATCTTGTTGCAAAGTGCTGGTGATATATGGAGCTGGAGCGTGAGTTTTGGTTACGCTTTTTTTAACATTAGATACAATAAAATCGGCGTTTTCTATATTCTTTAAAACTTCATCTTTTTCCTGTTCACTTCCAACTTTGTATTTTGCCCCATTTTTTGCAAATAGAACGGCACTGAAAGGAACAGCCTTATCTTCTGGTTTTTCTAGTATGGCAGTTATTGTCCAATATTCTTCTGGTTTAAAGTTTTCAATTTCGCGTTCTCGGTCTACAACTAATTTTAATGCTACTGATTGAACACGACCTGCACTTAATTTAGGTTTTATTTTTTTGCTTATAATTGGAGAAATTTTATAACCAACAATTCTATCTAGCACACGGCGTGCTTGTTGAGCATCAACAAGATTTTGATTTATTGGTCTTGGGTTTTTAAGTGCGTTTTGAACTGCTGTTTTTGAAATCTCATTAAATTCTATTCTTATATTTTTATTACAATCTAAATCTAAAATATTTGCAACGTGCCAACTTATTGCTTCACCTTCACGGTCAGGGTCGGTTGCAAGCAGAATTTCATCTGCTTTTGCTGCTTTGTTTTTTAAATTTTTAATTATATCTTTTTTATCTGGCATTAATTCATATTTAGGTGCAAAATTATTTTGAAAATCTATTGCTAAGGTTTTAACCGGTAAATCACGAATATGACCTTTGGTTGCAAGCACTTCATAATCTTTTCCTAAATATTTCTGAATCGTTTCTTTCTTTCCTAAACCTTCTATGACAACTAATTTCATTAAACACTTCCTTATTTCAATTGCTAATATTTATTAATTTATGCTTCGATAATAATTTCCTGGTAACTTTTTAATTAAACCACGAATTGTTAGAGTTGTCAACAAACTATTTAAACTTTTTGTTTCAATTTGCGTTTTTTTCGCTATTTCGTCAAAATGCGTGTCTTGCAAATTTATGCAAGATAATATTAATTGTTCATACATATTAAGTTGAACAACTTTTTTCTTTTCGTTTTCTTTAATATACTTATGCCCTTCGTATTGTGAAATGATATCATTCGGCTCGATTACACAACTTGCTTGCAGATGTTTTATTAAATGATTAGTGCCACTGCTTGTTCTACTGTCAACCTGACCTGGAAGGACAAAAATGTTTCGACCATTATCATTTGCAAAATTAACGGTGTGTAAACTTCCACTTTTAGAACTTGCTTCTGGAACAAAAACACCAAGAGAAAGACCTGCAATTATTCTGTTTCTCTGAACAAAATTAAAACCTTTTGGTTTATAGTTTGGCATATTTTCACTAATCAACAAGCCATTTTCTGCTATCTGGTTAAACAGTTCAGTGTGAATTGCAGGATAAACTGTGTTAAGACCACCTGCCATAACGGCAATGGTTTTTCCACCGTTTTCAAGCGCTGTTCTGTGCGCGTGTCCATCAATTCCTTCGGCAAGACCACTTACTATACAAAAATTGGCTTTAACAAGTTCTTTGGTAAAACGCGTTGTTTGTTCGGCACCATATCTTGTGCAAACTCTTGCCCCAACAACTGCAATGCAATCAGTTTTTAAAAGAGATAAATCTCCCTTACAATATAGTAATGTTGGTGGGTCATATATTTCTTTTAAAAGTTTTGGATATTCTTCATCATCTATACTTATTGCTTTTATATTTAATTTTTCAATGCCTTTAAGATGAATATCAACAGCATTACTGTTCAACAACTCTTTTATTTTTAAATTTTCTTCTGCTGATAATATATCACAATAATAATTTTCTTTATTTAATTCATTCCAAATAAATTCTGAACTTTCAAAAACTTCTAACATTTCAAGTTGCTTTTTTAAAGAAATTTTTGCAAGTGTTAATAGTATAAATAGTTGTTTCAAAACTTGCTCCTATACCCAATATTTTTTATCTAATGAACGATAACTTATTGCTTCTGCAAGATGATTTACTGTTATTTGCTCGCTATCTTCAAGGTCTGCAATAGTTCGTGCAACCTTTAAAATTCTGTTATAAGCCCTTGCAGATAATTGCAAACTGTTAAATGCTTCTGATATTAATTCTTCACTTTCACTGTCTAGTTTGCAATATTTGTTGATTTCCTGTGAATTAAGTTTTGCATTACAATAATGATTACTGTTTTTAAGTCTTAAAAGTTGTTTATTTCGTGCCTTGTTTACTCGTTTTTTAATTTCTGCACTGCTTTCTTCTAGTTTATCATTTGATTTTAATTCTTCATAGGTTATACTGTCAACTTCAATATGTAAATCTATTCTATCCATAAGTGGTCCACTTAACTTATCAAGATACTTATGAATTTGCGTTGGTGTGCATCTACATTGATGAGTTTTGCTTCCATAATGCCCACAAGGACAAGGGTTCATACTTGCAATTAACATAAATGATGCAGGATATTCTATGGAAGAATTTAGCCTAGAAATTGTTATAACTCCATCTTCTAGGGGTTGACGCAAAGTTTCTAGAACCTGTTTGTTATATTCTGGCAACTCATCTAGAAATAAAACGCCATTATGTGCAAGGCTGATTTCACCCGGTTTTGCTTTTGCTCCACCACCTGTTAGTGCTATTTTGGTTGATGTATGATGTGGCGAACGAAAAGGTCTTTGAAAAATAATGCCATCGTTAGAGTCTAAAATGCCAGCAATACTGTGAATTTTGGTAACTTCCAATGCTTCTTCAAAAGTTAAATCTGGCAATATAGTTGGCAAACATTTTGCAAGCATTGTTTTTCCAGCACCCGGTGGACCTATCATTAACATATTGTGCCCACCTGCCGCGGCAATTTCCATTGCGCGTTTTGCATATGCCTGACCTTTTACATAGCAAAAGTCATTTGTAGAATTATGCTTTTGTTTAATGGTTTCAAAACTTTGTTTTTCTATTGGTTGAACAGTGCTTTCTGCGTTGTTTAAAAAAGCCACAATTTCTGATAATGTTTTGAAAGCATATACTTCAATTCCATCTATAAAACTTGCTTCAACTTTATTATCAAAAGGTATAATAATTTTTTTATGCCCTAAACTTCGTGCTGTTATAAGTGCTGGCAAAACCCCATTTATATGACAAATTGAGCCATCAAGTGAAAGTTCGCCTATATATGAAAATTCTTTTGATTTTTCGGCATTAACTTCGCCAACACAAACCAAAAGTGCTATTGCTATTGGTAAATCGTAGATAGGTCCTTCTTTTTTTGTATCTGCAGGTGCAAGGTTTACTGTTATTTTTGTTAAAGGAAATTTAAGATTAGAATTTTTTATTGCACTTCTTATTCTTTCTTTACTTTCTTTAATAGCAGTATCAGGCAAACCAACTGTGTCAAACTTTGGTAAGCCTGTGTTAATATCAACTTCCACTCTTACTTCATATCCGTTTATGCCATTAAGACCTAAACTTTTAACTTTGGCAAGCATTACTTCCCCTTTTTTTAAAAAACTTTTATTAAATTTAACATATATTGGTAAAAAAAGCAAATAATTTATAGAACAAATTTTCTTATTTAAAATATTTTAAAATGCCTTTATTTTAGCACAACTATTCGCAAAAACTAAAATATAATACCTGCATAGTATCAAAAATTAATTTTCTTTATAGCAAATTTTAATAAAAAAAGTGCTTATTTAAAGCACTTTTTAAAAATTATTTTCTGTTGCGTTTTCTTGCTGCTTCGGCTTTTCTTTTGCGTTTTACGCTTGGTTTTTCATAGGCTTCACGCTTACGAAGGTCGCCGATTATGCCGTCTTTTTGACATTTGCGTTTAAAACGTTTTAAAGCACTGTCAAGTGTTTCATCTTTGCCAACGACTACCATTGTCATCTCTTTCTCACCACCTTCGTTTGATATTTCTATTATTATACGCTTAAAAACTTAAAAAGTCAACCTTTTTTAAAAAATAACTTAAAATAGTGATTTAACATATTAAAATATTTTATTTAATTTATTATTTACTTATTACTTACCATTAGGGTTTCCTAATTTTTCGCCCCCAAGAATATGGATATGTAAATGCATAACTTCTTGCTCTGCATCATTCCCTGTTTCGCCTTTTTGATTGATAATTAAACGGTAACCGTTTGAAAGCCCTAACTGTTTTGAAAGCGTAGGAATTTTCCCCATTATTCTACCCAACATTTGTTCGTCTTCTTTGGTCATTTCGTTTAATGTTGCAAAGTGTTTGCGTGGGACTGCTAGATAGTGAAGTTTTGCCTTTGGGTTAAGGTCTGTAAAAACTATAAAATCGTCATCGCTATATACTATGTTACTAGGAATTTCTCCATTAATAATTTTACAAAAAATGCAATTTTCCATTTTTTATTTACCCCTGTTATTTAATTCTTTCCAATGCTCTTTTGTAAGTTCAAATTCAACACCTTGTTGCATTTCTCCATTTGCATCTTTGAATTCAAACTCTTTAACTAATTCTGTGTTTAACTTGTTTTTATAAACATATATTGCTCTTGTGTTTTTCTTATTTGTTGATATCGAAATCTTATTTACATTATCATTTTTAAACAATTCTTTAAAAAACTTTTTCATAACAAAGGTGCCTATGCCTTTGTTTTGATACTCGGCGTTACAAATTTTTATTCCAAAATCAGCAACTCCATCTTTAATATTTGCACTTAGTTCGCCAATTGGTTCTTTATTGTAGCAAATTATAAAAAGTAAATTATAAAAATTGCGATTAACTATTTTATCACGAACTTCATTAACAGTTATTCCTAATCCATCAGGAAAACCTGCGTGTTCCATAATATTACCATCGTTCCACCATTTTGCAAGCAACTCGGCATCACTTACCTGCGCTTTCCTAAATGATTCTTTATGCCCAGAAAAACTATAGGATACTTTTTTGTTAAAAATTTTCCAACCTTTACATTCAAACTCATCTTCTAAAATGCTTAACTTAAAACCTACATCATAGATTTTGTTTTTAAGTTCAGTTTTAATATCTTCATCTATCTCTTTGTTGTTTAAAAATTCGTTAGAAATATCTTTTTGCTTTTTATAAATATCTTTGATTACATCTAGTTTATTAATTGCTATTTCTAGGTCTTTGGTATTTTCGACTTGTGCTATTTCTGCTTTTAATTTTTCTAAATTGTTAAAAATTATATTATATTCAGAATTATTGTGTGTTAATTCTTTATTCATTAATAACATCTGATTAATCGTCCTTTACAATTTCAACAAGACTACCCTTAACTCCATCAAGATATAGTTCATCTATACGAACATATGCAAGGTCGTTTGGTTCTGCCTGCTTTTTAGGTAGATATACTTTTGTAAAATTTCTGGTATGACCAACAATATATTCGTCTTTTTCTTGTTCGCACAACATTTCTTGAACAGTGCCGAGTTGCTTTTCTAAAAATTCTTTTTCAAGTTCATCTCGAAGTTTTGTTACTTTCATAACTCTTTCTTTAACAACATTGGCATCTACATTAGGTTTACGAGAAGCAACAGTTCCTGCCCTTCTTGAATAAGGGAATATATGTATATAGCCAAATTTTGCCCGTTTTATTGTATCAATGGTTTGTTTGAAATCTTCATCAGTTTCCCCCGGAAAACCAACAATTAAGTCGGTGGTTATGTTACAATCTGGGAAAGCATCTTTTAGCATTTTAACTTTTTCTAAAAATTCAGCAGATGTATAATGCCTGTTCATATCTTTTAAAACTTTATCACAGCCACTTTGCATACTTAAATGAAAGTGATGACAAAAATTTGGCATTTTTTTAATAGTTTCTATAAGTTGTGGTGTGATGATGTTCATTTCCATTGAACTTATGCGAATTCTTGCATTAATTGTGGTAAGTGAACTTAAAAGGTCTATCATATCTCGATTTATATCCTGACCCCAAGCAGAAATGTTTATGCCTGTTAGCACAATTTCTTTACTGTGCTTTGCAATGTTAAAACATTCAACAATAATTGATTCTAGGGGTCTGCTTCTGCTTCGCCCCCGAACATATGGAATTAAACAGTATGAACAAAAATTGTTACAGCCATCTTGCACTTTAACATAAGCGCGTGTTCTATGTTTAAGGGGCGCACTCATCTCTTCCCAATCTAGTGGTGGTTCTACAACAAATGCTCCACTTTCTTCCAAAATTAAAGGTAGCAGATGTTTACTGCTTGTTCCTATTATTACACTAACATTTTTCTTGCCTTCAAAGTTTTTTGCTTGATGTTGACTTGCACAGCCACACACAATTATTCGTGCATTTGGTGCAAGTTTATTTATCTTTGAAAGCATTTGTCGTGATTTTCGTTCGGCTTCATTGGTTACTGCACAAGTTGAAAGAATAACAAAATCGCAATCGCTTGTTATTTCATTTTCAACTATAAAACCATTTTCTTCCAATTGCTTTGCAACACTGTCGGCTTCAAACTGATTTACTTTACAACCGAGTGTTAAAAAGGCAACTTTTTTTTGTTTATTCATTTTTCCATTCTCCTAATTCATATAACAAAGCACTTAATAATGCAACGCTTGCAGTTTCGGCACGCAATATATTTTTGCCCATACTTATAACAGAAGCACCTAAATTTTTAAAATCTTCAATTTCTTGCTCTGAAAAGCCACCTTCACTGCCAACAATTATGGCAACAGGTTTTGTTTTATCAAGTTTCGTTATTATTTCTTTTGCAGGCTTTGTTTCTTTTTCATATGCAACAATTATTTGGCTATATTCTTTTAACTTTTCAAGCATTTCATTATACTGAACTATGTTTGAAATTTGAGGCATAATGTTTCTTCCACTTTGCTTACAGGCTTCAACTGCAATTTTAGATAATCGCTCTTGCTTATTATCTTTAGGTTTTACATTTGTGAAAGTGCTTATAAATGGTATAATTTTGGTTACACCAAGTTCAGTTGTTTTTTGAACGCACCATTCCATATGCTCACCTTTTATAATGGCTTGAAAAAGTGTGATATTATAGTCTGTTGGTTTTAAATTAGATGTTGAAAGAATTTTAAGTAAGGTATAATCTTTTTTAATTTCAGTTATTTTGCAATTGAATTCTTTATCTATAAAATTAGATACAATAATTTCATCGCTAACAGATAATCTTAACACTCGGCTTATATGGGTGTGTTCTGCCCCACTTATTTTGATTTGATTATCATTTATAATATTTTCATTTGAAATATAAAATTGTCTTGCCACTTTATTCTTCCTCTATAATATAATCTGCAACAAGGTCGCCTTTATTAAACTCGTGTTCTACCCCAACAGTTGTAAAACCTTGATTTTTCGCATAAGTTAAATATTTTTGAGCATCTTCAAAAATAACGCAAGTATTTGAATTTTCGCCAATATATTCTTTGATATTATCTAAAATTTTAAATTTACTTGTTGTATAACTTGAAATTAATTTTGTAAATTTAAAAAGCACATTCCATTTTGATAAATAGTATTTTAAAAACTCTTCACTTTCATTTGAAAGAACATATAATTTTTTATTAGGAAATTCACTTAAAATATCAAGAAAATAACTATTTAATTTAGGCTCATACTGTTCAACTATCTCTTTATAAAATGCTGGTAAATCTTTTTTTAATTTTTCAAAATCAAAATTATAGTTAAATAAATTGCATAAATTTTGGTGAATAACAGATATTTGCTGGTGTATGATTAATTTTTTAAAATCTTCCTTTGAAAGTTCAAAACCATATTGTTTGCAATTTTTAACATGGACTAGATATTGCAGTGGCTCGTTATTCGTAAGAGTTCCATCGAAATCAAAAATAAAATTATCTTTACTATTCAATAAATCAAAAAGTTCTTTTTTCATAAAAGAAATATTAACATTATAATAGTTAAAAGTCAATTAATTAGTTATTAACAATATTATTTCATTAAAATTAGAAACTTTTTTTGAAAATTAATTTTTTATATTAAATGATTAAAAATTGGTTATTTAATAAAAAGTTCGCAAAAATTTGCGAACTTTTTATAATGTTTTTAACTTTTCTTGATAGCGTTTATATTGTTCAAAGTTACTGTCGGAAATAGAATTTGATAATTGTTCTATTTTGTCTTTTAACTTTCTATCAACATTTTTTGGAAGTTCAACACAAACCTTAACAAACATATCACCTGTTCCTGATTTATTTAAGCGCTTTATACCTTTGCCTTTTAATTTCAATATTGTATTAGGTTGAGTATTTTCAGGAATATTAAGTTCAAGTTTACCTTCCAAACTTGGAATAATAACTTTTCCACCTAACATTGCTGTGGTAAATGGCACAGGTAAATCTAGATAGATATCAAAACCATCACGAACAAGCATTTTATGTTTTTCAACATTAACTATAATTTGTAAGTCGCCATCAGGCCCACCACGAATACCTGCATCGCCGTATCCACGCAAAGTCATAACCTGACCGTCATCAATACCTGCAGGAATATCAACTGTTATAGGAGAATTGTTTTTATAATAGCCTTTACCATTACAATGTTCGCATTTATCTTTAACAATTTTTCCTGTTCCATTACATTTTTTACAAGGTGCTGTGTTAACAACTCTGCCAAACAATGTATCTTGTGCATAACGAACTTGACCTGAACCACCACAATCTGAACAAGTTGTGTAGGCTGTGCCATTTTTAGCCCCTGTTCCGTGACAATGTGAACAATTTACTGTTCTTACAAGATTTATTGTTTTCTTTACACCAAAAGCAGCTTCTTCAAATTTAAGAGTAATTCTTGTGGTTAAAGTGTTGCCTGCAACTGCTGTTGAATTTCGTTGCCCACCACCAGCAAAATTTGTAAATATATTAAAGATATCTTCAAAGCCACCACCAAAACCTGAAAAACCACCACTGCTACCACTGCCACCACCAAAGAAATCGTTTGGGTTTGGTCCACTAGCACTGCCATATTTATCATAGTTTGCTTTTTTAGTTGCATCAGATAAAACTTCATATGCTTCATTGATTTCTTTGAATTTATTTGCAGCATCTGGTTCTTTGTTTAAATCGGGATGATATTTTTTAGCAAGTTTACGGTATGCACTTTTGATTTCATCTGCTGATGCTGATTTGTCAACACCCAAAATATCGTAATAATTTTTTGCCACTTTACTTTACTCCAATTATTTTATATCATCTGCTTTTTTAACATCGTCTTCATTAACTTCAACTTCTGGTCCTTTACCTGCATCTTGTTGTGCTTCTTGTTGAGTTTGTTGATAAAGTTTAGAAACAATACCATTGCTTACATTTGTAAGTTCATCGATTGCTTTTTCAATGTCTTCTTTGCTGTCTTTTTTAAACTCTTCTTTTGCTTTATTTATAGCATCTTCCAAAGTCTTTTTATCGTCAGCACTTATTTTTTCGCCATTTTCTTTAATAGTTTTTTCCAAAGCAAATACCATAGCGTCACCACGGTTTCTTGCATCAACAATTTCACGGCGTTTTCTGTCTTCTTCAGCAAATTGTTGAGCTTCTTTAATTGCTTTTTCAATTTCATCTTCTTTTAAGTTAGAACTTGCTGTAATTGTTACGCTTTGTTCTTTACCTGTTCCTAAGTCTTTTGCTGATACATGAACAATACCGTTTGCATCTATATCAAAAGTTACTTCAATTTGAGGAACACCACGAGGTGCTGGTGGAATATCAGTTAAACTAAATCTTCCT
The DNA here is from genome assembly GCA_944383275.1 of uncultured Clostridia bacterium. Lineage (GTDB taxonomy): Bacteria > Bacillota > Clostridia > Christensenellales > UBA1242 > UBA7584. The sequence continues at coordinate 35,573 of CALWOV010000003.1, forward strand.
AAAGTTTTGTTACCAGAAGCAAATTCTCTTTCACCTTGCAATACATGAATATCTACACCTGGTTGGTTATCTGTTGCTGTAGAGAAAATTTGAGATTTTTTGGTTGGAATTGTTGTGTTTCTTTCAATAAGTTTAGTAAACACGCCACCAAGTGTTTCAATACCTAATGATAATGGGGTTACATCAAGCAATAAAACATCTTTAACATCACCAGCAAGCACACCACCTTGAATTGCAGCACCGATAGCAACACATTCGTCTGGGTTAATTCCTTTAAAGCCTTCTTTTCCTGAGAATTTTTTAACTGCATCTGACACAGCAGGAATACGGGTGCTACCACCAACAAGAATGATTTTTGCAATATCATCTTTTTTAAGACCAGCATCTTTCAAAGCTGCTTCTGTTAATGTTATGGTTTCGGCAACTAAATCTGAAGTTATATCATCAAATTTTGCACGAGTTAATTCGTATTCTAGGTGTTTAGGACCATTAGCATCTGCTGTTATAAATGGTAAACTGATTGTAGTTTTTAATGCTGCAGACAAGTCGATTTTTGCTTTTTCTGCTGCTTCTTTTAATCTTTGAACAGCACTTCTATCTGTTGACAAGTCAATTCCATTTTGTGCTTTGAATTCTTTTTCCAAAAGTTCAATAATTCTTTGGTCAAAGTCATCTCCACCAAGACGGTTGTTTCCCTTTGTTGCTAAAACTTCGAACACACCATCTCCGATTTCCAAAATTGACACATCGAATGTTCCACCACCAAGGTCGAATACTAATATTTTTTGATTTTTGTTTTCGCCTTTGTCAAGACCATATGCCAATGCTGCTGCTGTTGGTTCGTTGATAATTCTTAAAACATCAAGACCTGCAATTTTACCAGCATCTTTGGTTGCTTGTCTTTGACTGTCGGTAAAGTAAGCAGGAACTGTTATAACAGCCTGTGTTACTTTTTGACCAAGATATGATTCAGCATCTGTTTTTAATTTTGTTAAAATCATTGCTGATATTTCTTGTGGGGTGTAAGTTTTTCCATCAATTTTAACTTTGTAATCAGAACCCATTTCACGCTTAATACTTGAAACTGTGTGTTCTGGGTTTGCAACAGCCTGACGCTTTGCAACTTGACCTACAAGTCTTTCTCCGTCTTTTGTGAATGCTACAACACTAGGTGTTGTTCTTGAACCTTCTGCGTTTGCAATTACAACAGGTTCACCACCTTCCATAACTGCTACACAAGAGTTTGTTGTTCCAAGGTCTATACCAATAATTTTTGACATAATTATAATCTCCTTAAAAATTTATTTTTAATATTAAAACGCAAATAAATGCGTGAAAATTTATTATTTTGCAACTTTTACCATACTGTGTCTTATAACGCCGTTTGGTGAAACAAAACCTTTTTGCATTTCATCAAGCACTATTCCACTTTCAACGCCTTCAACCTCTTCTGATAAAATTGCATTGTGCAAGTTAGGGTCAAAACTTTTCCCAACTGCTTCAATAGGTGTTATATTAATTTCTTTAAGCGAATTAATGAATTCTCGTTCAACCATTTCTAGCCCTTGTTTTGTTTGCTCATCTGTAATATGTTTCAAAGCATTATCTACTGCGTCATATGATGGCAAAATTGCTTTTGCTGCATAGGCAATGCCTTTATTATATGCATCAATTTCAAGTTTTGCATTACGCTTTCTGTAATTATCAAAATCTGCTTGAAGTTGTTGCAACATTTTTGTTAATGCTATACTGTTTTCGCGCTCTAATTGCAACTTTAAGTTCATATCTTGTGGGGGTTGCAAATCTTCTGCTGGCTCTTCTGCAATATATGGGTCAACAGGTGGCGAATCATTTGTATTTTGCTGTTTTTCGGTATCTATATTATTTTTGCTATTTTCTTTGTAATTATTGTGATGATGATTGTTATATTTATGATTTTTTGACATCTTTATTCTCATCTCCTTTTGCACTATTAGTTAAGGCTTTTAAGTTTTGAAATTCTCCAACAACGAATTTCAAAGCACCTGCAATTTTTGCATAATCCATTCGTTGTGGACCAATTATTCCAATACTTGCAATATTTTCGCCATCTACTTGATAATTTGTTTGCGCAATGGCACAATCTTGCAAGTCTTCAATAGGTATTTCAGCACCTATTTTAAAACTGACTTCTTCAGTGTTTTCGTTTTCATCTGCGTTTAAAATTGTTTCAACTTCTTTAGGATTATGAATTGCATCTATTACTCGTTTAACTTTTATTGGGTCGTTATATTCAGGATTTTCAAGCAATTTTAATTCTCCACTGCTTGCAATTCTAGGGTCATTGTTTATACTTTCTATTAATGCTTTTAATGAATTTAACAAAGTATCAAAAATTGTTTTAAATTCGTCAAGTTCGTTTTCCATTGATTGCCTGTATGTGCCAATGTTTTTTATCATATCGGCAATTGTATGTTCGGCAAAAGTTTTTGTTAAAAAATTACTTGCATCAATAAAAGTTTCTGTAACCACTTCAGAGTTAATATCCATGGTGTTATTTATCACGCCACTGTTTGTTTCTATTAATATCAGTGCCTGACCTGTTAAAAGAGGCACAATTTTTATATTTTTTATTACCAATTTTTCAAAACCACGAAGCATTACCACTGTTGGATAATTTGTTGCTTTACTTACAACAGATGCGATTTCGTTTACTATATCGCCAAGATACACAGTTCTTTTATTAAATAGGTTTTGAATTTCCGAAAGCGTGCTTGTATCCATTGGAATATCACACATCATAGAATTAACAAAAAAACGATAACCCTTACTTGTTGGAACACGACCACCCGATGTATGCAACTGTCTTAAAAAGCCCATCGCTTCAAGTGCATTCAGTTCGGTTCGCAAAGTTGCAGTGCTTAGGTTCTCGCAACATTTGTTTTTAATTGCACTGCTAGTTATGGGGCTTGCTTGTTGAATATACTCTTCAACAGCGTTTAACAATATTTGTCTTTTTCTTTCACTTAAATTTGAAAATTCATCATTATTCAATTTTCTACCCCCTTTGTATTGCTAGCACTTTTATTATATGAATGTTAGCACTCTTTTGTTGCGATTGCTAATATTATATTACCCAATTTTTAAAAAGTCAACACATTTGCACCACTTTTTTTAAAAATTTTTTAATTTTTTATTAACTATTTTTAAAAAACAAAAAAACAAGCCTTATTAAGACTTGCTTTTTTATAGTTTTTCCTTTTCTTATTATATATAGCATTTTTTAAATGCAAATTTTACATTTGCTTTTCAGAAGTTTTACTTTCTTTTGATACCCTATCCCAATCAACAATATTAGATAATTTTTTAATTGGCGCAACATAATTTTTAAATTCATTTAAACTAGAAACATATTCTAGTTCAGTTTTTTGGTTTTTATCTTCAATTGGTCTTACTTTTCTCATTTCAGGAGCAAACGAACTGTATGGCCTTACATAGTTATATCTATAATGGTAAATTGTTTTTTCTGCAACATCTACTTTTTCTTTTATAATTTCTTTTCTATCTTCCATATCATAACCTACCTTAATAACTTATATTGATAATTTAATTTTAACACAATATTTTATAAAAAGCAATACCCTTTTTTTAAGTATTGCTTATTTAAGGTTTAAATAGAAAACTTCTATATCTTTCTCATCTGCTTTTAATTTCCCATTTTCTTTTAGATTATATTGTTTAAAAGAATTTGCTTTTAACACTTTTTTAGAAATTTCGTTATTCTTTTTTACTTGCGCTATTAAACAAGAACAACCAAGATTAAAACTTTCTTTTACAATTTGATTTAACAAATAATTTCCAAAACCTTTCCCACGATAACTATTTCGTATTCTATATGAAATATGATTGCCAACAAGTTCGCTATAAGCATTATCACCTTCTGTTCTTATAATTCCTATACCAACAGGAATATCGTTACACAATAATGTATAATATTTTCTTATCTCTGCATTTTTAAGAATTTTTTTAAAATACTTTTTAAACTCTCCATATTTCATATTTGTTTCAGAATAATAGTCATCAAACTCTTCCTGTGGAAAATCTTTAAACATTTCGTATAATTGTTTTTTAAGTTTTATGTTGAATGGTATGAATTCTAATTTCATTTAAAAAAATTCCTCTATAATTAAATTTGTAATTTCTGTTTTAATAACTTTTAAAAATTCATTTTCGATTTTCACAGTGTTATTATTTATTAATTTGTTTAGTTGTTTTGAATATTCTTTTTTAAAATCAGTTTTAAAAATTTGGTTATATTTTGAAATATCCAAGCCATTTGTAGTTCTTAAAGCAAGCATTATAAATTCTTCTTTTGCAGTTTTTTCTGTTTCTTTTTCTATGTTTAATTTTTTAAATTCATTTTTTAAGTATTCAGATAAAGAAGTTGTGTTTTCCCAATGCATACCGTTATAAAAACTGTATGCTGCCACCCCAAAACCTATAAATTCTCCACGTGCCCAATAGTTTAAATTATGTTTACTTTCATAACCAATTTTTGCAAAATTGCTTATTTCATAGCAAAAATAACCATTTTTTTCAAGTTTTTTTCGAGTTTTTTGATAAAATTTCACACTTTTATCATCATTTGGGATTTTTAATTCCCCACTTTCAACTTGTTTATATAACTTAGTTTCTGGTTCTAAAATTAAACCATATGCTGAAATATGATTAACTTTTAATTTAATTAATTTATTAATTGTTCTATTTATGTTTAGCCATTTTTGTCTTGGCAAGCCAATTAAAATATCTGTGCTGATGTTTGTTATTCCTGCTCTTTTAATTTGTTGAATTGCATTTTTAAAATCATTATAATTATGTGGTCTGTTTAATAGTTTTAAAAGTTTATTACTTTTAGCCTGTAACCCAATACTTATTCGGTTAACTTTAGCATCTACCCATATTTTTACTTTTTCATAAGTTAATGAATTTGGGTTTGCTTCAACTGTGATTTCGGCATTATCATCTATATTATAGTTTGCATATATTACATTCAAAATATTGGCAATACTTTCGGCTTTTAAAATTGATGGGGTTCCACCCCCAACATATATAGTTTTTACTATTGTGTTTTTACATTCTTTTGAAAATAATTTAATTTCCTTTATTAGACTTTGAACATACTCTTCAAAATAATTTTCACAATTTACAAAAGAAACAAAATTGCAATAGGAACATTTTGATTTACAAAACGGTATATGAATGTATATTGAAATCTCTTTCATTATTAATTACCCTGTTTTTCATAGTGCATAAAAATTTGAAAGTTTTTATTAAAATATGGCAAATCTATATCTTGTTCATTTTCTTCTATAATAAAGCCAAGTTTTTTATATAAATTTATTGCATTAACATTATCCTTATTTACGCCCAAACAAATTTGAAAACTTGGTGTATCTTTTAAAACTTTGCCTATACCTTTTTGCAAAACTTTTGAAGCAATACCACGATTTCTAAAGTCTTCTAGTGTTGCAAGACCTGTGATTAAAACTTTGTTTTTCATATCTAAATTATCAATACTATACTTGTATTCAAAACGAGCAACTGATAAAATATTGTCATTTTCTTTTGCAATTACTATAAAATTATTTTTATGCGTTTTATAAAAATTTTCTAAAAAATATGATAAATAACACAAATATTCAGGTTTTGTGTTATATATTTTGCTTACTTTTATTATAAAATCTTTTTCTTTTAACATTTGATTTTCATTTTTTAAAATTTTAAAAGTTATCATATATAACCTTTTAATCTATTTTAAGTATTGATATAAACGCATCAGAAGGAACTTCAACCGAACCTAAACTTCGCATTTTCTTTTTACCTTCTTTTTGTTTTTCAAGCAATTTTCGTTTTCTTGTGATATCACCACCATAGCATTTTGCAAGGACATCTTTTCTAACTGCTTTAACCGTTTCTCGAGCAATTATTTTTCCACCGATTGTTGCTTGAATTGGAACTTCAAACTGTTGTCTTGGTATTACATTTTTTAACTTTTCAGCAATCGCACGACCACGCTCGTATGCCTTGTCCTGATGCACTATTAAAGATAATGCATCACAAACTTCTCCGTTTAACATTAAGTCTAGTTTTACAAGTTTGCTTGTTTTATAATCTGATAATTCATAATCTAAACTTGCATAACCACGTGTTCTGCTTTTAAGGCTATCAAAAAAATCATAAATAATTTCGTTAAGTGGAATTTCATATACCATCTTAACGCGTTTATCATCTAGATATTGAACATCTATGCTTACACCACGGCGTTGCTGACACAAGTCCATAATCGACCCCAAGTATTCTGGTGGGGTGAAAATATTCATTTTAACATAAGGTTCTTCCATATGCTCGATTTCTGTGGTTGGTGGAAGATTGCTTGGATTACTTACTTCAAGCATTGTTCCATCGGTGTTATATACCTTATAACTAACACCCGGTGCTGTTGTTATAATGTCTAAATTAAATTCTCTTTCCAACCTTTCTTGAATAACTTCCATATGCAAAAGACCTAAAAAGCCACAACGAAAACCAAAACCAAGAGCAACACTTGTTTCTGGCTGGTAGTCTAATGCGCTGTCATTTAATTTAAGTTTTTCAAGTGCATCTTTTAATTCATTATATTTACTTCCGTCAACCGGAAAAACACCAGAAAATACAACCGGTCTTACTTGTTTATAGCCAGCAAGTGCTTTTTCTGCTGGATTTAAAGCATTGGTTATAGTGTCGCCAACATGAGCATCGCTTACCTTTTTAATGCTTGCAGCAATATAGCCTACATCGCCTGCTTGCAAAATATCAGTTGCCTTAGGTGATGGAGTGAAAAAACCAACTTCGGTTACATCAAACTCTGTTCCACCTTGCATAAATCTTATTCTGTCGCCAACTTTAACTTTGCCATCAAACACACGCACTAAACATATAGCCCCCTTAAAGTTATCATAATAACTGTCAAAAATAAGGCATTTTAACGGAGCATCTTCATTCCCCCTTGGTGCAGGAAATTCTTTTATAATTGCTTTTAAAACACTGTCGATATTAATTCCTTCTTTTGCTGAAATACAAGGTGCGTGCATTGCTGGAATTCCAATTACATCTTCAATTTCTTTTTTTGCTTTTTCAGGGTCTGCACTTGGTAGGTCTATTTTGTTAATTACAGGTAAAATTTCAAGATGATTATCTAATGCCAAATAAGCATTAGCCAAAGTTTGCGCTTCAACACCCTGACCTGCATCTACAATTAAAATTGCACCTTCACAAGCAGCAAGAGAACGACTTACTTCATAAGTAAAGTCAACATGCCCTGGGGTGTCTATTAAATTTAAAATATATTCTTGCCCATCAAGATTATATTTCATTCTTGTTGGAGTAAGTTTTATGGTTATTCCCCTTTCGCGTTCTAGTTCCATACTGTCTAACACCTGATTTGTTAAATCGCGCGATTGCATTGTGCCTGTTGCTTCAATTAATCTATCTGCAAGTGTGCTTTTACCGTGGTCTATGTGTGCAACAATGCAAAAATTTCTTATATATTTTTGTCTATCGTTCATAGTTAATTCCTTTTTTATTTGTGAATATATTATATAAAAATAATGTTATTTTTGCAATAAAAAACATATAATTAAAAAAATTGAATTAAAATGCTAGCATATTAGCTTAACAAATGCTATGATTAATTTAATAAACATATTTAAAAAACTTTTAAGGAGTTTTTATGGAAATTTTTGAAAGTTGGTTGGTTTCAAAACCTATTGCTCACCGTGGATATTATAATAATGAAGATGCGCCAGAAAATTCGCTTAAAGCATTTTTGAAAGCCATTGAAAATAATTTTGCTATTGAACTTGATGTTCATGTTATTGCTGATGGAACTGTTGCTGTTTTTCACGATAATCAACTTAGCAGAATGACAGGAAAAGATGGGTATATTAATAATCTAACAAAAGAACAATTAAAGAAATGTAAACTTGGCAATTCTGACCAAACTATTCCTACTTTAAAAGAAGTTTTCGATTTGGTTGATGGGAAAACCCCAATTTTAATTGAGATAAAACAAGAATCAATAAAAATTGGCAACAGTGAGCAAATAATTTTAAACGAATTAAAAAATTATAAGGGCGAAATTGCAATTCAATCGTTCAACCCTTTTACGCTTGAGTGGTTTAAAAATAATGCGCCAGAATATTGGCGTGGTGTTTTAAGTTCATTTTTCCCTAAAACTGATGCAAACAGACCAAACTCGTGGATTAAACGCCACGTTCTTAAAAAGATGATGTTTAATAAAAGAATTAAGCCAGATTTTATTTCTTATGATGTTAGAAATTTACCAAATAGATTTGTGAAAAAATATAAAAATCTTCCACTTTTAGGGTGGACAGTTAAATCTCAAGAACAATTTTTAGAAGCTATAAAAGTTGTTGATAATGTTATTTTTGAAGGATTTGAGCCTAAAATATAATTTGCATTATATGAACTGTGCTTAATAATGTATTATAAGTATTTAAAGCATTTTATATAAATAAAGTTAAAAATTTGAAAAATTAAATTATAATATTTAGTTATAATTAAAATATTTAATTTGTTATAAAAATAAAAATTTATCTTTAGATTAATATTTTATTTATTTTATAATTTTAAATTAAATGTTTAAATGTATTATAAAAAAACATTTAATATAAACAAAAAATGCCTTATTGACTTAGGCATTTTATTTTTTTAATATTGTTTCGTAAGTGTATTTTTTTATTTTCATATTTAATTTTTCATAGAATTTTATTGCATCAATATTAAATGCCCACACATCAACCTGCACTGCGTTGACATTGTTTTGCTTTGCTAGTTCTAATACAAAATTATATAATTTAGTTCCTATACCCTGCCTTCTATGCGTTGATATTACAGCAATATCATATATAGCAAAATAAGTTCGTTTATTAAGTGAAGCATAATTTTCAGAATGTATTTCTTTAAACAAAATTGCGCCTAATAAATTGCCTTTTTCTTCATAAACATAACAATGCTTGCAATTTGAAGTTAATATTTCATTAAAATATTCTTGTGTTATTGGGTGGTTTTTTGTAAACACATCGGAACGATTTTTATAATGAATTTGATATAATTCTGAAAATATTTTTTGTAAATTGCTATAATCTTTTGCTTCTAACTTTCTTATCATAATATACCTTAATGTTTTATAAAAATTTTAAATAACTTTAGATAATTGCTTCAACAAAATCAGTTGCATTAAACTGCTCTATATCTTCAAGCCCCTCCCCTGTGCCTATAAACATAACAGGAACTTCATATTCTTGCGAAATTGCCAACACAACGCCCCCCTTTGCTGTTCCATCTAGTTTGGTAAGCACTAGTCCATCTAGTTCTATTGCTTCGTTAAAATATTCAACTTGGCTTAACGCATTTTGACCTGTGGTTGCATCAAGAACAAGAAGTTTTTTATAACAAGCATCTTCCCAATTGTTTGCAACAACACGAGAAACTTTTTTTAACTCTTCCATCAAATTAACTTTATTGTGCAATCTGCCAGCAGTATCAATAATTACAACATCATATTTTTTTGCCTTTGCACTTGATATTCCATCAAAAACGACACTTGCAGGGTCGCTTCCTTCATTGTTTTTAACAATTTTAACATCGTTTCGTTTTGCCCACTCGGTTAACTGTTCGGCTGCTGCAGCACGGAATGTGTCGCCTGCCACAAGCAAAACACTTTTACCTTGATTTTTATAATAATTTGCAAGTTTACCGATGGTTGTAGTTTTACCAACTCCATTAACACCAACAACCATTAAAACTAATGGATAGTTTATTTCTGGTTGTGGATTTTGCTGTAGAATTTCAACCATTATATCGCGTAAGGCAACCTTTACATCATCTTGATTACGAAGTTTTTGTTTTGATGCAACAGCACGAAGTTTTTCAACAATTTCTTCTGATGCTGTTGCGCCAATGTCTGACGAAACCAAAACATATTCAAGTTCTTCAAAGAACTCGTCATTTAATTCACCTTTTGAAAAAATTTGTAAAAGTTTATTATCTATTGCTGTTTTTGTTTTTTTAAATGCGTTTTTTATTTTTGAAAAAAAGCCCATAAAATAAAGTTCCTTTTATTTTTAATTTAAAACACAGGTTTATTAAGTTTTAAAACTTTTAAACCTGCTTTTAATTTTTTATTAGAAGTTAAAATATGCAAAATATTTTTATTTTAAAAATATAATTTCATAACATTTTTATATTTCTTATTTTGCTTCTGTTGCTTTAATTGCATCGCTTAATTTAATTGACACAATCTTACTAACACCCTTTTCTTCCATTGTTACACCAAAAAGTGAGTCGGCAAGTTCCATTGTTGGCTTACGGTGTGTAATAACAATAAACTGTGTTTCTTGCGCAAATCGATGCAAATATTTTGCAAAGCGTTCAACATTGGCATCATCAAGTGCTGCTTCAATTTCGTCAAGCAGACAAAATGGCATTGGACGCAATTTTAAAATTGCAAACAATATTGCAATAGCAGTTAATGCTTTTTCCCCACCTGAAAGCAAACTTAAGTTCTGCAATTTTTTCCCTGGTGGTTCGGCGATTATATCTATACCAGCAGTTAAAATATCATCGCTGTCGGTAAGCACAAGTCTTGCATTACCACCGTTGAAAAGTTCACGGAAAATTTTTGTAAAGTTATTGTTTATTTGCTCAAACTCTGCTTCAAATTTAGCAGTCATTTGTTCGCTTAAATCTTTAATTATAGATAAAATATCAGATTCTGTTTTAGTAAGGTCTTCCATTTTTTCTACATATTCATTATAACTTTCTTCTAATATTTTACTGTCTTCTATTGCGTTAACATTAACATAACCTAATGCGCTGATAGACTTTTTAAGTTCACTTATGCGTTTTTGACCTTCTTGATTATCATAGTTTTCATCTTTTAATGCAAGTGCAGTGTTATATGTTAACTCGTAATCTTCAAAGATTTTTTCTTTCATTGCTTCAATGTTAACATCAATTTGACCAAGTTTTGCTTCTTCTTGGAATAAACGCTCTTGCGCTTTACTAAGTTCAATGGTGATTCGGTCGCGTTCTTCGCCAATAAGTTTTAACATTTCGTGAATTTGGTCTTTGGTTTTTTCATATTCTGCAACCTGTTCTCTGATTTGAGAAACTTTTTGCTCTTCTTGACCTAAAGATGTTAAATCTTTATTAGCATCTAATTGCATTGCTGTTTCCATTGTTTGTTTGTTTTTAGCAAGTAATGAAGTGTTCTCGTCAATATTTTCATTCAAAACAGATTGCTCATTTAACAATCTTTGAATGTTTTCATCAAACGAAGTGATTTCACTTTCAATAGTTGCAATTTGAACACGCAAGTCGGTTAAAGTTTCGCTTAATTTGTCGCGTTGTTCGCGAAGTTGCTCTGCCCTTTGTGTTCGCATTGAACCTTGTTTACTTACATCAAGACCATCGGTTGATTGAACTTTTTTAATATTTTCTATTTCTGAATTTAAGTATTCCTTTTTAGTAACCAATCTTGAAAGTTCGTCTTGGACTGATTGAATTTCATTTGAAAGTTCCGAACTTCTTTCTGATGCTGATTTCAAAATTGTTTCTTTATTTGAAAGAGCAATTTCACAGTCTTGAAGATTTTTATTTAATTCTTCAATAGAATTAAGCAATTCTTGCATTTTTGAATTATATTTATTTATTGTGCTGTGCATTGTTTCAATTTCGGCTTGCAAATTCTTTATATCTTTAGCAATAGTTTCAATTTCTCTTTCACGAGAAAGCAAGTTGTTAATTTCTGCCTTTTTACTTCCACCTGTTATTGAACCTGCTGGGTTAATTATATCTCCTTCTAAGGTTACAATTTTGAAAGAAAACTTTGTGTCTTTTGCAAGTTTAACTGCAATATCCATATTTTCAACAATAACAGTGCTTCCAAGCAAGCCTTTAAATATAGGCTCTAGTTTTGAATCAAACTGAATTAAATCACAAGCAATACCATATACTCCATTTGATTTAAGATATGCTTTAAACTGGTCATTAATAAACTTTGGTTTTAATGAGTTAATAGGCAAAAAGGTTGCTCGACCATAACTTTTTGCTTTTAAGTATGATACAAGTTTTTTAGCATCTTCTTCATTATTAGTAACAATGTTTTGAACACCAGCACCCAAAGCCATCTCGATTGCTGTTTCATATTGTTTAGGAACTTTTATAAGTTCGGCAACCACACCAACAATACTTCTTTTAAGTTCTGGATTTTTACCACTATCAACAAGCAATTTTCTAACGGTTCCATTAAAGCCTTCATATTCTGCGTGCATTTCGTTAAGCAATTTTTCTCGGCTTTCCATACTTGCAAGTTTGTTATTTAAGTATGAAAGTTTTATTTGATTTTCTTTGTTTTCTTTTTCAATTTGCGCATAATTTTCTTTGATTGCTGTTAATTTATTAAAAGTTTCTTTTCTTTCTTGTTCACTTCGATTGCGCTCTTGCTCTGCTTGGTTTTCGGCTTTTTTAAGAATTTCTAATCTTTCGGATAAACTTTCTTTTCTTAATTTAAGTTCATTTTCTCGTTCATTTAACGAATCATATTCTGCATCAAGTCTTGATGCTTGTGCTTTAATATCGGAAAGTTTATCAAATTCAGCAAAAATCTTTTTCTGAGAACTGTCTGCTTCTGTTTCAAGTGCTTTAAGTTCTTCTAGCACTTGAAGGTATATATTTTGCATTTCATCGGCTTTAGATTGCAGGTTTTTAAGTTCTTCAGAATGACTATTTCTGTCTTGCTGTTTACTTTCTAATTCGGTATTAATAGACTGAAAACGCAACTTATCTGCATCAAGTTCTTCTTGAATTCTAGATATTTGCTCTTTCATATAATTCATTTTTTCTTGAGCAAGGCGTTGGTCTCCTGCTTGCTTTTCTATATCAACAGTTAAAGTTAAAATTTGCTCACGCAAAACATTGATTTGCGCGTCAATTTCTTTAATTGTATCCATACTTTGAGTGTTTCTTGTGTTGCAATCTTCTATTTGCGCATTTTTAAGTGCAACTTCTTGATTATACCCATCTATTTTGTCTTGTATTGCACGCTTTACTTGGTTTGCACTTTCGTGATGGTAGATATAATTATTAACTTCATAGTGTTTTAATTCTTCTTTATAAGCAAGGTATTTTCTAGCATCTTCTGCCTGTTTCTTTAAAGGACCAAGTTGGCGTTCGCGTTCGGTCATTATGTCTTTAGTTCTTGTCATTGCATCGCGAGTTCGCTCGAGTGACCTTTCTGCTTCTTCTTTACGGCTTTTAAACTTGGCAATACCTGCTGCTTCTTCAAAAATTGCTCTTCTATTTTCTGGTTTACTGCTGATAATTTCTTCAACTTTACCCTGACCTATTATGGAATAACCATCACGACCAATACCACTGTCGTGCAACAAATTGGTGATATCTTTCAACAAGCAAGGGGTGCGATTTAGTGCATATTCGCGTTCACCTGAACGAAACAATTTTCTGGTTATAACAACTTCGTCATAATCAGTGTTAAAAGTGTGGTCAGTATTATCGAACACCAAAGAAACCTCGCAAAAAGACAAGCCTTTTCGAGTTTCACTTCCCTTAAATATAACATCTTGCATATTTGAACCACGCAAAAGTTTTGGGCTTTGCTCTCCCAAAACCCAACGAATCGCGTCTGCAACATTACTTTTTCCACAACCGTTTGGCCCAACTATGGCAGTTATACCTTTATCAAACTTAATGTCAAGTCGGTCTGCAAACGATTTAAAACCAGAAACTTCTATCCTTTTAAAACTCATGAATTTATCCCCTTGTCTAGTGTTTGTTTTGCAACTTCTTGTTCGGCTTTACGCTTTGAAATATTTGTTGCAACAGCACCACCTTTATCATCTATGAAAATTTGAATTGTATATAATCTTTCGTGTGGCTTACCCTTTGAATCAATCACCCTATATTCAGCACGCTTATTTTGTTGTTGCAATTTTTCTTGCAACATAGTTTTATAATCTTGGTCAGAACTTATGTTTAAAGCGAAATCTTGATTATCAAGCCCAATTTTATGTATTGCCCACTTTTTTGCTTTTTTATAGTTTGAATCAAGATATATCGCCCCCAACACTGCTTCGAACAAATCGGCACGAACACTTTTAAGTGTTTTTAAACTTTGGTCTTGTCTTCCAGAGTTTACCCTTAAATGTTCATAAATTCCAAGTTGTTCAACAATATTTGCAAGTGAATTTTCATCAACCAAATGACTGCGCATCGTGCTTAACTTGCCTTCACGCTCGTGTTTGTTTTTAAAAAGCCATTCAGCAACTATAAGATTTAAAACGGCATCGCCTAAAAATTCTAGTCGCTGATTGTTTTTTACATTAAAACTGTGTGCATAAGTGGTGTGCGTAAAAGCAGTTATTAAAAGTTGTTTATCTTTGAATTTATAATTTATTTGCTTTTCAATAAGTTTTGTATCTAATTCAATTTGCTTCATCTTGTTCACCAAACTGTATTTCTGAAAGCGCAGTTTCTATATCTTTGTTAATATTTTTACTTCCAATTTCAATTAACTGATTAATTGCAATTAAAGTTTCTTTTGCCTTACTTGAACCGTGTGCTTTAATAACTATTCGTTTTGTTCCAAGCAACGGAGAACCACCAAAACTGTGATAATCGAATCGCTTTAAAGTTTTCTTTAATGGTTTTTTGATTAAAAGACCACCAATTTTTGCAAAAAATGAACTTTTTATTGTGCCTTTTATTTGCTCCATACACAGTTTAAATGCACCTTCAATAGATTTTAAAAGAACATTTCCAGCAAAACCATCGGCAACAATAATGTCATATTTACCACTTAAAGCATCACGCGCTTCCATATTCCCAACAAAATTGATTGGAAGTGATTTTAACTGTTTAAAACTTTCTTTAACAAGTTCATTTCCCTTACTATCTTCTGTTCCAACGCTTAAAAGTGCAATTCTTGGATTTTCTATGTTAAGCATTTTTTTCATATACACAGAACCCATAACAGCAAATTGAACAAGGTTTAATGGTTTTGTGTCCATATTTGCGCCACAATCTATTAAAAGAACTTGCCCACCCGTTGCCGTTGGAAGTAACGGAGCCAACGCAGGACGATTTAACCCTTTTATTCTTCCCAATTTCAGCACGGCACCAGAAAGCAACGCACCTGTGCTTCCAGCAGATATAAGCCCCAAAATTTCTGGGTCTTGTTTTAATTTATCAATAGCAACAACCATTGAACTATCTTTTTTCGTTCTTATTGCTTCAACCGGAGAATCATCAAACTCGATAACATCGCTTGCTGGAACTATAATTAGGCGTTCTTTATCATATTTTTTCCCATTTAGTTCCTGTTCAAGCACATCTTGTTTTCCAACAAGGTAAATTACAAGTTCTGGGTTTTGATACAAGCCAAGCAAAGCACCTTTAACAATTTCTGTTGGTGCATAGTCGCCACCAAAAGCATCTAAAATAATTTTCATAGTAAAATTCCTTATGTTTAGTATAGTTAGATTATACTAAAAATACTAAACAAAAGCAACCAATTATGCGTAAAATCTACAATTTCCCTTTATTTAGCAAAAATAAAAAGAGCAATCTTTCGATTACTCTTCTGCTTTCTTTTCTTTCTCTACAACAAGATATTCTTTACCATCGTAGTATCCACATTTTTTGCACACACGGTGAGCAAGTTTTGGTTCGTGGCAACGAGGGCATTCCATTATTGATGGACCTGAGATTTTCCAATTCGCATAACGGGAATGTTTTCTTGCCTTAGAGGTTCTCGATTTAGGAACAGCCATTTGTTCGCAACCTCCGTTTAATATAATATGTAAAAAAATTTACGAAAATAATTATACATATTTAACATAACTTTGTCAATAATTTTTAATAAGAACATTTTAAAAAAAATAAATTTAATTTGTAAATTTAAAATACAAAAATCAAAAAAGATTGGCTAATCTTACTAATTTATGAAAGATTTAACGATGAAAAATTACTACATTTTTAACATTATATTCAATATACTGTTTGTTCATAACACTTTTTAATAATAAATTTTAAGAAATAAAACTCAATTTATCTTCTTTTAATTGCTATTTTATGTTTTTTTTATTATACTAAATTGTAATAATAAAGTTAAATTTATGAATTTATTTTAAACTAAATTTAAACCAAGCGAGGAATTAATGAAACTTTGTGCTATTATTTGTGAATATAACCCTTTTCATAATGGACACGCATATCACATTAAAAAAAGTTTAGAAATATCTGGTTGTGATGCTGCAGTTTGTATTATGAATGGAAATTTTAGTCAGCGTGGTGAAGCAACCATTGTTGATAAGCAAGTTCGTGCTAAAATGGCTATTGCTGGTGGTGCAAGTGCAGTTTTGCAAATTCCAACCTATTTTGCAAGCACTAATGCCGAAGTTTTTGCGCTAACTGCTGTAAAGATTGCTGCAAGTTTAAAAGATGTTACTCACCTTTCCTTTGGAAGTGAATGTGGTGATATTGATAGCATAAAAGAACTTGCAAACTTTTTATATCACGAGCCTAAATTTTATAGCGAAAAAATAAAGAAAAATCTTAGCGAGGGCTATTCGCTTGGAATGTCAAAAACAAAAGCATTAGCCGAAAGCATTCAGCAAGGTTTGGTTCTGTTTTCTAAACCCAAAGTTGTAATGGATATGCTTAATCACCCAAATAATATTTTAGCAGTTGAATATGTAAGGGCTTTAATGAAAATTAAAAATAAAACAATAACCCCTATTACTGTTGAAAGACAAACGCCATATTCTGAAACTGACATTGACTATGATTTAAAATTGTCTGATGCAACAAGTTTAAGAAATTCCGTTATAAAAACAAAGCGAGTAAAAAGCCTTAAAAAATATATACCATTAAATAGTTTTTATGTTTTACAAAACCATTTAAAAGAAACTAACCTTCCAGATTATGAACTTTATGGTAAACTTGCTTTATATAAATTAAGAACAACAAGCGCTTCAGAACTTAAACTTAATTATGATGTTGTTGAAGGTATTGAAAACAAACTTATTTCAAGCGCACGAGAAAGTGTTGGTTTTGAACAATTTTTGGAATTGGCAAATTCTAGAAGATACTCGAGATACAGAATTCAAAGAATTGTTTTGGCTTGTGCGTTAAATTTAAGAGCCGAAATTGTTAAACAAATTTATTCCTTAGATAGACTTCCATATGTTAAAGTTATTGCTTGTAAAAATGACAGAAATCTTATTGCTTCATTACACAACAGTGAAGATACCATAGTTGTTACAAGAAAGGCTGATGCTTTAATTGCGCATAAAAATGATTATGCTAAAACTTTAATGTTTGCAGAAGACCGTGCTGAAAGTTTATATCAGATGTTACTTAACTTAAATAAATTTAAGCAAGGTAAACTTGCAGATGAAAGTGATATTTTTAGAAAAACTATTTTTATAGATGATTAAAATTGTTAACTAAATAATTTAAAAATAAAAAATTAAAAGAATAAAAGTTGGTTTCAATTTTTATTCTTTTTTATTAAAAATATATTTTATTATTAAAATTTTAGTGTTTTATATGATTTTTTAGAAAAAAATATCTTGTATTATGATATTAATAAAAATAGTTGAACTGATTATTAATGTTTATTTTTATATAATTTTTCTATAAAATTAATTATTAAGCGCTTTAATTATAGAAAGTTATATAAACAATATAGTTTATTTTTGTATTTTTTTATTTTTTGTAAGATTTAAATAAGTTTGCCCCAATTAGAATTTAGAGAAAACTTTATTTAATTGGTTAATAATTTTGATTTTAAAAAGTTTACAACTTAATAACTATATTATCGGAAGTCGAACCAAGCACAACTTTAGTTGTATTTGAGTGAGACTGATGTTTATTCAAACTGCGATGGCGGGCAAAGCACGCAAATTCGTTAGAATTTATTAAAATTTTATGTTAGTAAAATTTTAATATCACATAGTTTATATTATCGGAAGTTTTGTCTGAATGCATACGAAGCAAAGCGAGTGTATATTCAAGCAAAACTGATGTTAATTCAAACAGTGTTGCCGTTGGAACAACGGGTTTGCGTTTAGCAAATTGGTTTGCGAACATCGTGAGCAAAACAACATCACATAGTTTATATAATAAGAAGTTTTGTTTGTAAGCACCTATAAGCATTGGCAAGCAAATCTTGTTTATTTGTAATATAAAATGAAGATTTATATTGTAGTTTTATTTTGCTTTAAATTAAATAAATTTAAAAATTTACATTACATACTTGATACACTATGTAACTTAATTTAAACTATTATTAAAAAAGTATATTAAAATATAATATCAAGTATGTTAAGAATAATAATTAGGTTTTGATATTTATAGTTTTTATAATTATATAGGTAATAAAAAAGCACACTAGGTGTGCATTCTTCTTAATATATCTTTTGGGTTTAATTTATATGGAGTTTTAATTTTTACTAACTCTTGAACTTTTATTGCAGCCTGAACACTGTTGTTATTACTGTCTATAATTTCTTCAACTTTGAATGTTTTATTAAAGTTATCATCTGGTGATAGAACTTCTAGCACATCACCTACACTGAATTTATTTCGTTGTTCTACTGTTACATAGCCATCAGAATCAGTTTTTTTAACAACATTAGCAATGAAGTCTGCACTGCTTACAGGCAAACTACTTTCTAAACTTTCAGTGTTTCCTTCTCCTAGACAAAACCCTGTTGTGAATTTTCTATGACTGCTTTTTTCAAGTTCTTTTACCCATTTTAAATCTGGCTTAAAATTATCTGGGTCTTTTTGAAGCTGATTTAAAACACGCCTATATGCATTTACAACTGTTGCAACATAGTAGGGTGATTTCATTCTTCCTTCTATTTTAAAACTTGTAACACCTGCCTGTGCCATTTTATCAAGATGATTAATCATACACAAGTCTTTGCTGTTTAATATATATGTTCCCTTTTCATCTTCTTGAATTTCAAGTTCGTTATCTTTATCTCGAGAAACTTCTCGAACATAGTATTGCCATCGGCAAGCCTGAACACATTGCCCCCTGTTGCTGTCGCGATTGGCAAGATAGTTAGACAACAAACATCTTCCAGAATAACTGATACACATTGCACCGTGAACAAATGCTTCTAATTCTATTTCTTTGGGTAAGTAGTCGCGTATTTCGGCAATCTCTGATAAACTTAATTCTCGCGCTAAAATTATTCTTTTAGCACCAGCATCTGCCCAAAATTTTGCAGCATATTTATTTGACGCACAGGCTTGGGTTGATAGATGAACAGGTAGATTAGGCACAACCTGTTTTGCAAGGCTTAAAATTCCTGCATCAGAAACAATAATTGCATCTGCGCCAATAGAATATAAAAATTTTAAATAATCTTCAAGACCAATAAAATCTGAATTATGTGCTTGAATGTTAACTGTTATATATGCTTTTTTATTTAAAGAATGAGCATAATTAATATATTGTTTTAATTCATCATCTTCAAAATTATCAGAAAAAGCACGAAGTCCCCACTTTTTACCAGCAAAATAGCAAGCATCAGCACCAAAATAAAATGCTGTTTCTAATTTTTCTTTGTCACCTGCTGGTGCTAATAGTTCAAGTTCCATATTATCCCCTTTCGTTCCACTGCACAACACAAAGCCCATCGCCTATGTGTTTGATTTCTGATTGTATTTCTTTTTTTGATTTTACATAATTTATAAAATCTTTTAAATGTTCAACTGTATTAAAAAATCTGTTTTCGGTTATTTCTTTATTGTCTAAAACCATACCCCTGAAAAGAACATTATCTGCCACCAATACACCATTTTTATTAAGATGTGGTAAAAGTAAATCAAAGATTTCTTTATATTTAGCTTTGGGGCCATCTAAAAAAATCAAGTCAAATTTTTCATCTTTATAATCGGGTAAAGTTTTTAAGCAATCTCCAACAACAATTTTAACTCTGTTTGTTAATTTTAATTTTTCAAAATTTTGTTTTGCTATTTCTATATTTGGTAAACTTGCTTCAAAACAAACAATATTTGCATTGCAAGATTTTAGCATACAAGATGCTGAATAACCTATTGCCATACCCACTTCTAAAATGCGTTTTGGTTGCAATTTTGCGCACAAATCTTCTAAAAACTTTCTTGTATCATCTAATATAACCGGTATATTATTTTCTCGTGCATAACGCCTAATGCTATCAAGTATTTGTTGCAAAACAGCCCCCTATATTTCCATTATCATTGGTATTATCATAGGTTTGCGTTTAGTCTTTTTAAAGAATAAGTTTGTTAATGTTCTTTTAATTATGTTTTTCATTTCTGAAATTTCAATTTTTGCTTCATTAGAAGTTTGCAATGCATTTAAAACAACTTCTTTTGCTTCTTTTATTAAATCACCATATTCACTTGGATAAATAAAACCACGAGAAACAATTTCTGGACTTCCCATAACTGTTCCTAACTTTTTATTAACATTTAGAACTACAACACAAATTCCATCTTCGGCAAGTTGTAATCTGTCTTTAAACACTCCATTTTCAACATCGCAAACTGTTTTTCCGTCAACAATTTTAACACCAGCCTGAACACTGTTTATTTCTTTTATAGAATTTTTGTTAACTTCTACAACTGTTCCAACAGTTGGAACAATTATGTTTTGAGGTTTAACGCCCATTTTCTCTGCAAATTTTGCGTGATATTTTAAGTGTTTAACTTCTCCGTGAACAGGAATAAAGAATTTAGGTTTAATTAATTTATGCACAACCATAAATTCAGTTTGACAAGCGTGCCCTGAAGCGTGAACATCACTTAAATCATCATAAATAACATTTGCACCTTTAAGCATAAGTTCGTTTATTATATTTGTAACAGATTTTTCGTTTCCTGGCACTGGTGAAGATGAGAAAATAATTGTATCATTTGGCCCAATTTCTATGCCAATGCTTGCAAACTCATCATTAGCCATTCTATCTAATGCTGTGTGTTCTTGCCCCTGGCTTCCTGTTGCTAAAATTAAAATTTCTTTATCTGGGAATTTTTGAACTTTTTCTAAATCAATAATTTGTTTGTGGTCGAATTTAATTTCACCTATTTTCATTGCCACTTCCATATTATTAATCATACTTCTTCCAGAAAAAGCAACTTTTCGGTTATATTTCTTTGCAAGGTCTATAATTTGCTGAACGCGATGAACATTTGATGCAAAAGAAGTTATAACAATTCTATTATCTTTGCACTCATCAAAAATTTTATCTAGGGTTTCACCAACCACACTTTCGCTTAAAGAAACACCTGGTCGTTCTATGTTTGTGCTTTCGCAAAGCATAAGCAAAACACCTTTTCTGCCCAATTCTCCCATTCTGGCAAGGTCAGTTGTTTCGCCTGCTATTGGTGTGAAATCTATTTTAAAGTCGCCTGAAACAAAAACTACTCCAACAGGTGTTGTTATTGCCAATGCATATGCACCAGCAATAGAGTGGTTTACATGAATAAATTCCACGGTAAAGCAACCAATTCTTACTACATGCCCTGGATTTACAGGAACGCCCTTCATTTTAATTTTAGGAAATTCACGAAGTTTATTGTCTATTAATGCTAAACTTAACTTGCTTGCATAAACAGGAACTTTAACATCATCTAAAAAATATGGCAAACTTCCTATATGGTCTTCGTGTGCGTGTGTGATACAAATACCTTTTATTAATTCTTTATGTTCTTTTAGCCAAGTCATATCAGGTATAACAAGGTCAACGCCCGGCATATCAGCCTCAGCAAAGCCAACACCACAATCTATAACTAATATGTCGTTACCATATCTTAGTGCTGTGATATTGTCTCCAATTTTACCAACGCCCCCAAAAAACATAACTTGAAGTTTGTTTTTGCTGAACTTTGGATTATGGTTTACAAATTGCCTTTTGTGCATTGTTCGATTTTGTTCATTGTTTTGAAAATTATTATTGTTTACATTTTGATTATTATTTGTGTTCTGATTTCTTGCAAAAATTCTTTTTCTTATTCTTGGCATATCAGAAACATTGCCCTTGCTCTCCACAGGGCTTTCTTGTGTAATTTCGTTATTCAATTTTATTCTCCTTTTATAAAAATTTTTATATTAAAACACATAATAGAAATTTCTATTAAGTTTATTAAACTATAAATTTAACTGTATTTAAACTTTCTTGTTCTTCAACCTTTTTAGGTGTAACAATGTTCTCACGGTCAATATAATAACGCAAACCATTAAGTTGAAAATATAATACATTATTTACGATGCATGAATATAAAATGCTTGCTGGAATTGTAAATAAACAACCAACACCACAAGTTAAAATTAATACACCAACATTAATAACAAATAAAATTACTATTATTGCAAGTTGAGATAACCAAACTGTTTTGAATTTTTTAAATATAGATTTAAAGTTATCTTTTAATGCTTTAAAAATGCTTTGATTTTTAACAACAACTGCTGGCGCCCAACAACAGAAAAATGCATATCTAAAACTTAATAATAAAATAAGACCTGTAAGCAAAATTATTGGCCCAAGATAATTCATTATGCCACCTATTGACAACAACCTGAAAGAAAAAATTAAGCCTGTTATTATTAAAAGGTCTAGTATCATAACAGTTGCCATTTTGCTTAATGCATATTTCACAGAGCGTCCTAAGTTACTGATTAAGCAACCTGTGAAACTTAATTTTGCGCAACTTCCCATAAAACCATACATACATTCTGTTATTGCAATATCTGCAAGTGAAAACAAAAACGTTCCACCAAAAACTATGATTACAAATAAAACAATAACCAAAGGTAATAATGTTGACAAATCTGCACTAATTATTTCAAAAAATTGATTAATTAAAACAGAAACATTGGTCATAAGTAAATCTATTCTTACATTGAACACATTATCTACAAAAAATTGTGCAACACGGTCAAAAAAGCCTGTTTGAACCAAACTTTCTATAAGATTATAGCAACAAGCAAGCGAAATTCCTGCCAAAACTATAACGCAAACTAATTGGTAAAGCAAAACTTTCCAAACCAAGTTAAATCGATTTACAAACAACTTAAAACTGTTGTCAATACTCATAGTTTTCCCCTATCGAAGATTATAATATGGTCTTGTATCATAGCGAGTAATATCGTAATGTTCAAAAATTTTTGTTACTGCAAAAATGCACACATAAGGAATTATAAACAATAGCGAAATTGTGTTAAACAAAAATTCTAATTTTAACAAACACCCCAATATTGCAAATACAACGCCAACTAAAATAGGTATTAAAATTCCTAAAAAGTTTTTAAATGATTTTTTGTGAAGTGCTGTGCTTGCGTTACTTAATGCCACGCTGAATGGTGAGCCCATTATTGCCATATCTACACAAGTAACCGACAAAATTGCAAGAACCCACGCAAATGCAAGATATACAAGTAATGTTATTATTGCACAAGCAACAAGCCCAACGACCCAAGAAATTTCATTTATAACAACAATAAAATGTGCAAGCAACATTAAAAGCACGCCAACAAGCATAAGCAGAAAATAAGATATAAAAATAAGAGCAGATATTAAAAGCACACTTAAAAAGTTGTTATTAAGTTCAGTGGTTTTTAATGAATAACTAAACTTGCCTGTTCTAAAATGTGATTCAATCTTACCTAAAATAAGACTTACAAACGCGGTGCAAACAAAAATTCCAACAATGAAAAACAACAATGTTAGCCAATCTATTGCAAACACGGCATTAAAAAAGTCAGCAAATCCATTAATTTCAAGAGTGTTATAGTTCCATAGAAAATTTATAGATTGAAATGGGTTTAACAAAACCCCAATATATATTGCAGGAATTAATGCAAAAATTAGCATTGGAATTATGTTTTTAAAATAATATAAAAAAGTTGATTTAACAAATTCCATAATTTTTACACCACACCTTAAAATATTTGTTTTAAATTAAAAGTTTGACGAACACTCGTCAATAATTATAAACAAAAAAATTGCTTAACTTTTCTTATATATTATTATATAGAATAAACAAAACAAAATCAAATATTTTAAAGTAAATTTATAAATATTTTATTATTTTTTAACCACTGTTAAATTTATGTTAGCACAAAACTTTATTTTTGTCAACATAAAATAAAAAAGGAACCATATGTGGTTCCCATTTTAATTTAATATGTTAGTTATTCAAAGTTTATTTGTGCTTTTTCTATATTATTTAATTCATTGTTTTTATCGACAAAAACATCGTTTTGCTGGCAATTTTCTGCCTGCTTGTCAAAATTAACTAAACCATTTTCTGCAATAATACTGTTATTTTCTTCATTTGAATTTACAATGGTTTCAGTTATATAATTTTGATTTTCATTATTATTAATGCTCATAGAATAATCATTACTGTTTGCATTTTCTAATGAATTATCATTTATAACTGTTTCAGTTAAACATTCAGAGTTCGTATTTACCTGACTTTGTTGTGCGTCATTAAATTCTTTAATTTCAGTTGTTAAGTTTTCTGTATCTTTTTCAGCATTTTGATTTATATCGGTTATATTATCATTGTTTTCTAAATTTATATTTTCATTAGTAAAGTTGCTGTTTATTTCGTTTTCAACCATAATATTTTCTTCACTATTTTGGTTAATTTCATTGTATAAATTTATTTCAGCATTTTGCTCTGCACTGTTATTAACTATTGTATTTTCTGAATTGATAATGTTTTCAGTTTCACTTATATTGATATTTTCCATTTCTTCCTCACTTTTAATATTTTGATTTTCATTATTATTTTGCGTGGCATTAGGATATGTTAATATTCCAAGAACAACAAATATACCTAATACTGCATTAATAATTGACATATAAATTTCTTCATTTATATTAAGCCCTAAAGGTTTACCTATGGCTTGAACAAGCAAAAAGATGGCACTTGCAAGTGATAGCCAAAAACTGTAACTTTTCTTTTGTTCATTAAAATTAAACTTCAAAGCCTACACCTCCTTATTTAATTTAAAATTTACTTTTTATATTTTTATAAATAACACTTAAAAATTAAAATTTATTAAAACTTCTTTATTTTTATTTAACAAAATTAATATATTGATGATTTTAATCTGCTATTAAACTTTATAAAAGTAATAATAAAAATTTTTAAACATAAATAAAACAGATAAAAAATTACTAAAAGCAATTTTATTTTCGTGTATTGTTCCAAGTTAAAACATTGTTATACCAAGGTGTTCCGATTGTATCAATTAATTCTTGTTTACCACTGCTTAAAATAGACGCTGCTTCTGACTTGCTTTTTTGTGCTAAATAATTAATTAAAGTTACTGCCTTATGTTGTTGAACTTGGCTGTTTATGTTTGATAGTTCGTTGTTGATACTTTCATATGTATAAGCATTTGAATTGCTTTGTTCCATTTCTTTTGTCAAACTTGCTATTTCATCGTTTAATTTTTTAGCATAAGCAATATCAAAATTTTCAAGAGCATTTTCTTTTTGTGTTTCAAGCAATTCTTTTTGGAATTGTAAAGAACTCATTTTTATATTATTTTCTTCTTGCAAATCTTGTAATTCAGATTGATAAGTTGAATTAATTTTGTTTAAAGTGTTATCAAAAATACTTGAATTTCTCCACCCTTTTTCAATAGAACCATAGTTTAAACTGTTTGTTGCATTAAGTTTTTCTGCATCTAAATCTTCGACATCGTCTTGATAGTCTTTTTGTGCTGTAGCAATTTTTTCATCTAATTTAACTTGTTTTTCGCCATATTTAGCTTCAATAGATTCAATATTGCTTGTTTTATATTGATTTAAATTTTGTTCGGCTTGTGCTTTTATGTTGCTTGCTTGAGTGTCTAACTCGTTCTTTTTTGTTAACCATTCGTTAATTCTTGACTCATACATTTTGTCTATATTATTAAATTCTTTTTGAATTTCAGAATTTATTGTAAGTTTAGGTAAAGAAGATGCTGAAACTGTTTTTTCAAATTTTTGTGCCATATAAGCACCTCCATTTATATAATAATTTTTATCATTTATTTGATTAATTAAAAATTTAACATAGTTTTGAGAACTATATTTCGTCTTTAAAGGCATAGTTTAAAACCCCGTGTAATCTTCTAAAATATGCATTTCTGCTTTCAAAAAAATATTGACCTTCTGTTACATATCTTTCCTTTGACACTTCTTTTGTATCTAAATTTAATTCTTTAGTGTAAATTCTTCCTACTCTTGAATAGTAAAATCTAACAATGTTATCAAACAGTGTTGCTGTTACATTTTTACCTGTTCCGATATAAAGTGCAGACTCGTAGGCAGGAGTTAAAAAGGAACTATTTGTTGGAGTGGTTATTGTGTTGTTATAACAAGGAAGAATATAGAATTTATCATTTTCCCCGTAAAACCCCGGAATACAAAAATAACCATATTTATTATCTTTAATATCAAAGACACTAAATGCACCATTAACTTCAGATAAACCTGTTGTTAAATACCCCCTGCTGGTTATCCTAGATGAGTTATCTGTTCCCATTGGAATGAACGACACTTTATCTTTGGTATCGTTTTTTATATGCGCAAACACAATACCCGCTATGTAATAACGATTTATATCATTGTCTGAGGTCTGTCCTATAGTTAAAGTTGTTCCATTCATTAAATAATCGTTGTAATTAAAGATTTCCACCCCAGTCCACCAATCCACTTTATAATCAGGGTCTATTGTTGATGTTTTAAACCAAAAACTTCCTAATCTTAAAAAATTGGTATTTGTTATAACCATTATTACAGGTCTTGAAAAATACTGTCCATTTGTATCTTTTTCATAACTAGGAAAAATTTGAAAATGCTTTATTACAGTATTAGTTGGAATTAAAAAGAAACCTGATGCAGCTTTTAAATCTGTTTCATTAAGTTCTGTTTCTGTTTTGTTATTTTCGTCAACAAATCTATTTTCAGCATAACGAGGTCTATATTTCATAAGATAAACCCCATATCTATCTGATGGTATTTCTGTTAAATGTGTTGGCGATTTATATGCTGGGCAAACAAGTTCACCAAAGTTGTTTTCAAAGTTAAATGCTTCGTGTCCTATTAACTCGTAATGTAAATTTTCAAGCGAAAAACGAACATTTGTGTTATTTGAATCTTTTGTATAATGATAAGTTTTTAACTCTATTATTGATGGTGTAGAATTAGCAAAGAAATTATATTCAAAACTATAAACATCAATGTTATCAGAAAAACTAAACGAATTTT
The DNA here is from genome assembly GCA_944383275.1 of uncultured Clostridia bacterium. Taxonomy (GTDB): domain Bacteria; phylum Bacillota; class Clostridia; order Christensenellales; family UBA1242; genus UBA7584. The sequence continues at coordinate 62,968 of CALWOV010000003.1, forward strand.
CGTGAATTAATTTACTATCAAAATAAAACTCTACCTTCCCATCACCACTTTCACCAGACACATAACTTTTTATGTCATAAACCACTTTTAATCTTGCAACTGTTTCTTTTTTGACTTGTAGTTTTGCAACAAAATAAGTAGCATCGCTTGTAAGTCGTGCCTCAAAAAAATAGTTTGTAAACACTTGAACTATATCGTTATCTATTTTATTAAATATTTCAAAGTTTCGTTTATCACGCTTATCTAAAAAAATATTATTTTCTTGTAAAGAATTTATTTCTTTTTTTACTTTAATTATTTCATTATTATTAACTTCATTTACCTCTTCCATTTCATCTATAAGTTTTAACGCTTTATTTCCATCGGTATTTTTAAAATTATTTTGCATATTTTAAACCAAATTTATTTCTAATTGAGGATTGGAAATATTGCAAGTATCATCTTCACTTATAAATGAAATTGAAAAAAGTTTAGCCCTTAATGAAAGAGGTATTTTAATTGGTTTATTACTTCCCATTACCGAAAATTTATATTCTTTTTCTTCTTCTGTTTTAATAATTACTGTTATATCACCTTTACTTAACAAGCATAAATTTCTTAAAACTTTGGTTTTATCTGGATAGCCCATATCTGTTTTTGGAGATGTCCATACCTTTTTACTTACAGTGTCAAAAATTTTACCAGAATGTGTAAGTTCGCCTAATTTATTTTGATACTGCGTTTTAAAACACGCAACTAATTTACTTGTTTTGTCTATTTGAATAGGCCTTAGGGCGCAAATATCTACGCCACGCATAATTAAATATTCCCCAGAATTTATATCAAACTCTACTAATGCATTATTCTGATAGCCCTGTGTGGCTTCACAACCTATTTGCTGACCATCACCAAAATCTAGTTTACAAGCAAGGTAATATTTCCCATCTAAAAAACCACCAATTGCATTGCTGTTGTCAAACTTTGTTATCATATCAACAAAGCCTGCATCAATTTTGCTAAAATTTATCCCATCAAATGAATATAGACCATCTCGACATAACATTAAAATTATATCTCCACATAAAATTGCAGATTTTTCATATATTCTTGAATTTGAAAGTGCTAAATGTTTTATTGTAAAATCGGTTTGTTCCCCATAACCTGACACTCTTGAAATACCAAATTCTCTTATAATGTAAAGATAATTTTTATAACTTATAACATTATTAAGCCCACCACGCTCGTCATTAATTTCTATGTAACCACCATCAAATTCGCTTACATTCCAATTACACGGGTTTGTTTCATCAGAAAACCAAAGTTCATTTTTCATATTTCCAACTGTTGCAAAAAGCCTGTTTGCGTGAGTTGCCAAAGTGTTGATTTTGGGTGTGTCTGGATATGACACAGGGAAATTTTGCCCGTCCCACGCAGTTAGTTGGTCATTTTCGTTATTACTACAAAATACTATTCTGTTTCTGCCATCAATATACATATTTATGGCAACCGGTTCACTGTTAAAAGTTAGATTAAGCAATTCATAAAAATTGGTATCAGTTGTATACATTGGTGCCCAATATAATTTCTTTTCACTAGTGTAAAAAACTAAAACAGGTTGAAATTCTTCATATGTTTTATTATAGTTATTAAAAAACCAAAAATTTTTTATTTCAGAAACCGTTGACGGAACTGACATTGTTTTTGTTACATCACCTACTGTTATTGTTAAGTCTTTAAAACCAAGACCATTTGTTAATGCACCAGAACTGAAATCATAGTTATAAGTTTGCCTTGCTATGTTTAAAGGTAAAATATTTTGTTCCGTTTTAGTATCAACACCATTTAAAAAGTTTGAAAGTTTAACTTGCAAAACAGTATGTTCGTTTATAGGTAAAATATCACGATAAAACACTAGAACCACCTCCTTGGTGGCATTTTTACTCCACTTTTTTTGCGTTGTGCCACAAGCATACTTTGAGCAAACTTTGTGTCCCAAGCACTTGCATCAGAAAACAAACCTTTATAAAGGAAATATCTTGCAACAACGCCGTTAGCAAATGCATAGTCATCTATTTTATAAGACACATCTATTGTGTCTGTTAACTCTTCAATAAGCGCAGGAGCATAAGTGTATGTGATGATATAATTACCATTTGAACATTCAATAAAAGTTGGAAAAGTGTTATATTTTTGTTTTATTCCATTATTGTTTTTCACAGAAATTAGTTCTATTAAATTTTTTGATAAATCGGAAAAATTAAATTTATTATTAGAAATTGTTATATTTTCAGTTGTTTTCAATGGAATATACATAAAGGCTATTAAATGATTTACATCATTAATACAACTTATTATTTGATTTATTTGTGCTTGCTGGTCTTCTGTTGAAGTTGAAGTTCCACCAAGTTCTGTTATTTGCAAAAGGTTGTTTAAGTTTAAATGCTTGCACACTAGTTTTACTATATCTTTAACAATCATTTCTTCTCCTTTTAAACCCATCTATCTTTATAGGCATCATTAAAATTTACATCATTATTTTTCTTGTTTGCATAGTCATACATTTCTTTAAGTTTCCACCTTGCTTCATCATTTTGTACTCGTTTAATCTCTTGTTCTAGTTTTTCATTATGAATTTCCATTTCTTTTATTAATTTATCAGCATTTTCTCTTCTGGTTTTTCTAACATACGGAACCAGCCTTGCGTCAATTTTATTAAATGGAACAACCAAGCAAAAAGTTTGTTTTTGCCCTGAATTATGCACTTCATATCTTTGTTTATTTGTGTTATATACAATAAAATAGTTATTATCTATTGCTTTTAGTCTTGATAAAATATCAAAAACATCTGTTGTTATATTTACTAACATATTACTTCCCTTTTACAAATCAAGGGTGAGCAAAAGCCCACCCCTGATAAAATTAAGATGCAGTTATTGAAAGTTTGCCTTGTCCACCTGTTTTATCACAAATAAGTTCAGCATATTTTACCAATGTTGCAGTGTGAATTGGGTATCCTTCTTTTTGTTTCAAAATTCTGCCGTTATCAGAACTTAACCATTCCCAATCACAAAGTTGATGAATTTTAAAATCTTTACTGTTTAAAAAGTAAACTTCACCATCTTTAGCGAAACGGTCGGCAACAAAAGGAATACCATTGAATGATATGGTTTTATATCCACCCTCAAGATTTAAAATGTCAACATTTAATTTATTTGCTGAAAGTTTTTCTTGGTATAATCTTCTTGCATCAAGTGCACCCATTATGAAGTCTATTTCTGAACCTTTTTGTTCAGACAATGTGTCTAGAACTTCCATAAAAGATGCTTCTGTAAAATTCGCTTTTGTAACAGATGCACTGTAAGGTTTTAAAAATGGATAAGTAGTAACCGAGTTACCATAAAGTGTTGCACCTTCAAAAATCGACTTTAAGCCTGTAATTTCTTTATCTTTACTTCCCTGCACATATAAAGATACAGTTTTTTGAGTGTTTGCCATATCTTCTGTTGCAGCATCACTTAAAGTTATTGTTTTTGTGCCGAAATCACAATTAAGAATTCTTGTTGTATGTGAATAAACGCCATCTACATAAATATCAACCATCATTCCTATCATTAAATTTTTAATACTGTCAACTGTGAATGTATAAACATCTTTTGCTGAAGAATTTCCAGACGCTAAAAGCCCTGTTCCATCTCCGTAAAGCATTCTACTCATATTAAATTTGCTCGCTTCTATCATTCCTTCCATTTCGGCTGTAAGCAAATTTACAAAAGCACCAGCCTCTGACGAAGATGCACGCAAAGCCTTGTCTGAAAGTTCTATTGTTCCATAAAGGTTTTTTAGCGTAGAGGTTAGCAACAAGTAATTATTAAAGCCACTTAAAGGCAAAGCACCCACTTCTGTTCCTGCACCAATTCCACCATTAACACCATATGGAACTAATTTTTTTATCGCTTTTCCAACAACATCTTGGCTTGTTTTTTCAAGTTTTGACAAAAATGGGTGTGTTTTTGTGTTAAGTTGATTTGCTACAATACCAAGATACATAGTTTTAAGCGCTTCATTTGCTGTTTGTAATGTAACCATAAATTCCCCCTTTAAATTTTAAGATAAATTAGTAAGTTTAGCTTGTCCTGCTGGTTTTGAACACATAAGTTCGGCATATTTTACCAAGGTTGCAATAAAACTTGCATAGCCTTCTTTTTGTTTTAAAACAGAACCATCTTCATTGCAAAGCCATTCCCAATCGCAAAGTTGATGCATTGCAAAATCATTTGTGTTTAATAGATACATTGTTCCAGATGGAATAAATTTATCACTTATCATAGGAATTCCATTGAAACTTAAAGTTCTATAGCCACCTTGTAAATTCAATGGTTCTAAGTTTGCTCGTTTTTCCATTAAAAGTGATGCGAATTTGCGTTTTAATGCACTTGTTGTTGCAATAAAGTTTATTTCATTGCCCGTGCGTTCAAGCACTGTATCTATTGCAGTTTGAATGTATATATCGTTAAATGTATCACTTGTGGTTTTAGATTTTGTATAAGCGTTTATCCAAGGATAAGATGTTCTATTTACACCGTAAATTGAACCTGTAGTTTCGAATATTTTTTCGATACCTGTTAATTCTTGGTCTTTACTGTTTTGCATATAAACTTTGTAACTAGATGCCGATGTTGCAAATTCGGTTGTAACAACAGTTGATAAAGTTATTTTTTTACTTGCTCTATCAATGCTTGCAATTCGAACTCCACAAAAACCAGAAACTTTAGAAGTGCCATTATAAAAATCGATAACCATACCTTCTAAAAGTTTGCTAACATCGTCAACTGTAATTTCATTTTTTGATACATTTGCAGAAGATACAGAGCAAAGACAACCACTGCCATCACCATATAACATTCTGCTTAAATTAAACTTACTTGCTTCAAGCAAACCTTCCATTTCGGCTGTAAGCAAGTTTACAAAAGCACCAGCATCATCTATTGATGCACGCATTGCTTTATCTGAAATCTCTATTGTTCCATAAAGATTTTTTAGTGTTGATGTAAACAACATATATTTATTTTCTGCACTTTTAGGTAGAATACCACCTTCATCACCAGCGCCAACACCACCATTAACACCATATGGCGCAAGTTTTTGAATTTCTCTGCCATAAACATCAGAAGTTGTTTGTTTTATCTGGTTATAAAGTGCATTTGTGTTTGTGTTTAACTGATTACTTACAACGCCAAGATATACATCTTTTAAAGCGTTTTCAGCAGTTTGCATTGTTACCATATATAAAACTCCTATTTACTAAAGATTTTTTTTGCCAGTTCTTTTGCTTCTTCAAGTGTAGTTGCTGATTTGATTTGATTTTCAAAATTAACTCCATTATTTGAATTTATAAAAGTTGGCACATTAGGTTTTGTGCTGTTAACTTGTTTTAAATAATCTTTTATAACAGCATCACGAACTTTGTTGTTTTTTAACACTTGATTAAAATTAGTTTCACTTTCCAAATAATTCTGGTTATTAACAAGTTGCTGTTCTAGAAATTTTAACCAAGCATTATGCAAGGGGTTTTGACTTTCTGCAATAACCTTATCTTGCAAAATTAGATTAGAGAGTTCTTTTGCATATTCTTTTGCGCGTGGATTTTCTTGCAAGAAATTTTCTACATAACCTTTCCATTCCTTTTTATCAAATAAATTATTTGTAGATGCCCCTTGCATTTCTTCTTGTTTTTGTAAACTAGACAAAAGTTGACTTTTGCGAGTGAACTCTTTTTCTAAATTTTCATAAGCATTTTTTAAAGATTCAACATCTTTAAATTTTCCTAATGGAGAACCATCGGGTAATGGTTGCTCTCCTGTTTTTTCTTTTATATTGCTATTATTTAGTGCATTTTCTATGTTTTTTAAAGAATTTTTATCTTGTTCTATGATATTTGGTTTTAAATTTATATTTTTAATATTTAAGTTATTTTCATTTTGTAAACTTAAATTTGGTGTATTTTCAACAATTTCCATAAAAAATTCTCCTAATTTTCAAAAACTTTATTTGCTTCTTGTTCTAGTTTTTTAAACTGTTTATGTTCCCTTATATGTTTCAAAAGCATATCTTTTAATTCGGCATTTTCTTTACACGCTTTTTCGAAATCTCCACTTAACATAAAATTTATGTGTTCATTAATATGTAAATCGTGATTATGAATTTCTAAAACTTCACATTCCTTTTTATTTAAAAACTCAATATTTTCGCGCTTTGCTTTCTGAATTTGTAAAGTGTTTTGGTCAAGAGCATCTTCCCACATTCCAAACCCAAGCATTTCCAATGTCTTGCTTCTTAATGAATTAGACATCTTTCCGTTCTCATCTAAAAGCAATCCGGAATTTAAAAGTTCAAAAACCATATTTCTTTTTTGAGCCACAGTTTGACCAAGTTCAGATTCTGTTTCAAAAGCAATTTCATCTGACGATATATTTCCCCTGTCCCAATAAAAGAACTCGCTTGCACCGTTTTGCCCAACCACTCGCCCCATTCGATTAGTTGTTGCAAATTGTTTATATAATCTTAATATTTGTTGGGCAACCATTTTTAAAGCAAAACAAATATATTCTCCACTTGCAGAAATTCTAGCCTCTTCTTGTTCAATTAAAATTTGCAATGCAACTCCACTCATACTACTTATATTTGTTGAACCACCAAGCAAATCACTAACCCCACTTACAGTTATAAATTCACTTTCAAGTCTTTGCTCTTCTTCGGTAAAGTTTGCAGGAACAGAATCCGTTGCTAATATTTTAGGAGTATTTGAACCTTGTCTGTAAACCAAAACTTTTCCAGGACTTAACCCCTCTTCCTCCAACTCATCAATATCTATAGAGCCATCTTCTACGGTTAAAATTCCCATAGACAGCCGGTTAATAAATTCGTGTTTCCTATTTTTTATTGCGTTATAAGCGCGTTGAACAGGTATCATTCTTTCTATAACACTTCCCCCCCAAAACAAAGATGGTTGTTCAATAGAAATTTGTCGCACAAAAGGAAAACCTCGTTCCCCATATTTTAAATTTTTATAAGGTAATTCACCATCGAACACAAGTTTATCACCAGCAACAATAACCAATCTTCCATTTGGGAATTTTTTACTAGGTTCTTCATATCTTTCTATAACCATAGCAGAATCTTTTTGTTTAGTTTTTTGAAATTTTGAAATATATAATTGATTATCAACAAAGCCATCTGCCTGGACGCTTGACAAAGTGTAGATATCTAAATCTTCGCCTTCAAGTTTTATACCCCAAACTTTTTCTATTGTATCTACCGAAAAGGGTTTTGCGTGTATTATACTTTTACAATAATTTATATCTGCACTTCCGTTACTGTCTGGATATATTTCAAATGGAGAACAAACCATAACATCTACATCACCTTCATAGATTCGTTCACCATATGGCGTTATTCCAACAACAGAACCCGAACTGTTATTCCAAACTATTTTATAAAATGCCGTTCCACAAATTTCACTCCATCTAGTTGCTTGAGAAATTAATTTACTCATATCAAGTTTATTAGATATTGATTGCAAAATATTTTTACTAACTTTTGCATTACTTAAATCATCTTCATCAGAACTTGCTGGAAGAACTGTCATGGTTGGTCTTACTTTTGCAAGTTTTGCAATTCTACTTTCTAATATTGGTGCTATATGATTGTAAACTTGTTTTTCTTCCCAAAAATATTTTTTATCAATTTCGTTTTGTATTTGACTTTGTGTTACTTCACAATACTGATTTCCTAAAACAAAATTTAAGTTTAATTGCCATTGTGTTTCAAAAGGTTTTCGTGCTTCATGCCTTTTTTTAAAATCATTCCAAACATCTTCAACTAACTCTTTTTCATAATCTTTTTTATTTGTGTTTTTCATATTTATCTCCTTAAATTTTTTAATATTAAAACAGCAAAATATGCTGATTGTTTTTAATAAATTGATTAAATTTTATTATTTTTAATGCTTTTTATTGTTTTATTATAAATTTTTATCTTTAATTATGATATTTGATATTTACTTTAAAAGCTTTAAAAGTCGTTGTTTTTCGTTTTCCAATTCTTCATCTGTATAATTTTTATAATCTTTATTTTTATCCCAGAACAGTTCAAGCAATGCTCGTGCTGCTGGTATATCTGGTGGTATATGTTTTTTTGTAACTTTTCTTTTAGTTAATGTAAGATTATCCTCATCTGTTTTTGCATATTCTTCAACAATTTCATCAACCGAATATCCCATTGCTTTTTTTAATAATGCTTTAGTTAATTCTTTATTTTCTTTATCATCTTTCAACTTATCATTACTCATAGTCTTCTCCGTTGAACAACTTTTCTATTTTGTTTTTTAATCTTAGTCTATATCTATTTTGTTTGGAAATTAATTTATCTTTATGTTTTTGTATGCTTGTTTTTATGGTTGCAATTTTAGGAACTTCAGGTCTTGACATAACATAATATCTTAATTCATCTAAAGCGTGGTCATCTTTTTTTATTGGAGCATCATCGTTACCCCACCAATATGCTTTAATTTCTCTTATTAAGTTTACACAATTTTTAAAAATGAAAAGTTTTGTTACGCCATCGCTAGAACGCAATAAACTTTTCACTCTTGATATTCCTGAAAACAAATCTTTATTAACATTGGTATTCACATTAATTCCATATTCATAAAACAACTCTGCCACACTTTTACTGCTTGCTAAAGTTTTTTGGTTTGCGGCAGAATCTATTAACGCCGAGATTTTTCCATTAAAAGTTTTCCATTTAAGTTTTTTACAAATTTCTTTTATACAAATTGAATGTTCTTCAACCGTTTTGTTTGAAGCATAATGTTCGGCAATTACATAAATATTTCCATCATAATCAACAGCATACCAATGCGCACTTAATGGGTTATGAAGGCCTGGGTCGATTGAAATATTATCATACCAATCAATAGGAACTTCGAATGGTTCTATAACGTGAATTGCTGGGTCAAACTCGTTATAAACCATTCCACCATGCCCAACAAATTTTCCATACCTTCTACTATCCAACTCATCTTCAGACAATAACCTTGACATCTCTTCAATTTCATTTTTATCAAGATAAGGGTTATCTGCCCATTCCATATTTATCGTCCAAATTTGTGGGTCTTGTTTTTTGTTTAAATATATTTCTTCATAAACCCAAGTTAAGCCTTTAAGTGGTGTCATCGTTCCAAATATTTCACCTTTTCTATCTAGAACACGCATTTTACATTCAAGATAAATATCATAGGGTGGTTCTTCGTCAAACCAAACAAAATCTAAACTTGTTCCTTGAAATTTTTCTCTACCTTGGTCGCAACTTTTAAATGCTATTTTACTTAAACTTCCAAAAACATTTCTTATTAATATATAGTCAATTACACCATTTTCTGGGTCATCTTTTCTTCCTGACAACATAATTATTTCGACTATCCAATCGGGATTTAAAAAGGATAAAATTTTCTGTTGAGCAACATCTCGTTGAACCTGTGTGCTAAGCGATACTACCCAGCAACTTATTGGTTTGTTTTTTCTAAACGGGTGATTTCCTCTTGCAAGCCAAACGGTTTCTGCTGCACCGCACTGACTTTTACCACTTCGGTTTCCACCAAATACCCACCTATTTTTTGATAAGCATTTATGAAATTCGATTTGCTTTAAATGAATTTTATCACCAGTGTTATAGTTTTTCATTCGGTCATTATTGATTCTGCGTTGCTGTTCATTTTCAATTTTTTTTATTTCTAAAACTATGTTGTTTAAGTCATACATTTTATTCTCCTTAAAGAATTATCAACAAAAAACTTATTTAATTTATATTTTTTCTTCAAATTAGGTTTAATTTTGCAATAAAAAACAATAATTGCACATGAAAGCACAATTATTGTTTGATAAAATTAAACAAGGTGATATTATGATAAAAGTTTTAGTTTTTGTTTTATTTTTATTATTTTGTATGCCAACACAATATGGCGTGGTGAATGCTGAAGAATTATATACCCCTTCTTATTATAGAATTGAAAGTTCTAACTGTTTATTATATCGCACAGAACAAGATAATCAAGATATTTCAAATGTTTGGTTTTTATTACCCAAAACATATTTTGTTCAAGTTCTAGATGAAAGTGATGAACTGTTTTTTAAAGTTAAGTATCAAGATTTTATAGGTTATGTTTTTAAAACAGATGTTTCAGCTGTTTATGAAACGCCACAATATCCTTGGGCTGATAATTTAACTTTTGATATAAATGGAACAGCAAATGTTGTTATTCGTTCAGCACCGTCAAGTGATAGTGCATATTTAGGGCTAATTCCATTTAATGCAACAAGTGTTACTTATCACGGAAGCATTGTTGGAGATGAAGCACTAAGTGGGCTTGGCAATTCTTGGTATTTTGCGACTTACACAAGTTTTGAACAAGGAATTATAAGTGGTTATGTTTATGCGCCTTTAACTCAAAATTTAACAGTAATTCAAGATAATACTGAAGTTCTTAGCACAGTAAAGCCATCTAGTGGAAGTGAAATCATTGATGAAGTTATTTCGCCAGAACTGCAAAATGGTCAAAATTTATTGATTATTGGTTTATTAAGTTTAGTTGGAATTGCTATTTTACTTTTACTGTTTAGACCAAAACGCAAATCAAAAAAAGCAAAGCAAAGCGTTAAAGGAACACAACTAAATCAATCAAATAACAATAAACAATTTTTAACATTTGATGAAAGTGATAATTTTTGATTACTTGTCAAAATAAACTGATTGTAAAATTGGATTTTTAAATTTAATTTTTTGAATATTGGTTTCAATTTTCAAATTATGATATTTACTTGAAAGTTTGCTTACATTATCATTATACATTCCAATAAGCCAACTTTCTTTTGCAAACATTTTTTCTAAAACATTATAAGAATAACCATTTTTAATAAAAAAATCTACAGCCATATCAAGCCCTTTATTAATTCTTCGCTGTAAAGTTCTTCGGCTTAAATTAAAAATTTTTGCAATATCTACCTGCGAATAGCAATCTATAAAAAACAAAACCAATAGTTTTGAAAATTCTGGGTCAATAAAATTTAAGCAATCATCTACTAGCGATTTTATTAACAACAAATTCTTTTTTCTTTCAATTAAATTGATAATGGTTTCAGTTAATTCCAAAGTATCATCATAGCCATATGTATGCAAATGAGACATTATACTTTGCTCGTTAACCCTGTTATCTATTGCCTTATTTACCATATTAACAATGTTATAAGATTGTAAAATAGTTTTTAACCACAATCTTCCTTTCATTTTACTCCCCCTTTTTTGTAAAAAAATAAATCACATTATAAAAAATCGCACAAAGGCATTACATTTCTGCATATTACTATATCAATTCGACATTTGTCAATACTCCTGCGCTATATTTTTGTAAAATATTTTACAAAATTAATTAATTTTTTGTTCAATTTTTTAGAACATATGTTCGATTATAGCATATCAAATATGACATCTAGCGTCAAATTTAATTTAAAGAGATAAAATTTTAAAAACTTTTTTATTTGAATTTTTAAATTATAATTTTAAGAGAAATTTTTAAATATTAACCTAAAATTTATCAATAAATTTTAAGTAAAAATTTTGTCCAAAATATTATTAATATGTTTGAAAAAAACGAAAATTCTGCTATAATATATAATTAGAGGTAAACTTATGAAAAAATCAAACATATTTTTCTTCAGTTTGTTGGCAATTCTTTTACTTCCCTTTACGCTTTTTGCAAATAATAATCAACAAGGTTCAGTTTCTGCTGCACCAAGTTTTTCTATTACTGTTACCGATATTGCAAGCACAGAAACACCACCTTCTGTTGACACAATAAATTATCAAGATATAGAATTTGCATATGATACAATTTATGTAACAGATAAAATAACCAACTCAAAAATTTTTACTTATTCTGTTAATAATGATTATGCAAAACAGGAAATTTCCGTTTTTAGTAGTGATGAAAACTTTTTTCCTGTTAAGATTGCTTTAAACCTTAATGAACAATCTTTATATTACACTTCTTTAAGTAATGTAGGAATTTATAAAACAGACACTGAAGGACATTACAATTTAAAAACATTTTTAGAGCCTTCGTTAGAAAATTCTAGTTTTATTCAGGTTGACATAACAAATGTTTATGACTTAGATTGTTCTGATGATGGTTCAATTTTTGCTATTGCAAGAAGTTTTAATGGTCAAGATATTTTGGTTTACAAAACTAAAACAGATACTTTCTTTAACTTAATATGCTTTATTCAAGATTTACCTTCACCATATAACGAATTAGTTTTTAATGATAACAGCCATATAGAAGTAAGTTCTGATAAAAGTTTCATAACAATTTCAGTAAACAACACCATTTTTACCCTTAATATGAATGGCGAAATTATTGAAAATAAATTTAGTTTACCAGAAAGTTTAGACTTAATTTGCGATATTGAATTTGATTGGCAAAACAATCTTGTTATATTAACAAAAGGAACTTATAATAAAATTATTCTAGCAACTGAAACAGAATATTCCGTTTTTGATGATTTAAACAATTTATTATCTAAAATTAATGCTTTTTGTCTTGATAATGAAAATGGAATTATGTATGCTTGTAACTACTATACTGTTTTGAAAATTACCATTAACAATGAAGTATCAAACTTTTTTTCAACTATTTCAAAGCAAATTAAACCAGATTTAAGAAACTATACGCTTACCGATGTTTGTCAAATACTTAATGTTAATGATGATACTTTGGTTTATGAAAATGAAAGTTTACATATGTTAAACTGCAAACCTGCTTCTAGTTTAATTTTAATTGAAGATAACCCTAATTCACTATATTATTACGTATTAATTAACGATTATGAAATTTTTGATAATAACATAATATTAAGTCAACAAATTCGAACTTTAGCACCAGAAAAAATTGAACTTAACACTGGTTATGTTCTTAAAACTGAAGTTACTTTTGCAGAAAAACAAGAACCAGACCAAGAATTAACACAAGTTAGAACTATTTTTCCTAATACCCCTGTTTACAGATTTCCAACCACAAAAGAAGATGGAAATGGTGAAATAATTGTTACTGTTATAGAAAGAAGCACGCAAAACCCTAACCCTATTCTTCCAATTTTGGCAACTGCAGAAATTCCACTTGATGATAATAATGTTGATTTTTATGCTATTCAATATGGTTCAATTATTGGATACATAGACAAAAACAGCGTGATTGCATCAGACAATGTTCCACTTGAATTTAAGTTTTATCCAACAGGAAAAATTACTGAAGATACAAATATATATGCCGACTCTGGACTTATTAATTTTACAACTGAAATAACAAAGGATAAAGAAGTTCAAGTGGTTGAAGAACAAAATGGTGTTGCAAAAATTTATTGGCTTGAACAAGGTGTTTTGTTCGTTGGTTTTGTTAATATGAATTATATTGATGATGGCAACCTTACAACAGCCCAAGTGGTTGGCATAAGTTTAATGGCTGGTGCTGTTGCTATTGCAATAATTATACTTTGCGTTGAATGTTATAGAAGAAAACGCAAGAAGAAAAAAGAAAATGTTTAATTTAATATTTGACAACTAAAAAAGAACGTTATCAATTTTGATAACCTTCTTTTTTGTTTATTTTTATAATTTAACAAATTAAATTTTTAATAATATATTGTTTAATGTGCTAAAAATTTAAAATTAAAATTTCTACGACACATAAAGTTTTATGACACATAAAGTTTTATTTATATTGAAAAAGTCAATCATTATTATAACAACTTATTTATTTTTATTAAATAATTTTATATTTCATAAGAACTAAAATTGTGGTGCAATGGCATTTCTATATCATAATGGTCAACGCCTTTATCTAGAACACGGTCAACATTGTTTTCGGTTGAAACTTTACCAACAGATACTTCGAATGCTGTTCTTGTTTCAATATCGTTTTCATTAATTCTTTTTTGATATTGACGACTTTGAATTCTACCTGTTAAATATATTTTTTCACCAACAGAAAGTTCACTTACAAATTTTGCATTACGCCCCCAAGCAATGCAAGGGAGATAATCTGATTTATTGTAGGCACGATTTACTGCAAGCAAAACATCACAAATTTCACGCTTGAATGGTGTTGTTCTAAAAATTGGTTCTTTACAAACATAACCAACTAATTCAATTATATTTGAATTAAGATTAGGAATTGGTTCGCAAATTTCTCGAACAAAAACAGTAAGCATAAGTTTACTTTTCCCATCTACCATTTTATTGTAACTTCTAAACTGCCCTTTTACTGCTATTTGTGTTCCTATTGCCATATTTTTTTCTGCAAACAATCTTTCTGACACAGTTATTGGAATTATATCGCATTGTTCAGAAAGTCTTGGCACTTCTAGATTTATATCATAAAATCCTTCCCCATAAATTTCGTGGCTGAAAACTGGTTCACACACAATTTTCCCACATAAATAAACTCTGTTGTTTGTTGATAATTCAAAATTCATAAAAAATTTTCCCCCGTTTTTCATTTCTTTTTCTGCACGCCTGCTCGGTCTATTTCGTAATTATCGTGCAATACAAGGTTTCCCACATTGGTAACTTTATAACCCTGCATTTTTAATCTTTCTAAAATTACAGGCAATGCTTCTAATATATGATCTGAGTTATTATGAAACAAAATAATGGAACCTGATTTAACTTTACTCATAACTCGATTTGTTATTTCCGTTGCACTGATTCCTTTCCAATCAAGAGAATCTACATCCCACTGAATTGTTTGCATACCCAAACTTTCGGCAGTATCTATAAGAGTGTTATTGTAACTTCCAAAAGGTGCACGGAATAAAGAAATTTCTGTTGGAACAATATTGTTAACTAGTTCTATACATTTAGATAATTCCAACTCCATTTGATTTTGCGTCAGTTTAACCATATCTGGATGAGTGTTGCTGTGATTGCCAATTTCCATACCTGCATCAGCAATCGCTTTTACCATTTCTGGATATTTTTCTACCCAAAAGCCCACCAAAAAGAAAGTTGCTTTTGTGTCATATTCTTTTAGAATATCTAAAATCCCTTGTGTTTTATCTGCGCCCCAAGCCGCGTCAAACGAAATAGCCACAGTTTTTTCTTCTATTTCAACTGAATATATTGGCACTTTTCTTAGATTATCTCCGAAAAAAACAGAAGCCGCCACATTTTCACCCAAAGGTATTGCCAGCAGCGCGCACGCCAGCAATAATCCTGCGCTGAAAAGTAACACTGATTTTTTTAACACAATAAACTTCATGTCTCATCCTCTCTCCATTTTAATTTTTATTTTAAAAAATAGCCACTAAAAAACCTGTAATTTTATATAACAATAAGTCAAATTTTGCGATAAATGTCGATTTGCTCCGACTTAAATTATTTCTATGCTTTTATATAAAACTTAATGACAAAAAAGCAAAATAAAAAGAGAGTTATTTTTTTAACTCTCTTAAATTTTAAGACTTATCACAATATACTTTTTTAATTGTGCCTTTAGATTTTAACATTGGTTTTCCTTTGGTTGTTCTAGCCTCGATTGGTATATCTTCGCTTGAAATTCCATAGTCTTCATCTGCCTCTATAACAAATGGTTCAGGAAGAGTGCAAAGATGAACAAACACAACCTTGTCTTTATCACCAAGCCCAATTAAACGAACACCTTTTCTGTATCGTGGAAGTTTATCAATTTGTGCCACAATAACTCGTTTGCAATAGCCTTGCTCTGTTATAACAGCAAGTTCGCCTTCATCTGAACAAATATCAGCATAGACAACTTTATCATTTTCGTAAAGATTAATTCCACGAACGCCACCACTTATTCTTCCTTGTTCTGGAACATCGGTTTTTTCGGCATAAAGAACTTGACCCTTTTCAGTTGCAAATACCATATCTGTGTCAACTTCATCAAATACAACATTAATAAGTTGGTCATCGTCACGAATTTTAACTGCTTGGAAATAATTTTTTAATAAGTTATATTCTTTAAATTTTGTTCGTTTAACAAAACCCTGTTCTGTAAAGAATAATAAATCTTGGTCATCAAACTGTGCAACAAAGATTGCTACAATTTTTTCATCTAGACCAAAATCTACAAACAATTCTCTTGGGTTTATTCCTTTATCTTTAAACCTGCACATAGGAATTGATTTTGCTTCAAACTTAACACAATAACCTTTATTTGTAAACGCAAGTAAAGTTGTGTTGTTAAGCATACTAGATGAAATTAAATGAACTTGGCTTAATTTCGAACCTTCTTTAAACTCTTTATTAGAAATGTCGTAGCCTTTTTTAGACATAGCCTTTAAGTTACCTTGTGCTGTTAGACCAACAACAATTTCTTCAGGCACATTAAGGTCAACAGTTTCTGGCTCTTGTTCTAATTGACCATTTTTTAAAATAGTTGTTTTTCTTGGAGTTTTATATTTTCGTTTAATTTCAAGTAATTCTTGTTTAACAATATCAAGTTGCAACGCTTCAGAATTAATAATTGCTGTTAATTGTTTTATTTTTGCTTCAAGTTCGGCAATTTCGTTTGTTATTTTGT
The DNA here is from genome assembly GCA_944383275.1 of uncultured Clostridia bacterium. Lineage (GTDB taxonomy): Bacteria > Bacillota > Clostridia > Christensenellales > UBA1242 > UBA7584. The sequence continues at coordinate 79,598 of CALWOV010000003.1, forward strand.
TAACTTCCAAGTTAGTTAACCTTGCAAGGCGCATATCCAAAATTGCTTGAGCCTGACGCTCGGACAAGAAAAATCTTTCTTTTAATTTAACTTTTGCATCTACAGGAGATGTTGCTTTTTTAATTATTGCAACAACTTCATCTATATTCTTTATTGCAATTAACAAACCTTGCAAAATATGCAATCTATCTTTTGCAACTGCAAGTTCATATTTACTTCTTCGTAAGATAATATTTTTTTGGTAATTAACATAATATGCAATAATTTCTTTAAGCCCTAATGTTTTTGGCTTTCCACCTGCAATAGCAACCATATTTATACCAAAGCTGCTTTCAAGTTCGGTAGATTTCATTAAAGCATTCATAACAGCCTTTGCATCGCCATCTTTCTTAATAACAATAACAGCGCGCATACCCTGTCTATCACTTTCATCTCGAACATCGGAAATATCTGTTAAAACGCCTTTCTTTTCTTCCCTTAACTCTACAATACTTTGCAATAGTTTTGCTTTGTTAACCTGATAAGGCATTTCTGTTATAACTATATTTTTCTTTTCGTTTTTTGTTTCTTCAATGAAATATTTTGCTCGTAATATAATTTTGCCTTTTCCTGTTGAATATGCTTTTTCTATTTCAGACAAAATCATATTTCCACCAGTTGGAAAATCTGGACCTTTTATATAGTGCATTAAACCCTGCAAGGAAATTTTAGGGTCGTCGATGTAAGCCACAACACCATCTATTACTTCGCCAAGGTTATGTGGTGGAATGTTTGTTGCAAGCCCAACAGCAATACCTGTTGCACCATTAACAAGTAAATTTGGAAAACGCCCTGGTAACATATCAGGTTCTTTTAAAGTGTCATCAAAGTTTAAACTCCACCTAACTGTGTCTTTTTCCAAATCACGCAACAATTCCATTGCTAGTGGAGCAAGTTTTGCTTCGGTATAACGCATTGCCGCAGCACTGTCGCCATCGTTAGAACCAAAGTTTCCGTGCCCTTGCACTAAAATTTCACCCATATTATGTGGTTGCGCCATTCTTACCATAGCGTCATAAATTGAAGTATCACCGTGTGGGTGATATTTACCTAAACAATCTCCAACGATACGAGCCGATTTTCTGTATGGTTTATCTGGCTCTAACCCCAATTCTAGCATTGTGTATAAAATTCTTCGTTGAACAGGTTTTAAACCATCTTCTACGCGTGGCAAAGCACGGTCTAGAATAACATGTTCACTATAAGGAATCATACTGTCGTGCAAAACTTCATCTATAGAGCGTGTGATAATTCCACCAGCAACAATTTCTTCATTGGAATGGTCTTTGTGTGGTGCTGTTGGCTTTTCATTGCCTTTTGTTTCGTTGGTTAGTTCGTTGTTGTTAACTTCGTTGTTGTCTTCTTCCATATTTCCCCCAATTTATCAGTTACCAGCAAACTTATCTTCACGGTTGAAGTTTGCGTGTTCACTGATATAACTTTTTCGTGCTTCTATGTTATCACCCATAAGTGTTGTTATTAAAAGTTCAGCATTAGCAGCATCATCAACAGACACTTGCATTAACGAACGATTTTGTGGATCCATTGTTGTTTGCCAAAGTTGTTCTGGGTTCATTTCACCCAAACCTTTATATCGTTGCAAAGTGTAACCTTTTCCTACTCTGTTAATTGCATCTTGAAGTTCTGCATCACTATAAACATATTCAATTTTATCTTTCTTTTGAATTTTATATAAAGGCGGCATACCAATATATAAATGTCCATTTGTAACTAATTCTTTCATGTAACGGAAAAAGAAAGTTAATAAAATTGCTCTTATATGTGCACCATCTTGGTCAGCATCTGAAAGTATAATAACTTTGTGATATTTTAATGAATCTAAATTAAAATCTTCCCCAATACCTGCACCTAATGCACTGATTATTGTTCTTATTTCTTCATTTGCAAGAACCTGTGATAATCTTTTCTTTTCTGCATTAAGTGGTTTTCCACGAAGTGGCAAAATTGCTTGGAATGACCTGTCTCTTGCTTGTTTTGCGCTTCCACCTGCACTATCACCTTCCACAATAAACAATTCGTTAAGTTCTGGCTTTTTACCTGTGCAACTTGAAAGTTTTCCAATTAAATTACTGTTTTCAATACTGTTTTTAGCACGAGTTATTTCTTTTGCTTTTCTTGCTGCCTCTCTTACTTTTGCGGCTGCCTTACCCTTTTTAAGTGCAAGTTCTAAAACTGATTTATTTTCGTTTTTTTCAAAGAATGCAACAAGTTGATTGTAGACAATATTTTCAACTTCTGCTTTAATTTCAGGGTTACCAAGTTTTGTTTTTGTTTGACCTTCGAACTGAACATTTCGCATTTTTATTGATAATGCCAAAGTCATTCCTTCTCGGTAATCTTCGCCCATTAAGTTTGCTTCTTTATCTTTAAGCAAATTCAACCTTCTACCCATATCGTTAAAGACACGAGTTAAAGCACTTTTAAGACCTGTTTCGTGCGTTCCACCTTCGCTGGTTGGAATGTTGTTTACATAACTGAAAACATTTTCGGTATAAGAATTTGTATATTGAAAAGCGCAAGCAAGTGTAACAAGGTCTGATTTTCCTTCTATGTAAACAGGGTCAGGATTTTCAACAGTTTTATTTGTGTTAAGATAGATAACAAAATCTCGAAGTCCACCACTATATTTGAAAACTTGTTGTTTTGAAGAATTGCCACGCCCCATTGTTTCATCTATAAAAACAATTTCAACACCTTTATTTAAAAAAGCTAATTCTCTTAATCTTTTTGAAATAATTTCTGGGCTGAATGTTATATCTTCAAAAACACGGTCGTCTGGTAAAAATCTTACTCTTGTTCCAAACTTATCTGTTGTTCCTATTTGTGTTAAATGTTTAACTGGAATACCTGATGAAATTTTGCCGTTTTTAGAAATGCTTTCAAAACGCATTTCATATTCTTTTCCATCACGGCAAACATAAACTTCTAGCCAACGAGATAAAGCATTTGTAACAGAAGCACCAACACCGTGTAGACCCCCAGAATAACTATAGTTATCGTTACCAAACTTTCCACCTGCGTGAAGTTGAGTGAAAACAACTTCAACACCCGAAACGCCCATTTGTGGGTGAATATCAACGGGAATACCCCTTCCATTGTCTTCAACTTCAATACTACCATCATTATATAAAGTTACAATTATTTTATTTCCAAAACCATTTGAAATTTCATCGATAGAGTTATCAACGATTTCCCAAAGCAAATGGTGCAAACCTTTGATACCTGTTGTTCCTATATACATACCCGGTCTCATACGAACAGCATCAAGCCCTTCTAAAATCATTATATCTTTTGAATCATACGCTTTTGCCAAAATAAAGTCCCCCAATTTATCTTAAAGAATAATTTAAAAATCACACATCATTGTGTGCAAAATAAAAATATATATAAATATAATATCACATTTTTTTTGAAAAACAAAAAGAAAAAATCTGATTTTTCAAAATTTTTTTCATAAAAAAGCAAAAATGTTCATATAATTACTATTAAGGAGAAGTTTATGGCATCAATAATTTTAACCGGTGGTGGCACTGCTGGACATATAATTCCCAATATTGCACTGCTATCTAGACTTAAAACTAAATTTGATAAAATAGTTTACATTGGAAGTGAAAATGGAATGGAAAAAGATTTAATTAAGAACTACCCTTTTGTGTCTTATATTCCTATTACCACTGTTAAATTAGTTAGAAAATTTACTTTAAAAAATTTAAAAATACCATTTTTGTTATTAAAAGGTATTAAGCAAGCAAACAAAATTATAAAAGAATTAAAGCCTGCAATAATTTTTAGCAAGGGTGGATTTGTAAGTGTTCCCGTGGTTCTTGCTGGCAAAAAAAATAAAGTTCCTATTGTTTCACACGAAAGCGATTTCAGTTTGGGACTTGCAAATAAAATAACTAAAAACAAAGTTAATTGTATTTGCACAACATTTCCACAAACTGCAGATATGCTTAAAAATGGCGTTTATGTTGGCTCGCCTGTTCGTGATGAATTATTCAAAGTTAATAAAAATGCCGTTAAAGCTAAACTTAATATTCATACAACAAAACCAATTTTAACCATCATTGGTGGAAGTGCTGGTTCAAAAACTTTTAATGATATTATTTGGAAAAATATAGATAAATTACTTGAAAAATTTTTTATAATTCACATAACAGGAAAAAACAAACTTAATAAAAACATTAGTAAAAACGATTACATTCAAATAGAATATACAAACAATATAGAAGAAATTTATGCTATCGCTGATTTTGCAATAACTCGTGGTGGTTCTAATGTTATATGGGAACTTGCTGCACTTTGTATTCCGATGATTATAATTCCTTTAAGTAAAAAAATATCTCGTGGAGACCAAATTCAAAATGCATTATATTTTGAAAAAATGGGATATGCATTAACACTGTTTGAAGAAGAATTAAATATAGAAAATTTACTTATCAAACTTGATGAACTTAAAGCAAAAGAAAATATTTTTAAGTCTAATTTAAAAAAACTTGATGCTTCTAAAGGTTTAGATAAAATATTTAATTTAATTTGTAACTACAGTAATACTGAAAATTGTCCTAACTCCAATCTAAAAATAACAGTAACTAACTAAAAAAACACCATATGGTGTTTTTTATACATTTTTTATTCAAAAAATTAAAGTGAAAACATAAATTAAAAATTAGAACATATGTTTGACTTTTTGTTTTTTTAGTGTTATAATATTACCAATAATTACCAATTTTAAAAAGGAGTAGATTTTGACAATTTCAATATTAATGGGAATTATATGGGAACTTTTGCAACATAAAAAACTAACTGCAAAACAAATTTCTGAAAAATATGAAATAAGCATAAGAAGTGTTTATAGATATGTTGATGCGCTGTGTTCTAGTGGTTTCCCTGTTATTACATATGTTGGCAAAAATGGTGGAATATCTATTGAGCCAAGTTGTATAATTAAAAATAATTACTTTACCAAAAACGAAATAAATTATCTTTTAGAGCTTAGTTCTAATTCTAATAATCTAAATGATGAAATTAAAAGTTTGAATGAAAAATTAAGATATTTATATATGAATAATAATTCATAATTTTGTTTATTTATGCGTTTTTCCACTTTTGATTTTTGAAAAATTTATTAATGCTTCAGTTTTAAAAACATAATTTAATCTTTCTTTTTCAGTCTTTTTCTCTTTGGCTAAAACAATTAATTTTGATATTAATTGGCCAAAACTTATTTTTTTGTCTTTCCATAAATAAAATGCTAAAGAACCCGGTATTGTATTTATTTCATTTAACCAAACTTTATTGTTTATATCAATAAAAAAATCCATTCTTACTACACCTGCACAATCAAAAGAAATAAAGGCTTTTTTAGCATACTTTTGTATTGTTCTTATCACAGCATCATCTAACTTAACATCAACTTTTCTAGAATGTTTAGGTTTTATATATTTTTCATCAAAATTAAAAATATCGCCATCGCTTTCAATTTGTTCTAAAACAGAGCATTCAATTTTATCTTCCACACCCAAACAAGCAATATTTACTTCTTTAAAATCTTCCATAGCCTTTTCAACTATAATTTTATTATCAAAATGAGAAGCAAATTCTATGGCTGAATTAAGTTCGTTTTCTGTTTTACACTTTGAAATTCCTACACTACTTCCAAGTCTGCAAGGTTTAACAATAACAGGAAACCCACATTTAATTTTAATCATTCTTACAATTTCTTTTCGATTAGCAAGAAATTGCTTATATAAAAAACTATAATAAGGCAAGGTGTTTATATTTACAGATTTCATAACGGCTTTTGAAATTGCTTTATCCATACAAACAGCACTTCCAAGAACAGATGCAGAAGTATATGGTATTCCACACATTTCTAACAAACCTTGAATGCTTCCATCTTCGCCATTTGTTCCGTGTAAAGCAAGTAAAGCACAATCTATTTCATATTCTCTAACGCCTAATTTGTGCTTAATTTTTATTTTTTTATCATTTGTTGTAAAATAGCATTTTTTTAGTTTACTTGTTTCAAAATTTTCATAAAATCCTGCATCTTGAAGTTTATCGCCAGTCCACCACTCGCCTTCTCGTGTTATATAAACAGGAATTAAATTATAAATTGGGTGTATATTTTGCATAATTTGTAAACCTGTTATAATTGAAATGTCGTGCTCAACTGATTTTCCACCAAAAATAACAACTAAATTTTTCATAACAACCTCCACTGATTAAATTTTTATATGAAAGTTGTTATAAAAATGTTAATAATAAATAAAAGCAACAAAATTTGTTGCTTTTATTTTTAATAACTCGTTTTTATATAATCGGAAGTTTTGTCTGCAAGTGCATATTGGCATTCGCAAGCAAAACTGATATTTATTTACACTGTATTAAAATTTTACATCACAAAGTCTATATTACAAAAAGTTTATATAAAATTTGGGTTTACTTTAACTTTACATAAATAGTAACTAAATCAAATTTATGCCGATAAACATCAGTTTTAAAGTAATTTTTCAATTCGCTAAAAATTTTCATTTTAAAATTGTTACGGCGCAATTTATATTATCGGAAGTTTTGTCTGAATGCATACGAAGCAAAGCGAGTGTATATTCAAGCAAAACTGATGTTAATTCAAACAGTGTTGCCGTTGGAACAACGGGTTTGCGTTTAGCAAATTGGTTTGTGAACATCGTGAGCGAAACAACATCTCATAGTTTATATTATCGGAAGTCGAACCAAGCACAACTTTAGTTGTATTTGAGTGAGACTGATGTTAATTCAAACTGTGATGACGGGCAAAGCACGCAAATTCGTTAGAATTTATTAAAATTTTATGTTTGTAAAATTTTAACATCACATAGTTTATATTAAGTATAATTATCTGGTAAATCATTTTCCCACAATATAATATCTTTAGCACAAACTATATCTTTTAAAATTGCCTGTGCTGTTTCAAAAGTTTCTGCCTCAAAAATATTGCTTTCACTAAAGCCACCTTCAATTAAGCCTTCTCTTATGGCTAGATAGTGAGTTTTGTTAACAATTACAACTAAATCTGCAACTTTTGCTATATCTTTACCAAAATTAAAGTTTGCAAGTCTTTCTAAATTTCCAAGTTCAACAAGCCCCGGTGTTATTACAATTTTTCGTCTATCTTTAAACATAGATAAAACTTCCAAAGCACGCTTACTGCCTTCTATACTTGCGTTATAAGCATCGTCAAGCACCAAAACATCGTTTTCAGATTTTATAAGTTGTAATCTATGGTCAACAGGAGATATCTTTTCTATACCCTGTTTAATTTGGTCTAATGTTAAGCCAAGTTTTATACATAAAGGAATGCACAACAAAATATTTACTATATTATGTTTACCTAAAACTTTTGTATAACATTCAAGAACATCTTTCCCTATATGAAGTTTAAATTTAGTTCCTTCTGTTGTAGTTTCAACATCACTTGCATAAACATCGCAATCTTTATTATCTATTGATACAAATTTTTTATCACAAACACAACTTTGCGCAATCTTTTCGGCATATTTATTGTCTAAATTAAATACGCACATTCCATCGTCTGGTAAACTTTTTGGTAATTCAGACTTTGTTTTAACAACATTATCAATTGTGTGAAATGTTGCCATATGCTGTTCTCCAACAGGAGTAATTATTGCATATTTGGGTTTAACTATATCACAAAGTTCTTCAATATCTCCAACCGTTCTTGCCCCCATTTCTGCAATAAATATTTGATGACTAAATTCTAGAAACTGTATGATAGATTTAGTTACACCCATTGTCGTATTATAATTAAAAGGTGTGCTTAAAACATTATATTTTTCACTTAAAATAGTATCTAAAAAGTTTTTAACACTTGTTTTACCATAACTTCCTGTAATTCCAATTTTTATTAAATCAGGATAATTTTGCATTTTCTTTTTTGCTTGATGCACATATTTTTGGTTTATTGCTTTTTCTAACGGTTTCATTACCCAATGAACAAATGGAACTGTTATTGGCACAATTAAAGGAGTTAAAGCAACAGCACCAAAACGCAAAATATCTATAAACATTGAAGATAAAACAATAACCCCAAATGAAATTGCAAGATGCAAAATAAATAATAAAATCATACTTCTAGTCATTCGATTAGTCATTTTTAATGGAGTTTTTTTAGGGGCTGTATAGACATTTACTATAAAGAAAATAGAAAGTATAAAATAAATAATTAAGCCAAGATAAGCAAGATAATCAAGAAAAGCATTAAAAATTGCGTTTGTAACAATAAGTGTTGCAACTGATATAAGCGAAAGCATTGCAAGTCTTAACACATATTTTGCTCTGGTGTTTTTAAGCCAATCAAAGTAGCCACGATTATGATAACCGTTAAGTTGAATTATTTGCATAAATTTATAGCCTTCATAACATAGCAAAACTGCATTTATAACTGATAAAACTATGGCAATAATAAAATGTCCATTACTAAAATCAAAAAAATCTGTTGTCATTGCTCCTCCCAAAATTGCATACATATTTTGCTATACTCTTGCAAATTTTCAATATGGCAATAATGTCCACCATTTAAAATAATTAATTTACTGTTTTTAATAAGTTTGTTGAAAGTTTTTCCCATATAAAGTGGTGTGTCTTTATCTTTTTTCCCCCACACCAATAAAGTTGGAATACTTATTTTTCTTGCATCATCACTTAAATCTTCATTTACAACTTTTACAAATGTTTGTTTCATTATATCATTTAATTGTTTATAATCATCTGAACCAAACTTTTCTAGCACTTTTTTATCTTTTAAGCCCTCATTTACCTTTATTTTAAGTTTTTTATATCTTTTTATAAGATATTTTTGTTTTAAAGTTAACTTTTTTCTTAAACCAGCACTATCGGAAAGTATTAAACTTTTACAACTTTTAGGATATTTTGTGCATAGTTTAACAGCCACTCGCCCACCAAAAGAATGTCCAACAATGTTAACTGTTTTTAACTTTTGTTTATTAATAAAATCATAAACCAAATCCGCATAGTCTTCAACTGATAAAGAAGTTTTTGGATTATCACTTTTCCCAAAGCCCCAAAAATCTATATTTATCGTTTTATAGAATTGGGAAACAATATTTGTAACTGCTTTAAAATCTGAAATATCACTTCCCCAACCGTGTAGAAACAGCACAGGTTCACCTGTTCCTAATATCTCATAATTGGTGTGCAGGTTTAAAGGCATTACTCCCCCATTAAAGAAATTTTTTCATTAAAATTGCATCTTCATTTTCGGAATAATACTGCTTTCTTTCTCCCACTTTTTCAAAACCCATTTTTTGATATAAAGATAATGCCGGATAATTATGGTCATTAACTTCAAGCAAAATTTCTTTTGCTCCGTTTTGTTTTGCTTGCTTAAAAACATATTCTAAAAGTTTTTCTGCCACGCCTTGTAGTCTTGCATTTTTATGAACAACTATTCGCAAAATTTCAAATTCTTCTTTCAAATCTATAATTGATATATAGCCAAGCACTTTCCCTGCACTTTTAATTAGCCAACATTTAAAACTTTTATTTTCAAAACTTTGTTCAAGTGAAGTTCTGCTCCACTGCAAATCTTCTGGATCATCTTGGCTTTCCAATTCGCACAACTCATCAATATTTTCAAGTGTTCCATTAATAAAACTTATATCATTATTATTTAAAATATATTTTTCTGCCTGACTAGACCTTAAATAAACAGGTTTTAAATCTTTATAATCTATAAATTCTTGGTTAAAAACTTTATTTTTCATACACAGATTTAATGCTTCGGGTGTAAAGTTTTCTGAATTTCCTAAAAGGTCAACAAAACTTCTAGATTTTTCATTATTATCATTATAAATTATTTCAACTTCATCGTTATATATTGAATGTATGTAACCTGTAAAATGCTTAATTTTATTAACTTTAGGTGCAGTTAATGGTTTAAGTTTATTTCCCTGCGTTTCAAAAATTTGAAAATAAACCATATCACTTCCAGCATTTATTACAGAACAAATAGGTTTTGACACAGTATTATTAACCACTTTATTATATGCCAAAACTTCTAGTGATGTCCCACAAACGCATTTTAGATTTTTTGCAAATGAAAATGTTTTTGCAATAGACAAACCAATTCTTATACCAGTAAAAGAACCCGGACCACAAACCACACCAACAGCGTCTAAATTACTTAAATTGGTTTCTGCTTTCTTAAAAAGTTCTTCAAGTAATGGAAAAAATGTTTCGCTATGTTTGGAAAACCCAGCGTCCATAAAAAAAGTTTTTCCATCTAAATCTAAAGCAAACTGTGTTCCTACCCCCGTTGTGTTAAAGGATAATATTTTCATCTAATCCCTCCACAACAAATTTTCTGTTATTTTCACTTTGGTGTGATATAAAAATTTTAATACAATTATCATCAAATAACTGTGGCACATTTTCAGCCCATTCAACAAAGCAAACGGCATTTTTATCTTTTAAAAAATCGGCAAGCCCAAGTTCTTCTGCTTCATCAGCATTTTGTAATCTATACATATCAAAATGATAAACAGGAAATTTGCCTTCATATTCATTCATAATAGTAAAAGTCGGGCTTGTGATTACAGAATCTACACCCAACGCTTTTGCAACATATTTAACAAAAGTTGTTTTGCCAGCGCCTAAATCACCAGAAAGCAACACAACATCACCTTGCTTTAAGATTTTAGCAAATTTTTGTGCAAATTTTTCGGTATCAGATAGACTTAAACTTAAAAACTCCATAAAATGCCCTACTTCTTTACAACCTTTGTTTTTTCGGTTTTTGTTTTAGCAGTTTTTGTTTTGGCAGTTTTTTGTTCATTTTTTAATGTTTGTTTTTCTTTTATCTCTGCTTCTTTCTTTTCTTTTTCAAGTGTTTTCTTTTCTTTTAACTCGGCTTGTTTTTTCTCTTTATCCATTATTTTTTCTATACTTGGTAAGGTATAGGTATTTTTTCCATCGTTCCATAATTTTTCTAAATGATAGTAAGACCTTAATTCTGCAGTAAAAAGATGAACAATAACATAATGGAAATCAAGAACTATCCAATCTCCTACGCCTTCTTTTCTATAAAGTTTAACACCCTTTTTTTGAAGTTTTTCTTCAACTTCATCAGCAAGAGATTTAATATGAATTCCATTAAGACCAGTTGCTAAAACAAACCAATCTGTTAAATTACTTAAAGTAGAAACATTTAAAAGCAAAATTTCTTCTGCCTTTTTACTATCTAACACTTTTGCTATTTCAACAGCAACATCACGGTATTCATTATTTTCAACAATTTTCATATTATCACCCCTTTTGCCAACAAAAAGTTTTAAGAAAAACTTTTTACTTATAAATTATAGCAAGCAAAACAACTAATTGTCAACTTAAAGGAATATACTTAATAATTTTAGTTAATAATTTTTTTACAAGGAGTTAATATGTTACCACGCAAAATTTCTTTCTATTTTGATTTAATAATATCATCTGTTTTATTATTTTTACTTTTCTTTTGTTGGATAAGGTTTTATACAAAAAATTTATTTGCATCAATTATAGGTGGAATTTGTGCAACTTTTGTTTGTATTTTTTTATTTAGTATAATAAAAAACAAAAGAAATGAAAAAATTCAACTTAACTCTAAACAAAAAAAACTGGCACTTGATTGTGCCCTGCAACTTATGTTTACATCTCAAGGACAAGTGCAAAAATATTTTGAAACTATTTTTAAAGAAAAATATAAAACAACAAAAACAAATGGAGGTCTTAAAATAGTAAAAGAAAATTTTTGCGCATTCTTCTTCCCCGCTTACAGTGTTGAGGTTTTACAGCCCGAACACCTTGCACAAATAATATCTTTTTCTAGCAAAATAAGTAATCAGATATTTATTTCAGTTAATCAAGCAGATAACAAAACTTTGGAACTTGCAAAATCAATAAAAAATATCAAAATAACAATTTACAACTATATGCAAACTTATGAAAAAATTATTTCAAAGCAAAACATTTTACCTGAGCAAGTTATAGATACAAGTATTGTTAAACCAACTTATAAGCAACTTATTGAATATGCTTTTAGCCCTTCTCGCTCTAAAAACTATTGGGCTTTAGGATTAATTTTGTTATTGTCTAGTTTTTTTGTTGCGTTTAAAATTTATTATTTAATTTCTGGAAGCATTTTAATTTTAATTGGAATTATTGTGAAATTTTTGCCAAACAAACATAAAAATGATAATAAAATTGAATTATTATAATTTTTTTATTTATTGAAATTTAAAATCATATTATTTATATTATCTAACCGTTTTACTATTTTTCATTAATATTAAATAAAATTAAAATAAAAAATAAATCATTATTTTGATTTATTTTTACTTAATTTTTTTAATTCTTTTTTCGCTTCTTTATCAGTTTTTTTATAAAGCACAAACTTTCTTCCAATAACTTGAACTATATCTGAATTAGTTCTAGTTGCTAAAATATTGGCAGCCTCTTTTGTGTCTAATGGGCTATTTTCTAAAACTGATAATTTAATTAATTCTCTTGCAAACAATGCTTGGTCTGCAGTTTGCACAGTTTCATAGGAAATACCTTCTTTCCCTATTTGAATTATAGCATCTATTTTTTGCGCTTTCGCTCTTAATTCTGCCCTTTCTTTTGATGTTAACATATTTTCTCCTTTAATTTTAATTTTGCTTAATGGATATTAATTTTTTAATTTAGATAATCAAAAGTTTTGTCGGTAAATGCATATAGGCATTTACGAGCAAACTGATGTTTTTTAAACTGAGATGATAAAAATTTAAGATTTTTATTAGAAAATTATTTGCATTAATTTTATTAATTTATATTTTATATCACAGTATTTACATTAAAATCTAGAAAATTTTATATAAAATACAGTTTTTATATATTTTTTATTTAAAAATTATCTTAATTCAAGATAATTTTATATTACAAGAAGTTTATAAAAGCATAAAAGTTAATCAAGTATAAACTACACCCAATTTAAAGTTATGGAACTAAATCTTTCATTCTTAAACAACCTTATTTTATTTGCTAAAATTTAAACATAATATTTTTACGACACATAATTGATATTATTCTTTATATTCAAACTCTATATCTCCAATTATTACAGTATCACCATCTCTAAGTCCACGGCGTAATAGTTCAGCAATAATACCATCTTTTCTAAGTCTTCTTTGGAAATATGCAAAACTTTCTTCATCATCTATACTTACTCGTCTTAACATTTCATTAACTCTGCCACCACTGACTTTAAAAACATCATCTTCCAATCGCTCAAACTCTAATGATGAAGTATCCCTTACATCAAAGTCAAAACTTTCGGTTGGAATTTGCTCTATTGGTGGAACATCTTTTAATGTTTCAAAAATAGCATTAACAAGTTCATCTAAACCCTGATGCGTAAATGCAGAAACTGCAAAAGTTTTACAATTTTTAAACTCTTTATTTTTAGAAAGCTTTTGATTAAAATCAGAAATTGCTGTGCTATTTAATGCAAGCATATCGCATTTATTTAAAACAACTATTTGTGGTCGAGTTGCAAGTTTTTCACTGTAATTTTTAAGTTCTTTATTTATTTTTACGAAGTCTTCATAAGGGTCTCTGCCTTCACTTCCTGAAATATCAACCAAATGCAATATTACTCTGGTTCGTTCTATATGTCTTAAAAATTCAAGCCCAAGCCCTTGCCCTTCGCTTGCACCTTCTATTAATCCTGGTATATCTGCAATTACGCAGGTTTTATCATATTGTTTTAACACACCAAGATTTGGAGAAAGTGTTGTAAAATGATAGTTTGCAATTTTAGGTTTTGCATCGGTTATACTTGCAAGTAAGGTTGATTTCCCAACATTAGGAAAGCCAACAAGCCCAACATCAGCAATAGTTTTTAATTCCAAAATTATTTCGTGTTCTTCGGTTATCTGCCCTTTTTGGCTATAGTTAGGTGTTTGATGCCTGCTGCTTGCAAAACACTGATTTCCTTTTCCACCTAAACCACCTTTTAAAATTGTAAAGGTTTGTTTATCATCAAACATATCAATTATAACTTTATCAGTTTTTGCATCTTTTACAACAGTTCCACAAGGAACAGTTACATATAAATCTTCACCAGATTTACCAGTGCAGTTCCTACCCATTCCCTTTTCACCATTTTCGGCACGAAAATGTTTGTTATATCTGAAATCTATTAATGTATTTACACCAGAGTCGGCAACAAAGATAACATCGCCACCTTTCCCACCATCGCCACCATCTGGTCCACCATTGGGAATATATTTTTCACGGCGAAATGTTTTAGCACCATCGCCACCATTCCCTGCTTTTACATATATTTTTACTTTATCTATAAACATAACTAACTCTCAACTTTTATTTTAAATTTAAAAAATGTGATATACTTTTATAAAACAGCTAATTTTATTAAAACACAATATTTTATTTACTAAAACATTTTTACTAAAACTTTATTTAGTTAATTTTATTTAGTTAATAATTAAAAAAGACTTATTATAATAAATTTTTCAAAATTTAATACAAAATTGTATTTATTTTTCTACTGCCTTTTAATTAAAAAGTTTTAAGCTTTATTAATTTTGTCTTTTTCCTTATAATATTTACAAATTAATTGCAACTTACACTCGCTACATTTAGGATTTCTTGCTGTGCAGTGATATCTTCCAAAAAGCACAAGACGGTAATGATATTCATCACCTAAATACTCGGGATAAAATTGTTTCCAAAGTTTTTCTGTTTGATTTGGTGATTTTGAATTTACAAGGCCTAATCTATTTGTAACTCGAAAAATATGTGTATCAACACCTATTTCTTTTGCACTAAACGCAACTGATGAAACCACATTAGCAGTCTTTTTCCCAACACCTGCAAGTTTTTCTAACTCACTTGCAGAATTTGGAACTTCGCCATTATATTCATTTATTAACTGCTGACTCATTTTTATAATATTTTTTGCTTTATTGTGATAAAAACCTGTTGAATATATTAATTTTTCAAGATCTTCTTGTTTTAAATTAGCAAAGTCTTGTGGCTTATTATATTTTTTAAACAAGTCTTTAGTTACTATATTTACTCGTTTATCTGTGCATTGGGCACTTAACATAACAGCAATAAGTAATTCAAAATTAGAATTAAAATCAAGTTCGCAATCTGGATTTGGAAACATTCTATTAAGTTCATCAAATACAATTTTAACATTTGTGTTTTTAGTCATAGAAATATTATAGCATAACCATACTAAAATTAATATAGTTTTTTTAAATTTTAAGATAAAAATTTTTCTTGACTTAAAAATTTTTTAATTATATACTAAATTAGATATTAGGAGGTAGTTGCTTTGGATAATTTTGAAAATTGGAGTTTACACATTCTTAAAGCACTTAAAAAGGATAAAAACAAAAAAATTGTATTAATTGCTGGCGCTTCTAGTTCTGGCAAAGGTTATAATGCAGTTAAACTTTCAAAGGTTTTAGGTTGCCATAACATAAAATCTGCAATAATTTCTGCAGATTCTTATTATAAAGGGTTGGCTAAAATTATAACTGAAAAAACTTTTTATAAAAACAATTTAAAAGAACACATTATAAATTTATATCCTAAAATTTTAGAAATTGTTTATAAAAACACAGCAGACCTTGAAAGACCAGATAAATTCAATCCTGTTGTTTTTAATAAAATAAGAGAAGAGTTTTCAACACTTATGCCAGCAACAGATGCACAAAAACTTATAAAAGCACTACATAAAGAATATTTATATATTAATTTTGATGAACCTTCTTCTATTGAATATAACAATTTATCTTCTGACTTAAAAACATTGATATATGAGCCAGATAAAATTATCTATTTCCCTGAATATAGTTTTAAAACCTGTGAATCTTCTTTTAACCCTAATAACAATCTTAAAGGTAGCGATTTTGATTGTATTATTGTTGAAGGGTTGTTTGTTTTGCGCCCTGAATTATTAAATCTGCTTAACCCTAAAAATATTATTAAAACAGGTGTGAATTGTGATTTGCAAACACTATTTGCAAGAAGGCTTAATCGAGATGTGGTTAACAATCATTCAAGAACAAACACAACACCAGAGCAAGAAATTATGAGTTTTGTAACCCAAGCAATGCCTTCGTATTTTTACGATATTTACCCTACTTTAAAAGAAGCAAACTTCGTTTTAAACATAAAAAGCAACAAATATACCAATGAAAAAGAAATTGCATTTTGGCAAAGAAAATATAGAACAACAGAAAATATTTATGAAAAATTAAATCAGATTTCTGCAAAAGAAATAAACTCTATTTATCAAGAAGATTTCTTTTTAGAAAATGTTTTAAATAACAAAATAGATAACACTAATATTTGTTTAAGAAAACAAAATAATGAACTTGTTAAATTATCAATAAAAACAGAAAACAAAATTCCATACTATTTAGCGCAAGAAATAGAAGAATTTGACTTAGCCACTATGCTTAAAGGAAAAACAAGAAATACAAACCTTTTATTTAAAATGTTTGGTAACAGAGGCTTTGAAACAACAATAATTTTGCACAAAACTAGAAAAATATATGAATATCAAGATTGTAGATTTAA
>CALWOV010000004.1 GCA_944383275.1 uncultured Clostridia bacterium
TCACCCTCTCAGGTCGGCTAACTATCGTCGCCTTGGTAGGCCGTTACCCTACCAACTAGCTAATAGTGCGCGAGCCCATCCTATACTGACCGTAGCCTTTTACCCCTGCACCATGCGGTGCTGTGGTCTTATGCGGTATTAGCAGCCGTTTCCAGCTGTTGTCCCCCTGTATAGGGCAGGTTGCTCACGTGTTACTCACCCGTTCGCCACTCGGCATATTGCTATACCTCGTTCGACTTGCATGTATTAAGCACGCCGCCAGCGTTCATCCTGAGCCAGGATCAAACTCTAATGTTTAAAAATAATCCAAAGCTCAGAAACAAAATCACTTGCGTAATTTAAGTTTCTGTCTTGTTAAAAATCATATCCTTATAGAAAATAAATTTCTAAAATTCAATGTCGGAATTGACAAGACCTTAAAAAACCTTATTTTAAGAATATTCAGTTTTTAATGTGCATGTTATCAACCAGAAGACTTGCTTCGTGAGATGATAACGTTGTCATTATATCAGCATTTTTTTATGATGTCAACAACTTTTTTAAAAAACTTTTAAAATTTTACGAAAAAATGCCATTTTTTTTACTTTTTTTGCCTTAAGCTATTAAACCTAACCGGGTGTTTGTGGTATTTTACCCTATTTTAGCCATATTTTTACTTAATTTTAACCACAAACACATTATATTATATTCTGCTTAAATTATATTTTTTATTTAAATTTATTCTTTTTCCTACCCTGTTACACCCTAAATTATTGTAAATTTTCATTATTTTTTAATATATAGTTTTATTGATTTATTATATTTGACCTTTGATTTTTTCTTGCTATATTGAATTTAATAATTACTTTTAGGAGATTTTATAAAATTTAGAGAATTTGTATATAAAGATTTAGAACAATTAATTGCCTTAATTAAAGGTTCATTTCCCAAAATTAGTTTTAATATTGAAAAATGTAAAGATAAATTAGATAAAATTTTAAAAGATAATAAATATAAAATTTTTATTGCCGAAACAAACAAAACTATTGTTGCTTGTATTATTGCATATTTGCATACTGACCCATTTGATGATGATTTTGCTACACTTTGGTATTTGGCTGTAAAGGAAGAATATCAAAATCAAAATTTAGGAACTAAGATTTATAACTATGCTTTAAACTATATTAAAAATCTGAATATTAAATATGTTTACTCTACCACCTCTATTGACAATATAAAAAGCCAAAGAATTGCAGAAAAAAACGGAATGATTAAAGGATTTAGTTTTAAATGTATATATAATGAATAATCTATATAATATATATATACTTATTATATAGAAAAGATTAAATTAGGTATTGAAATTTAAAAGGAAATGTGATATAATATATTTAAGAAAACATAAGGAGATTTTTTATGGAACAAAATGAAAAAAGTTACTCTAAAGTAAAAGAATTTATGCTTTATTGGGATAGAAAAGAAATTGAAAAAGAAATTGTTAAACTTGAAAGTGAAATTTCATATCTTTATAAAAAAAGAGCTAATAAAAGAGTTTTTAATGAAACCGAACTTGGCAAACTTGAAGATTTAAAAGAAGTTAAATATAAAGAATTATCAGACATTGAAGATAAGATTAAAGATAAAGTTTTAATGGTAAGTTATGGTAAATTTTTTGATATAGACCCAGTATATGATTTAGATTGGAAACAGGAAATTGAAAACTGGTCTGGAATTTGGGACGAATATGTTAGTGGATTAAGTAGGAAAGAAAGAAAATATCTTGAATCAGGTGTAGCAAACTATAAAGGTTTATACAAAGAAGATTATGTGTTAAAAGATGCTTTAAAAAATGCTCCTGATACATCAAATATGAAAGCAATAACTTATAAAGAAAGCAAACAAACTTATGATGATATTGAAGCATTTTATCAAAACAAAATGAATAAACCAACTTTTGAAGGCGAAAGTAAAAACAAAAAATCTACAAGCACAGGTTTAAGAGAAGAACAAATGTAGTTTTATTTTAAATGTATTATTAAATTATACTATTGAATATAACTTTAATTATTATTAAATAAAACAAACCACTTACCTTTTAATTTTTTGAAATAATAAATAAAACGGAGATTTTATTACCGAACAACAAATTACAAAAGATAAAATATTTGAAAGACTGATTGTGCGCAAAACTTTTTATATTTTAAAGGAAAAGGTCGCTCTGTTAGTATTGAGAAAATTTTTGAAAAGGAACAATATAATTTTATAATTTTGAAGAAATTTGTGCAGAACTAGATTATATAACAACGTATGGTTTGATTAATGATATAAATCGTAAATATATTGACACTTTATTAAATAGATATGAAGTTGCAGAAAATAATTTAAAATGTATTAATGACATTAAATTGTTTACGAAAGACAGTTTAAAGAAAAAAATTTCCTATAAAGACATAGATACATCTGAGGAAAATGTTGAAAAAATTTATTATGATTTAACCAATAACAAGCAAATGTAATAAATTAAATTTTATAAATTACCACCTATATTTAAAGTTCTAATTTAAAATTAAAAGTTCAATAAATTAAAAAATGCTTTTACTTTTAAGTTCAAAAAAATCTAGAAAACTAGAATTAAATTGACTTAAAATTATGCTAAAACTTATTTAAAGGAAACAAAATTTTATAAACAATTAACATAAACAAAGGAAAATTAAAATGGAACAAAGTGAATTTTTAAAATCAAAAAATAATGAATATATGCTTTATACAGAATTAAAAAGAAACAGAAAACAGGCTGTGATTGCTGAACAACAATTTACCGATTTTTTAAAAAGCACACACCATGCTTTTGACCCTTTACTTCCCGACTTTATGCTTAGCGATGCAGAAAGCCAAATGAACAAAATAATAAAGAATTATAAAAAACTTGAAAACAAAATTATGATTAATGTTCTTTTGCCTTGTATGGAACTAAATGCTGACTATAATAAAAAAATATCAACACAAGATTTATTCGATGAATGGGAAAAAATGTGGGACAAATATGTTGAACAAAATGCAATTAAACAAAATTGCAGTAAAAATGAATTAAATAAATTTTTAACTAATGCGCCAGATATTTTAGATAAATATCAACAAGCATTTGAGGCTAGTGTTAATGCACCAATAAAATACTTTTATAAAAATATGTTAAACAAAACAACAACTGCAACAAAGCGCGAGCAAGGAATATTACCACACAAAAGAAATGTAAGACCTAAAAAACAAAGCACAAAACAACCTTCTAATATTAAACAACAACGTGCAAGAATTATTAAACAATTAGAAGAACAAATGCAATAACCAACTCAAATAATTAAATTCAAATGTAAAAGGATTAAAAATTAATCCTTTTTTTATTGAATTTTAACAACTAATGTTGTATAATGGTTTCTATGAAAATAGCAAAATCTTGGTATGAATTATTAAAGCCTGAATTTGAAAAGGAATATTATAAACAACTTCAAAAATTTTTAACTGATGAATACAAGCACTATACCATATATCCAGAAGCACAAAATGTTTTTAATGCTTTAAATTTAGTGCCATTTGATAAAGTTAAAGTTGTAATTATTGGGCAAGACCCTTATCACGGACCAAAACAAGCACACGGGTTGTGTTTTTCTGTTCAGCACGGTGTTGCAATTCCCCCATCGCTTGAAAATATCTTTAAAGAATTACACTCTGACCTTGGTTGCACTATACCTAAAAATGGAGATTTAACCAAATGGGCAAAGCAAGGCGTGTTGCTTTTAAACTCGGTGCTAACAGTAAGAGCAGGACAAGCAAATTCCCACAAAGGTAAAGGTTGGGAACAATTGACAACAGCAATTATTGAAAAACTTAATTCAAGCAATCACCCTATTGTGTTTTTACTTTGGGGGGCGAATGCAAAAGAAGTTGGGAAAATTGTTGACACAACAAAACACTTTGTGCTAACTGCCCCACACCCTTCGCCATTGTCGGCATACTCTGGTTTTTTTGGTTGCAAGCACTTCTCTAAAACAAATGAATTCTTGCGTTCAGTTGGTCTTGAACCTATTGATTGGCAAATAGAATAGAATATAATATTTTTAAAATACAAAACTAATAGTTAAAACTTTAATTTAACTTTTGTTTTTAACTAGTAAATTGAATAAGAAATTAAAAAGTTGATTTTAAAAATCAACTTTTATTTTTAAAACATTATTATATATTTTAAATTAAAAATTAAATTCTTTTAATAAATTATTATAAATAAATAGAACTAAGATTTAATAAATTTACAACATAAAATATAATTTTTCACACAATTTTTTAAAATTTTAATAAAAAACACTTATTTTTTATGTTTTTTTGAATTTTTTTATTAAAAATTAAGATAATTTTAAGTTTTTAATATATTCTTTAACTTCTTCTTTAGTTTCTTCATTTTTTAAGCCATAATATATACAAGCATTAACAAAGCCTGCTTTAGAACCTATGTCAAAGCACTCGCCTTTAATAATTGCAATTTGTAAAGGCTGTTTTTGCGAATACTTTAACAAGCAATCGGTAAATAAATCTTTCTTCCCCATTTGTTCTATATAGTCAAAAATATTACTATCTAAAATATACTGACCTGCTAATATTAAGTTAGAAGGTGCTTCTTTTACTTGTGGTTTTTCTTTTATATTTACCACAAGTTTCTGTTCTAAAATTTCGCAATATTCAAGACAACCATATCTGTTTACTAAGTTTTTTTTAACGCGTTTTGCACCAACTATGGAATTACCTGTTTGCTCATAAAGTTTAATCATTTGTTGTATGCTTGAAATTTTGGAATAAAATAAAACATCACCAAACAATAACACGAATCGTTGATTTTGCGCAAAGTTTTTAGCGTGTAATAAAGCATCAGCAACACCTAGTGGCTGATTAGGATAAATATATGTAAACCTTGCTTTATCATTTTCAAAATAATTTTGAATACTTGATTTGTCTTTTGAAGATATAATTAAAATGTCGTTTATCCCACAAGCAATAAGGTCATCAACCAAAAATTGTAACGCTGGTTTATCAACTATTGGAAACATTTCTTTGGGAATCACTTTTGATACAGGTTTCATTCTTGTTCCAAGACCACCTGCAAGTATAATTGCTTTGTTAATTTTTTTCATACCAAGTATTATATTCAATACTATTTAGTTTTGATAATAATATACTTTTTTTATTAAATTTATAAATTTTTCTATAAAATTTATAATATTTAAATGTAATATTATTATGAAAGTAAAAATAAATCATTAAATTGTAATATAATAAATTACTTTTGTTTAAATGGAAATTTTTTGCTATTAAAAAACATTTTATCATTTTGATAAAATGTTTTTGTTTTATTTAATATAAGGAACATAATATAAAATTCATTAAAATTTAATAAAAATCTTTATTAACTATAAATCTTTATTTTTTATATCACAGTTTAAATAAATTTTAGTTTTACTTATAAATTGACTAATTAATATTTACAGACAAAACTTTTAACAATATTTAATAAAAATTATATTCTTACATTTGAGTATTTGAATTTGATTTTTCAGTATTAATAGATTTCTCAACAATAGCTTTAATATCTTTTGTAGTTTGTTTTTTGTTTTCAGGTTCACTACAAAAGCAATTTAAACAGTTAGGTTCAAATAATGTTTTTGCTCGTTTTTCATTTAATTTAATATAGTCTTTTGTCTCTTCTTCACTCCAACCATTAATCGCCTTTAATGCTTGTATAAAATCTTTTTCTGTTGGTAGTTTTGGATTTTCTTTTTTGTCTGCATATTTGTTAGTTAATTCTATATATTTTTTAGATATTGCAGCACCACCACTAATTTCTTGATAAGGTATACAATCATCAATTTCAATCGTTCCTTCTTTAATTTTATCTATATCAGAAAAGGGTAGTAATGCATGGTTTAAATAAGATATATTTTTTATATCTTTTGCAAAAGAACCTGCTTGATAAGCATCCCAACACGAATCGACATAGAAAAGACCATCTATATTATATTTATCGTCTTTTAAATAAATTATATTATTAGAATGAGTAAATTTTGAAAGTGTATCTTCTTTTATTTCAGATAATTTAATTTCTTTATCATAAACTGCTAAATCTTGAGATTCACATTCTAACCCAACTTGTTGACAAATATATCTTAATAAATTTGAAAAACCTGTGCATACAATTTTATCACCTGTTTCTACTTGCACAATTGAACGAGACCCTTTGCCTTCTTTATATTTTCTTCCTGCAACATATTGGTATGCCATTAAATATTTTTCAAAAGGAGATAAAGGTTCTCCATTTATTTTAGACTCATTTATTAATTTTATTTCTTCATTCATTTTTCTATTAGCAAGAAGAACATCTGTTAATGAAGTTATATCACTATTAAATTCAACTCCATTTTCAGAATATTTATTTTCTATCAAAAAGTTATGAATATCAACTAATTTATTAGTTTCTTCTTCGTTAAAGCCCACTTTAGAAGAATTAACATTAAAACTTATATTAGCATCAACATTTTCAATATTTAATATTTGTTTCATTTGCTCACTATTTATTATTTCTAAAATAAATGGTAAATTTAAAATTTGTTCTTTACTAAATATGATTTTAACTCCATCATGTTGTGGTAATTTCCCAATACGTTTTAAAATATGGGAATTATTATTTACAATATTACTTACAACATAATCAAGTTGTTTATTTATAGTTATCTTATCCTCTATGATAAGATTTTCAAGATTTATACTTAACATATATTATCAATTTATCCTCCTACTTTTATTTAATTTAGTAAATAAACAAAATTTATCAAACTATTAAATTCATTATATAAGCCTAATTATATAAGTAAACTTTATTTGCTTTTTTATAATGGAATGCTGGGTTTTGCGCTCATACTTAATTCTGCAGGTTCATAGGTTTGAAGATTGAAATATGCAAGAGAACCTATCATTGCTGCGTTATCGGTGCAAAGCTCAATATCTGGGAATAATACGGTTACATCATTTTCTTTGCCTAAATTTTGCAAAGTGTTTCTTAAACATGAGTTTGCTGCAACGCCCCCAGCAAGCACAAGTGTGTTTAAATTGCTATCTTTGCAGGCTTTTATTGCCTTTTTTGCAACCATTTCTACTGCTTGCTTTTGAAAAGAAGCACAAATGTTAGCAACATCAAGTGATTTACCAGATTGTTTTTGTGTGTTTACATAATTTATTACAGCAGTTTTTAGCCCACTGTAACTTACATCATAACTATTTTCAAAAGTGTCGTGTTTTATAAATGTTATGGTTGGCTTGATATCTTTTGCAATTTTATCAATTTTAGGCCCACCCGGATAACCTAGCCCCACTACTCGTGCAACTTTATCAAAAGCCTCGCCTATGGCATCATCTTGTGTGCTTCCCAATAATTTAAAAGAAGTATAATTTTCAACCTTAACAATAGCAGTATGCCCACCACTTACAATTAAGCAGCAAAATGGGGGCGTTAAATTAGGGTGAGAAATATAGTTTGCAGCAATATGACCTTTTATATGGTTTACTGCAATTAATGGCTTTTCATAGGCATATGCAAGGGCTTTTGCAGTGTTAACGCCAACAAGCAAAGCACCAACAAGCCCTGCTCCTTGAGTTACTGCAACAACATCTATTTCATTCATTGTTACATTTGCTTTTAAAAGTGCTTGTTCAATAATTGGGTTAATGCTTAAAATATGATTTCTACTTGCCACTTCTGGAACAACACCACCAAATCGTGTATGAATATCTATTTGTGAAGAAATTATGTTTGATAATACCTTTCTTCCGTTTTCGACAACTGCAACACTTGTTTCATCACAAGAAGTTTCAATAGCAAGAACGCGAACAGTTTTTTGTTCGCGTATTTTTTTAAGTTTCTCTTGCATTTGTTCAAAATAGGTCATTAGTATTTCAATTCTTCTCCTGTTATATTATTAAAATTCTATGTTAACAAACTATATTTCTTATGAATTATTTTGCATTAATTTTATTTATGGTTATTGTTTTTAAAGCAAAATAAAACTTTAACATTTACTTTTAAAGTTTATCACACACAGAATTTAAAGTCAAGTTGCTGATTTTTTAAGATATTCTTCGATAAATGGTTGAATTTTACCATTCATAACGCCGGTTGTATCGCTTGTTTCGTAATCTGTTCTGTGGTCTTTTACCATATTATATGGGTGAAAAACATAACTTCGTATTTGACTTCCCCATTCAATTTTCTTTAAATCGCCTTGAATTTTATTAAGGTCTTTTTGTTGTTGTTCTTCTTGCAGTTGTGCAAGTTTAGATTTTAAAACATTTATGGCTGTTTCTTTGTTTTGAATTTGACTTCTTTCATTTTGGCATTGAACAACTATTCCTGTCGGTATATGTTTAACTCTTACTGCTGAGTCAGTGGTGTTAACACCTTGCCCACCACAGCCACCACTGTGAAAGGTATCTATTTTTAAATCTTCTGGTTTAATTTCTATTTCGTTATCATTTTTAATTTCTGGAATAACTTCAACGGACGCAAAACTTGTATGTCTTCTAGCGTTACTATCGAAAGGCGAAATTCTAACCAATCTATGAACTCCCTTTTCTGCTTTTAAATAGCCATAGGCATTTTCGCCTTCAATTTTTAAAGTTACACCTTTAATTCCTGCGCCATCGCCTTCAGTTATATCTAATATTTCAGCTTGATAGCCACGCAAAGCAACATAGCGTTGATACATTCGCAAAAGCATTTCTGCCCAATCTTGCGCCTCGGTTCCACCTGCACCTGCTTGAATTGTTAATAAAGCATTGCAATTATCATATTTCCCATTAAGCAAAGCTTCAATTCTTGCTGAGGCTGTATCTTTTTCTAAATTATTTATTGCTAGTTCTAGTTCATAAATTATTGATTGTTCATCATCTTTACATTCGTTTGCTAAAAATTCTATTGATTGATAATCGTTTACAAGTTTTGATATTTGAGTTATTTTTCTATCAATAGAAGCAATTTGTTTACCGACCTGTTGCACTTTTTTCATATCACTAAAAAAGTCGGGGGCGTTTTGTTGCTCTTCTAAATCTGCCTTTTCTTGTTTTAATTTATCTATTGGAAAAATCGCTTGAATAATATCAAGCGATTTTTTTATAATATTAAGTTTCTCTTTAATATCATCAATTGTCATAACTATTTACCACAACAATTTTTATATTTTTTACCACTTCCACAAGGGCAAGGATCATTTCTTCCAACAGTTTTTTCTGTGTTTACAACTGTTTTTTGACGCTCGGTTTTTGCTGGTTTATTTCCACTTGATGCAACAAGTTCTGTTGGCTTTGGTGCTGCTGGTCTTATTTGAATTGTTGGTCGCTCTAGGTGCAAAAGAACTTTTGAAATATTTTCACGAATTTTAGTTATCATTTGGTCAAACATTTCAAAACCTTCGCGTTTATATGCAATTATTGGGTCTTGACGACCAAAACTTTGTGCCCCAATTTCGTGGCGCAAGGTTGTCATTGCATCAATGTGTTCCATCCACGCACGGTCAACAATTTGCAACATTATTGCGCGTTCTAGCACTTCAAAATTAATTGCACCTGCCAAAATGTCTTCGCGTTTTGCTTCATAGCGTTTATTAACTTCTTCAATAATTTTATCACGCAATTCTTCAAAACTTATGTCTTCAAGCATATCTTGTGTTACAAAGTTTTCACCCTTGTTTAAAACAGTGTCTTCAAGTGAGTGGTTAATTTCTTCGATGTCCCA
This sequence comes from uncultured Clostridia bacterium, assembly GCA_944383275.1. Classification (GTDB taxonomy): domain Bacteria; phylum Bacillota; class Clostridia; order Christensenellales; family UBA1242; genus UBA7584. Next base: position 9,803 of record CALWOV010000004.1, read on the forward strand.
CTCGAAACTTGGTTTATCTAGATTAACACTTGACATTAACGCGTTTGTTATAACTTCTGGGAACATATCTAAAATTTCTGCGTGAACATCTACGCCGTCTAGAATTTTATTTCTTTCATCATAAATAATTGTTCTTTGTTTGTTAATAACATCGTCATATTCAATTAGGTGTCGTCTTATAGAATAGTGATTTGCTTCAACTCGTTTCTGAGCAGCTTCTATTTGTCTTGATAAAATTTTTAATTGGAATGAAGTGTCTTCATCAATACGGAAAAACTCGCTTATGCGTTTTAGCCTGTCGCCCCCAAACAAACGAATAAGGTCATCTTCTAGTGAAATATAGAATACTGAACGACCTTTATCGCCTTGACGACCAGCACGACCACGCAACTGATTATCTATTCTTCGGCTTTCGTGGCGTTCTGTTCCGATTATAAGTAACCCACCAGCATCAATAACTTTTGCCTTTTCTTCATCGGTTTGTTGTTTGATTTCATCGTAAATCTTTTTATATTCGTCTTTTGCTTTTTGCTCTTCTTCATCTTCTGCTGGCAAGAAAGATACAGCCTTTTCTATTTGGTCGTGTGTGTAACCTTTTTTAGCCATTTTTGCTTTTGCTAGATATTCTGGGTTACCACCAAGCAAAATGTCGGTTCCACGACCTGCCATATTGGTTGCAATTGTTACCATTCCATAACGACCAGCCTGCGCAACAATTTCACCTTCTTGTGCGTGATTTTTTGCGTTTAAAACATTATGTGGTATTTTTTTCTCTTTTAAAAGTTTGCTTAGTTGCTCACTTTTATCAATAGTAATAGTTCCGACAAGCACAGGTTGACCAGTGCTGTGTGCTTCTTCTATTCGGCTTACAACTGCTTTCAATTTACCTGAAATTGTTGTGTAAACAGCATCTGGCTCATCAATACGCTGACTTGGAACATTGGTTGGTATTGTTACAACATCTAGCCCATAGATTTTGTTAAATTCGCCTTCTTCTGTTTTTGCAGTTCCTGTCATACCACTTAATTTTTTATACATACGGAAGTAGTTTTGCAATGTTATAGTTGCAACAGTTAGCATTTCATCTTTAATTTCAACGCCTTCTTTTGCTTCAACTGCTTGGTGCAAACCGTTTGAATATCTTCTGCCTTCCATAACACGCCCTGTAAACTCATCAACCAACAAAACTGCGCCATCTTTTACAATATAATCACTGTCGCGTTTCATCATATAATTTGCACGCAATGCGTTCATTATATGCTGGTTAAGTTCCAAACAATTAACATCACTTAAACTTTCAACACCAAAATATCTTTCTGCTTTTTCAGTTCCTTGCTCTGTTAAGTGAATTGCTTTCTTTTCTTCATCAACAGCATAGTCTTCATCTCTGCGCAAAGTTTTTATAAAGCGTTGTGCTTTAACATAGTTATCACTGCTTTTAAAACCTCTGCCACTTATAATTAATGGAGTTCTTGCTTCATCAATTAAAATACTATCTACCTCATCGATAATGGCAAAATTATAACCACGCATCATTCTGTCGTTTTTATTTATTGCCATATTGTCGCGCAAATAGTCAAACCCTAGCTCACTGTTAGTGCTGTAGGTTATATCACAAGCATATGCTGTCCTTTTTTGTTCAGGCGACATTTGTGAAAAACTGCACCCAACAGTTAGCCCAAGAAATTTATGAACTTTACCCATCCAATCGGCATCACGACCTGCCAAATATTCGTTAACAGTTACAATGTGAACACCTTTTCCTGATAAAGCGTTAAGATATGCTGGCAAAGTTGCAACCAATGTTTTACCTTCACCTGTTTTCATTTCGGCAATACGACCTTGATGAAGTACAATTCCACCAATAATTTGAACATGGAAAGGTTTCATATTTAAAACACGGTAACTTGCTTCTCTTACAACAGCAAAAGCATCAAACAAAATATCATCTAAGGTTTCGCCATTTTTTAATCTTTCTTTTAACACATTTGTTTGATTTCTTAATTCATCATTAGTCATTGCTTGATATTTTGGCTCTAAATCTTCAACCTTCTTAGCCAATTTTTCAAGTTTCTTTAAATGTCTTTTATTATCAGATTCAAATAACCACATAAAACTCTCCAAAAAATAAATACAAAATAAAATAAACTGTGTGATGCAATTAAATAAATTTTAAGTTGTGAAAGCACAACAACTACAATAAATTGTAGTATCACAAGTTTTAATTCGGCGTCGTTTTGGTAATATAATTATATTAAATTATACTATGCACAAAACTTCATTGAATATAAAAGTATTATATACCAAAACGCATAAAAAGAAAAGAGATTTTTAGTATTAAATAAGTTTTTTGTTTGAATCTAACCCCTTTTCTTGTGGAATTTTGACAGAAGTGCGCGCAACTGACAAAACATAAACTGTTTTTGCACCTGCATTTTTCAAAACTTTTGAACAAACATTTGCAGTTGCACAAGTTGTTACAATGTCATCTATTAAAAGAACAGTTTTGTCTTTAATGCTTTGTTTATCTTTAACTTTAAAACTTTTTAATAAATTGGTTTGTCTTTCTGAATAATTAAGTTTTGCTTGCTGAGATGTGTCGTTTATTTTCTCTAACACATCAGTGTTTAAAGTTAAGTTAGTGTATTTACAAAAACTTTTTGTTAAAAGTTCGGCTTGATTATACCCTCTCCATTTCAACCTTTTTGCACTTAACGGAACAGGAATGACTACATCAATTTTCCAATTTAATGTTTTAAATAATTCAGCCATTTCTGCACCCAAAGTTTCGGCTAGATATGGCTTATTGCTGAATTTTAAATTAAGAATTAATTTTTTAACATTGTCTTTATAGATGAAAACCGAACGACTTTCAACAAACTCTCTTTTAGAGCTTTTACAACTTATACAAAAATCAGACATACCACTGATGTCTGTTCCACATACTTTACATATTTTATAATTTTTAAGATATGGAAGTTTTTGTTTACAATGTTCGCAGAACTCTATATCGGCTGGCTTTACTAAATCTCTACCACAACAAACACATTTTATTTTAGATGGAAAGAAAAGTTTACAAAACATTTCCCACAAATTTACAAAAAATTTTTTGAATTTATTGTTGGGTTTACTTGTTTTCTCATTTAAACTTATTTTGGTCATGACAGCAAAAACTCCATATTATCTTTTTGCTCTTTTAAAAAGGTTTTAAGCGCGCTATATCGTTTTGCTGTATAATTATTATCTACCATAAACTTTAAATGAAACTTTTGCCCAACTAGAACCACCATTTTTTTAGCACGAGTTACAGCCGTATAGAGCAAATTTCTTGATAGAATTGTTGGCACGCCCCCAATAACTGGCATTATTACAACATCAAACTCGCTTCCTTGACTTTTGTGCACAGTTATTGCATAACTTAGCGTTAATTGTGCTAAATCAGGTTTTGCATATTCTGCAATTCTACCGTCATCAAAAGTGATTTCAACTCGTTCTTGTTGACGAAATATGTTTGTTATAAAGCCAATATCTCCGTTAAAAACTGCTTCACCTATTTCCCACGCTTTTCCGTTAGGCTTTTTCCATTCTATATTATAGTTGTTAACGGTTTGCATAACCTTATCGCCAAGTCTAAAAATTGTGTTTCCATATATAATTTCTAATTTATCTGCGTGTGCAGGGTTTAAGGTTTGTTGCAGTTTGTTATTTAAGTTTTCTACGCCACAAACGCCCTGCCTTAATGGTGCTAGAACCTGTATTTTAAGTGGTTCAATATTCAAAAACCTTGGAATTCGTTTAGATTGCATTTCAACTATGGTGTTTGCAATGTCTATTTGCTCTTTTCGTTGCTCAAAGAAAAAGTCGTTGCTTGTGTTATCTAGTTTTGGCATTTGACCATTATTTATTAGATGTGCATTTGTAACAATTAAACTTTTTTCACTTTGCCTATAAATTTGGGTTAAATTGTGGCATTGAATTACATTTGATGAAATTATATCTGCAAGCACATTTCCTGCACCTACACTTGCAAGTTGATTTTTATCACCAACAAGTAAAAGTTTTGTGCTTGGTTTTAATGCACTTAAAAGATTTGCTGCTAGAACAACATCTACCATTGAAACTTCATCAACAATAACAGCATCATAAGGTAATCGATTTCTTTCATTATGCACAAAAACAGTATCATCATCTTCAAGGTTTGCTTTGGTGTGGTCAACAAGCAATGCTCGGTGAATTGTGCTTGCCTCATAACCACAACTTTCGCTCATTCGTTTCGCTGCCCTTCCTGTTGGTGCAAGTAAGGCAACTTTTTTGTGTTGATTTTGTAAAATGCTTAATATACATCTTATAATTGTTGTCTTTCCTGTTCCTGGCCCACCTGTTATAACACAAACACCTTGGTTAATTGCAAGTTCGATGGCAGACCGTTGGTCTTGATGAAATTTAATGTCATTTGCTTTTTCAAATTCATCTATTTCAGCAGCAAGGTCTAGGTGTAAATTGGGCGCTTCACTTGACATTCTAACTAGTCGTTGTGCCAATTTTCGTTCAACAGAATAGTATTTATCAAGCATTATACAAGGTTCACCATCAAACTCAACTTCTTTAATTAAACCATCGAACACTAAACGAACAATAACTGTTGAAAGTAGGTCGGAATAATTATCAAAATCTAAACCCAAAAGTTTAGATAAGTGTTTTACCATTTCTTCTTTTGGCAAATATGTGTTGCCATCTTTTTCTGAACTTTCTTTTAATATATGCAAAATTCCTGCACGAACTCGGAACTCGCTATCTTGGGCTATTCCTAACTTTTGCGCAATCTTATCTGCTGTTGAAAAGCCTATTCGAGAAATATCTTCTACTAATTTATAGGGGTTTGTTTGAACTATATTTAGTGTATCATTTTGATAATATGAAAAAATTTTAATTGCAAGGTTGGTTGAAATGTTGTGTTGTTGAAGAAAAATAATTACATCTTGCATATTTTTAATTTCTAAAAAGCGTCTGCCAATTTCTGCGGCTTTTGTTAAACTTATTCCCCTGATATCTGCAAGTTTAAGGGGGTTATACTCTATAACTTCAAGTGCTTTTTCACCAAACTCTTGCACGATTGCCCTTGCTGTTACGGGGCCTATGCCAGAAATAAGCCCACTTGCAAGATATTTTTCTATGCTTTCTTTCCCTGTTGGTTCGCTTATTTCAAAAGAACTAACAGAAAATTGTTCTCCCCATTTTTGTGAAGAAACGAAATTACCTGTTGCACTTACAACTTGTCCTTCACTTAAATTGGGCAACTTACCAACTATGGTAATCAACTCGCCATTACAATCTATATCAGCAACAGTCCAGCCATTTTCTTTGTTTTGAAACACTATGTGTTCAACATTACCCTTAACTACCATTACAAACTCGTTTTAAATCTTGTTCAATTATATCCCAAACTGCATCAAGTTTATCTTTTTTAACTGAACTTGTTGCAATTATATCATCACGCCCTACACTTAAAACTGAAGATATAATATTAAGATTTTTAATTATTAAATTCTTTGAAATTTTATCTGTTTTGGTTGCAATAATAGAAAATGGTATTTGATAATGATATAGATAATTAAGCATTTGTTTATCTTTTTCATTTGGTTCGTGTCGTATATCAACAAGAACAAAAACTCGTAAAAGATTACTGCTGTTTTCAAGATAGGTGCCAATTAATTCTTGCCAAGCATTTTGCTCTTTCTTACTTCCCAAAGCAAAGCCGTAACCCGGCAAATCTATAAACTGAAAAGACTTATTAATTTCAAATACATTAATAAGTCTTGTTCTTCCCGGTGTTGAACTTGTTTTAGCAAGTTTATTTCGGTTGCAAAGGGCATTTAGTAAACTTGATTTTCCAACATTACTTCTTCCGACAAAGGCAAACTGTGGTTTATTAAGTTCGCTTATTCTTGCAGAATTTGCAATGCTTGTGATAAAATCGGCTGATTTAACTACCATATGCCCTCCTGTGTTTATATAATTAATTTGTCTTTACTTGTTTTTGGTTTTCACTGTTTTCTTTTCAGAATTTTTGTTTTTAGTTTGTGATTTAGTTGCTTCCTTTTTTGTGTCTTGCGTTTTAGATTTAGATGCTTTTTCTGGTTCAAGAGCAATTTCTAAAACTTGTTCTATATGAGTTGCAAAATGAATATCAAAACTATCACGCACATTTTTTGGTAAATCTTTAAGGTCTTGCTCGTTATCTTTAGGAATAATTATTGTTTTCATTCCACTTCTGTTTGCTGCAATAAGTTTATCTCTTATACCACCAACAGGCAACACTCTTCCCCTTAATGAAACTTCACCTGTCATTGCAAGCAATGGTTTTACTTTTCGGTTTGTAAATGCAGATGCTATTGCAACAACGGTTGTAATACCTGCACTTGGACCTTCAACACCATATGGCAATGCTGGATAGTGAATATGTAGGTCAATTTTATTAAACTCGGCTTTTATATTTAATTTATCTGCCATTTGTTTTATAAGTGAATATGCTGCATTAGCACTTTCTTGGCTAACTTTGCCCATTTGACCAGTTAAAATAAGTTTTCCTGTTCCGTTTGTATAAGCACATTCAATAAGCAAGCAACTGCCGATTTCAGCAGCATTTGTTGCAAGCCCAACAACTTCACCAACATTTCCACCTTGAAATATTTTTTGTTCGTGATTATATTCATTGCCCAAAAACTCTCTAAAATTCTTTAAAGTTATTTCTTTAATTGGTTTTTCTTCGGCAATATCTGTTGCATATTTTCTGCAAATTGCTGCGATTTGTCGCTCTAACCCACGAACACCAGATTCGTAAGTGTATTCTTGAATTATTTTTCTTAAAAGTTCGTCATCTAATTTAACAGTTCCTTCCTTCAAACCACAAAGTTTTTCTTGCTTTGAAATTAAATGACGTTTTGCAATTTCTATTTTTTCAAATTCTGTATAACTTCTTAACTCAATTATTTCCATACGGTCTAAAAGTGGTGCTGGAATAGTTCTTAAACTGTTTGCAGTTAAAACAAACAAAACTTGTGATAAATCGTATGGAATTTCCAAAAAGTTGTCTTTAAAATGGTCATTTTGCGCAGGGTCTAGAACTTCAAGCAATGCACTTGCAGGGTCTCCTTTAATATCTCTTGAAAGTTTATCAATTTCATCAAGCAAGAAAACAGGGTTTATTGTTCCTGCTTGTTTCATACCTGCTAAAATTCTTCCACACATTGCACCAACATAGGTTCTTCGGTGTCCACGAATAACGCTTTCATCATTTACACCACCAAGCGAAACTTGAACGAACTTTCTGCCCATTGCCGTTGCAATAGATTTTGCAATAGAAGTTTTACCCACCCCCGGAGGTCCAACAAGACAGATAATTTGTGCACTTACTTTGTTTGTTAATTTCATTACAGCCAAACATTCAAGAATTCTTTTTTTAACTTTATCTAAAGCATAGTGTTCATCATCAAGCACTTTTTTTGCTTGTTGCATATCAAGGTTATCTTCAGTCTTTTGTGTCCAAGGTAAATCAAGCACGGTTTCTAAAAAGTTTCTTATGTAACCAAGTTCTGGTGAACCAAACGGAAGTTTTCCAAGTCTGTTAACTTCTTTTAAAACTTTTTCTTCTGATTCTTTTGGAAGCCCAAGTGCTTTTACTTTGTTTGTAAAATCTTCAATTTCGTCAACATCGCCATTAAGTTCTTCATTTATAACATGAAGTTGCTCTCGCAAAAACATTTCTTTTTGATTTTTGCTTATATTTGCATTAACTTTTTCATCTATTTCGCGCTTCCACATTATGCTGCTGATAAACTTGTCCAAAGTGGCTTTTAAAAATTCCAGCCTTGTGCAAACATCTTGTTCTGCAAGTAACCTTTGTTGGTCTTTAACATTTTTGCAAAGCATATGTGTAATCATATCTGCAAACTGTGATGGTGGCAGATTTGAGTATAAAATTTGAGTTTCAATTTCTGGTGGTAAAAACCTGTCGAACTTACTTGCATCTCGACATTTTTCTTGAATTTCTCTCATATAATTTTTTGCAAGTTGAGAATCTGCTCGTAAATCTTTCAACTCAACAGCAGAAATTATAAAATAAGCACCCATTTTGCTTATGTTTTCAATTTTAGCACGAGCAACACCATCTAGCAATGCCTTTATTCCACCATTATTAAGTGGAGTTATTTTTTTAATTACGGCAAGACAACCATATTCAAAAATTTGGTCTGCATCTGGTGCAATTTCGCCATTTTTGCTGGAAACTATTATAATTTTTTCGTCTTTATCATACGCTTCTTGCACACATTTAATTTCGCGTTCTCCTGTTAAATCACAGGTTATGCCAACGCCTGGCACAGGCACAATATTTGTTAAATGCAATGCCACATATTGTTTAATTGGCTGAGCATTTATTTCATTTTCATTAGCATCAATTTTTTCAACATTTCCAACTATTTGTGTCATTTATTACCTCTCTTTAAAATCTTACTTATTAGTATAACCGAAATCGGTTAAAAAATCAACAAAAACAACTTAAATTACAAATATCTTTAATATATTTGCTTCTATTAAACGCATATAGTAATGTATTTATTTGTTTTATTTTATATAAAGTTTATGATTATTCAATAAATATAATTTTATTTTACAAATTACTTGCTTATTCGACATAATTTAAGATATAATTTTTTCGTATAAATTATTTTTAGCAATTAAAAATAATTGAATTTATGATTTTAATAAATCATAACTGCTCTTAAATTGAGTGTAAAATAAATTATAAAGGAGAATTTAATGACAGTTATACTTACCGACCCAGGCAGTGATATTTGGCCTGAACTTGCAAATGAATATGGAATTGAATACATTGATATGCCATATTTTATTGAAAACGATGAATATATGGCTGGAAAAAATTTTGACAGCAAAGCATTTTATAGTGCAATGCGAGAAGGTAAAAATGTTACAACAAGTTCACTAAATCCACAACTTTATGAAAGCGTTTTAACACCTTATCTTGAAAAGGGCCAAGATGTTTTATATCTTCACTTCTCTGGTCAACTTTCGGGAACATTTAACCATTTAAAAACAGCAGTTGATATTTTAAAAGAAAAATTTCCAGAAAGAAAAATTGCTTTTGTTGACACAAAAAATATAAGTATGGGTGCAGGTCTATTAATACTTGATGTTGCAAAATTAAATCAAAATGGTATGCCTTTTGATGAACTTGTTACTTTTGCTGAACAAAATAAAGGAAATTACTCAACTTATTTTTATGTTGATAATCTTAAATATCTTGTTCGTGGTGGAAGAATATCAAAGGTTACCGGTTTTGTTGGTTCGCTTTTAAACATAAAGCCCCTGCTTCATAGTTCTGCAGATGGAAAAATTGAATCTATAGGAAAAGTTAAAGGTAAAAAAGCAGCAATGCAAGAACTTGTTAACTATATGAAGAAATTTGGAAATAATGAAGCAAAGCATAAAATGGTTGTATTGCACGCCGATGCTGAAGAAGATGGCAAAGCATTATATGAGTTGGTTAGAAAAGAATATGGCGATGATGCTGAAATTTTATTTGGCTCAGTTGGTCCTATTGTTGGAACGCACTGTGGTCCTGGAACTTGTGCAGTATTCTTTTATGGTAAACCACAAGTTATAAATTAATAATTTAAAATAACTGATTAATAAACAAAATGTAAGATTAAGAATTTTAATTTTTAAAAGTAAAATATAATTAATTTTAATTAAATTTATTAATTTTTTACAATCAAAAAATAAAATTATAAATTTTTATAAAAACAAAAAATCTCATTTAAAATGAGATTTTTTTATTACATTTGTCGTTCTTGAACTTGCATCTGTTGCTCTGATTTATTTTCAGCTTTTTTAATGGTTTTTATTTTTCTATTTTTATTTAGATTATTTTCTTTTAAATATTTTTTCTCACATTCTCTTGCAAGTTTATATGGAATTTCGTCAAGATATTTATAGTATGCATCTGTTTTTAAACTTTCTTTTGAAACTTTAGGATTGACTAGATTATTTATTGACACACCAGCCCCTATAAACGCCAAAAGCATTCCAAAAGCTGATAACGAATCAGAAGTTAATGAATCTATTTTTGACATTGAAGACAAAACCAATGAAGTTGATACCAATGATATTGCTGCAACAGAAATTGGTAAGCCAGTTTTTAAAATAATATCTTTATTCTCTTTTTTAAAAATATTAGGTTGTTCAATATTAAAAAATTTTCTAGCAAACATTTCGTGTGTAATTTTAGCTAAACTATCCAACTCTTCACTACTTAAAAAAGACTTACTACTAAACATTTTTTGTCTAGTATCTTTATAAGTTTCGTAATACTTTGTTGAAATTTCTTTATTAATTTCTTCTAATTCTTTTTGTGTTTTTTCTTGTTTTCTTTTTTCTACTTTTTGTCGTAAACTATGATATATATCAGATTCTTCCATTTCATTCCTTAATTAAAAATCAAAATTAGTATATACCAAAACTATAAAATTGTCAATATATAATTATTATATTTTATAACATTTTTAAAATTAACAAGAAAATAAAAAAATTATAACACTTTGCTATAATTTTTATTATCCATTTTCTTTATTTAAAAAAACCGATTTCATATTTTCTATAATTTTATTTTCTAAGCGAGAAACCTGAACTTGTGAAACACCAAGTTCTTTTGCAATTTCACTTTGAGTCTTATCACGGTAATATCTTAATATAATTATCTTTCTTTCTCTTGGCTCTAAATTTTGAATTAATTGTTTTAAAACAAAATGGTCAACCATTTGTTCATCATCTTTTTCGTCTGAAATTTTATCTTGCAAAGTTAAGCCTTGCTCATCAGACGAATCTACAGTTGATGACAAACTTACAGGATAAACGCCAGAATCTAATGCAAAAACAACTTCTTGTGGTTCTATTTGAAAATTTTTCGCAATTTCATCTATATCTGGTTCTTTCCCCAACTTCCTTTGTTCATCAACCCACTTCTTTATTTGTAAGGATAACGATTTCATTGCTCTGCTAACCTTTATATAACCATCATCACGCAGAAATCTTTTAACTTCTCCAGCAATCATTGGAACAGCATAAGTAGAAAATCGAACATTAAACTTTTCATCAAAATTATTAATTGCTTTAACGAAACCAACGCAACCTAATTGAAATAAATCATCATAATCTACGCCCTTATTTTTATATCGCCTTATAACACTTTTTACCAAAGGATAATTTTGATTTATTAATTCGTTCTTAGCCTCGTTATCGCCCTGCTTTGCAAGTTTTATTAAAGCAAGTGTTTGCGTTGCATCAACCATATTAACCTCCACATACTGCTGTTTTTTTGCCGTGAAGTTTTTTTGTCATAACAACTTCTACTCCTTGATTTTTTTCACATTTTACTGAAACAGTATCCATAAAACTTTCCATAACCGTAAACCCCATTCCTGCGCGTTCATCACTTTGTTTTGTTGTGAAGAAAGGTTCGCGTGCTTGCTCTATATCATTTATTCCAACGCCCCAATCTTTCACTTTTATGGTTACAGTTTGCGCATTTAAACCAACCCAAACTTCTATTTCCCCAAGATGTTTAGGATAAGCGTGAACAACGCAGTTTGTAACTGCTTCACTAACTGCTGTTTTTATATCGGTTATTTCATCTAAAGTTGGATTTAACTGAGCACAAAACGCAGCAACTGCGCTTCTTGCAAAACTTTCATTTATAGATAAAGAATCAAACTTTAATTGCATTTGATTTTCAAATTTCATAACATACATCCTTTTAAATATTTTTAACTTATTTTTTTATTTTAAACCTAATTTATTCTTGGCATTATTTCATACATAGCAGTCATTTTAAATATTTTATCTGCGTGTGGAGATGGATTAGAAATGAAAACAGGAATTCCCCTTTCTTTCATTTTTTTATAGCGTCCAATCATAACGCCGATGCCTGTTGAATCCATAAATTCTAGTTCAGATAAATCTATAATGACCTGCTTGAATAAACCATCTCGTAATTGCTCGTCCATTGCCTTTCTTGCATAGGTTGCACTATGTTCATCAAGTTCTCCGTGTATACTTAAATATAAAGTATCTTGAAATATTCTTGAGTTAACCTGCATATTATTTCCCCCTATTAAAACTTTAATAAGTATAACAATTTAAGAAATTAAAAAAATAAAATAAAAACGCGTAAAAACTCTTTTTTACACGCTTTTTGATATAATTTTTTAATTTTATTTAAATTTATACTTTGAAAAATAAAACTTTAATATAAAAATAATTTACATTAATTACTTTAACTGAATTTAAAAGTTATAGATAAAATTTAGTAAAATTTAATTTGATACTAATTACTATTCCAATAATTTATATATTCATAGGCATTAAAAGCATTAATTATGCCACTGCCACAAGCATTTGGCTCTTCACACACTTTAATTGCTGAACGCATTAAAACCGATTTTATTTGATTAGGTGTTAAAAAAGGATATTTACAAAGTAACAAAGCACACACACCAGCAACAACAGGCGTTGACACACTTGTGCCACTCATAACAGTATAGAAGTTAGTATCGTTAGAAGTTGATGTTAAATCTACACCCGGAGCAATTAGGTCTGGCTTAACAAAAGAAAAGCACGGACCTCGTGAACTAAACGGTGCAACCTTTATTTCACTGTTTTCGGTTGAAGTATCAGCACTTCCAACTGTTATAATTTTAGGGCTAGCCCCAGGGCTTTTAACAGTTCCCTCTTCTGGACCATCATTTCCACTTGCACTTACAACAACGATTCCTAAATCCCACAAAACTTCTGCACCTTTAATTAATGGGTCGTTTTTATCAAGTGGTGAACTGCCAAAACTCATACAAACAACTTTTATATTATATTTTTCTTTATTTTCGGCAATCCATTGCATAGCATCAAGTATTGTAAAAACTTGTGTTTCCCCATTTTTATCTAGTGCTTTTAAAATAACCAAATCACAAAATGGTGCTATTCCACAATATTTTTTATAATTTGATATTCCACTGCTGGCTAAAACACCCGAAACAAATGTTCCGTGCCCGTTGTCATCATACATCACATTTTTATTATTAATAAAATCTTTAAACAATTTTATTCTATTTTTGGCAAATAAAAAATCTAGGTGCGAATAGCAACCTGTATCAATTACGGCAACAGTAACATTTTGCCCATAAATTCCTTGTTTAAAAAGTTTATCTACTTCAATTAATTTGCGTGTTTTATCAAGCAAAACACTTGCTTTTTGAACACTAGATACAAAACTAACCCAAGAAAACTCACTTAAAAAACAAAGTTCTTTTTGCTTTATTTCTAAGCCCAAAGCATTTAAAAAAGGATATTCACCTAAGATGCTTTCTTTTCCAAAAAGCAATTCGCATTTTTCTTTTGCAAAATTAAAATCTTTAACCCAAATAACACATTTAATATTTTGATTATCTAAAACATATACACTAGACAAAAGCGCAGAATCTATTTTTGAATAATTCAACTTAATCTAAATAATTTAAAAGTTGATACATTTTTGCTCTTTGCTCGTCTGTAAGCAAAGGCGCAATTTGTTCTGCGGCTTTTCTTATCTGATTTGCATCAAAAGTGCCTTCTTTTTTCTTTTGTTGTATAAGTTTAAACATCTCTTTTAAAAGTTGGTCTTCTTCCATATTGCCATATCTTTTTACAAATTCGGTTACTAAATCGCCGTATTCTTCTTTGGTTTCTTCCATTGTTTTCTTTTCTTTAAATTCATTTTCATTTTCGTTTTTAGGTAACTCTGTTTTTGCAAAATCTTTAATATCCATAAGAAATTCCTTTTATGTAGATTAAAACTGATTTATCAGTTTTCACTTTCTATTATATGAAAGCATATATATATTTGACATTACAAGGGGGTATGCTATGTTCGACTTTTCAAAATTGCTTGAAATTTTGCCAAGCGTTTTAAACATTTTTAGTCAACTAAATTCCCCTACTAAATCTTCATCTAATAACGATTTTAATAATATTAATTCTGAAAATTATGCTCAAAATTATCATAACAACAACAACAATGATAACAATCAAAACGATTATTATGAAAACTTTGCTTCAAACCCATATTGGCAGTTACCAAACTATAACTATGCGCAAAACACGCATAATTTGAATACTATGCAGTTTCAAAATTTGAATAACACTGATAGAAATAATATGTATAACAATTCTTCAAATACATACAACGAACCACTGCCCAAAAATGAAGAAAAAACTGAAAACAAAAGCATTGATATAATGCAAATGGTTGGACTTGTTAGTAAACTTTTAGAATTATTTCCTAAAAAAGAAAATAAAAAAGAAGAAGTTTCAACTTCTTCTATAAACAATTTAACAAAAACAGATAATTATAATTTTAACTGATATTTTTATTTGTTTTAAACTTATGTAATTCCATTATAACTTGTAAAGTTAAAGCATCTTCAAATTTTCTAATGTCAAGCCCAAGTATTTTTTCTATTTTTTCTATTCTATATAATAAAGTGTTGCGATGCATATAGCCAGACTTGCTTGCCTGACTTATATTAAGATTGCTTTGAAAAAAATGTTCAGCAGTATAAACAAGTTCTTCATCGCTTAAAAATTTTTTAACATTTTCGTCATTCATAATACTGTCGCAACAAGTTGCGCCTTTTTTATTAAGGTTTAAAATTAAATTTTTCAGTAAAGACGAATTTTCTGCAATAAACTGTTTTAAATTAACTGTCAATTTATTCACCTTCTAAACTACCAGAATTAATTTTAATAACTCGGCTTACCATTTGTTCCCAATTATCTATTTTGCTGCAAGCAACTATAACAACACTGTTTTTATTCATTTCTACTAATTTAGTAAAAGCCTTTTTTATTTTTTCAAAAGTTTTTGCTTCAACATTAAGTTCAATATCATCACAAAGAATTATATCAAGTGGTCTTAAAGCAAGCCTTGCAATTTGCACCAATCTTCTATCACTTGTGCACAAAGTTCCTGTTTTCTCATTTTTTAAATGAGAAATTTCAAATTCATTTAGAACTTTATTTATTTGTTCGTCCCATAAATCTTTATTTACATTGCGAATTTTTAAAACATATGCTAAATTTTTATAAACTGATTTACTTTCCATAAAAACAGCCTTACTTGTTATATATCCAAGATTAACATCTGTTTCAAAATTGATTTTCATTATAGGTTTGTTATTTATATATGCTTCACCCTTTTTTTGCTTTTCAAGACCAGCAATAATTCGCAATAACGCTGTTTTACCACTTCCTTCCTGCCCCAAAAGTGCAACTTTTTCGCCTTTTTTTATTTTTAAAGAAATGTCATATAACGCATAATATTCTTTATTATAGGCAAGAAACACATTTTTTAATTCAATCATAAAGCAAACTCCCTTTATGCATTATTTTACTATTTTTATTTATTTTTTTCAACTGTTTTTATAATATTAACACTAATAAAATAAAATTAAAAATAGATTAATCTTTTTATTTATACACTTATGTGTTTTTATAGATTTATTATAATAAATATTAAATAACATTTATAAAATTATAAAATAACTTAACTTAATAATATTTTATTTTATCTATCATCTAACATTTTTTAAAACAGTTTTTATCTAAACTATAAATTAAATAATAAAAATATTGTAATTTTTTGTATATAGATTTATAAAAAAATTTTTTTACCTTATTTGCTAGCAAAAATTAATTAACTTTGTTATACTTAGATTAAATTAATATTAATCGGAGATGTAATTATGGATTTATTTGAAAAATGTTTAAAATATGATGTTGCAAAAAACGCAAGGAAGCAAGGTTTATACCCATACTTTCATTATCTTGAAAGTGGTCAAGATATAGTTGTTAATATGGAAGGAAAGCGTGTTATAATGCTTGGGTCTAATAACTACCTTGGGTTAACAAGCCACCCAGATGTTATAAAAGCAAGTATGGAAGCAACAAAAAAATATGGCACAGGTTGTTCTGGTTCAAGATTTTTAAATGGAACACTTGATTTACATATTCAACTTGAAAAAGAATTGGCAGAATTTTTACATAAAGAAGATGTTGTTACTTTCAGCACAGGCTTTCAATCTAACCTTGGAATTATAAGTGCTGTTGCTGGAAGAAATGATATTATTATTTGCGATAAAGAAAATCACGCAAGTATTTATGACGGTTGTCGTTTAAGTTTTGCCAAAATGTTAAGATATGAACACAGCAATATGGAAGAACTTGAAAAACTTTTACAAACAGTTCCTAACGATAAAGGTTGTTTGATTGTTACCGACGGTGTATTCAGTATGGGGGGCGACATTTGTAAGTTACCTGAAATTGTAAGGCTTGCAAGAAAATATGGCGCAAGAGTTATGGTTGATGATGCACACGGCTTGGGTGTTCTTGGGAAAAATGGTCGTGGAACTGCTGAGCACTTTGGGCTTGAAAAAGAAGTTGACATTATTATGGGAACTTTCAGTAAATCATTAGCATCATTAGGTGGATATATGGCTGCATCTGCAGAAGTATGTGATTTTGTTCGCCATAATTCAAGACCTTTTATATTCTCTGCTTCAATTCCACCTGCTTGTATAGCAAGTGCTTTGGCTGCGCTTAATATTTTAAGAAACGAACCACAACGCGTTCAAAACTTAAGAGATATAACAGAATATATGCGTAAAACTTTAAAAGAACGAAACATACCTATTCGTCAAAGTGAAGCACCTATTATTCCTATTGACACTATTGACGACTGGAGAACTTTTTATGCTTGTAAGGCTTTGCTTGAAGATGGCGTTTATGTTAACCCTGTTATCACCCCTGCTGTTCCTGCTGGAGAAGCAATTATAAGAACAAGTTACACAGCAACACACACCAAAGAACTTATGGACGAAGCTGCTGACATTATTCAAAATGTTTTTGAACACAAACTTCCACCTGTTGAATATTTTAATGATCTAAGAGAAAAAATGAATAAATAATTAATTTAATATTAATAAATTAAAAAATTTACAAACTTTAATAGTAAAATTAAAAATTTCAATTTTTATAACATTAAATATATTTTACTTTTTAACTTAATTTTAAAATCACATTGTTTAATTTAAATATTTATTTTATTCATATAAAATTAACATTAAATATCTAACTCAATTTTTATTACAATTTTAAATGATTTTAAATAATATATATATAATAAAAAATTCCCATAAAATATGGGAATTTTTTTAACCATACATACATCTAGAATTGTTTGAGTGTTCACTTGGTATATAGCTATCTTCTATTATTGACTCATTTAAATCTTCATAATCTTGGGTTAAATCTACAGCATTAGAAGTCAGTGCAAATAAAGCAATATTAGATTTAAAAAATCTTTCCTTTACAATTTCACAACTTGTTTCATCATAAGGTTTGTTTATATATTTAAAAAATGTTAAATTGTCGTCTTTTTTGTAATTAGCAAAATCTTCTTGATTGATATTTAAAATTGCTTTAAATTGCATATTTTTCATTGCATTTTGATAGTCATCTACCATCAATACCAAATCTTTATCTGTATTTGTTAAAGTTTCTAATGTTGGGCTAATATTTGCCCCTCTTAAACTTGGGAAATAGGTTTCTTCATCTGGTTTTGCAAGCCCAAGCTCTTGAACTAAAGTTCGGTTTTGTGATTGGTCTGCAATAAAATACATTAAATTTGTTGCGTTAATAATTCTTGGTGTTAAATTAAAAGATTTGCTTTTCCTTTCATCTAAAATAGTTGGTAAGTTTAGTTTAAGAATTATATTCTCGGCATTTTTTATAGATGCCAAATCATCTAAATATTCTAATTCATTAAGTATTAAATCTATAAACTCTGAAGCATATGAACCATTATATTTTTGATTATTTTCCATTCCATCTTTAAAGACTTTTTGTGTAACTTCTGTTACTAATTGGTTTAATTTATTATAATCAAATTTCATACCACAGTTAACAGCATTAAACATATTTGTAGAACTTATTGATGAAAGATTTACAGCATTATCAAAATTGTTACTACCAATTAAAATTTTTGATATTTTTGAACTACTATCTGAATTACGACTATGCAATGGGCATTTATCTAGAACATTTTTTATATTTTTATAAATATTTAAAACATTAACCATATGTTCTGAAGTTGCTTGGTCAGCATTTTCTGCAACCCCAGCTTCGTGTGCCCCACTTGTTATAACAAATGGATTTTTAATGATATCAACATCATTATATAAACAAATTTCTACTGGAATGCTTTCAACATTTATAAACTCAAGTGGAGCACTGTTAAATGTTTCTTCATCACAGTCATTTGTTTCTAAAAATAATTTATTTTTAAGTTCTTCAAAAGAATCATCGTAAGATAAGTCAAGCAATATACTGTTTGTATATTTTTTAGAGTAGTCTCCAAGTTTTACTTTTGATATTTTTCCTAAATCTGCCATAGAAAGTCTCCTTTTAACTATGGTAATTATATCATTTTATATAAAATAAGTCAATATCAAACTTTTCTAGCAAAATCGCTGGACTATTTTAAAGATATATTATACAATAGTTATATGAGAGAATTTGATGTTAAATTGTTAGGAGAAAGGCTTAAAACTCTGCGCAAAGAAGCAGGTTTTAGCCAAATTGAATTGGCAAATGAATTAGGAATTGCTCAAAACACAATTTCACAATACGAACAAGGCATAAACTGCCCTAGTGCTGATATGATTTTTAAAATTTGTGTTGCATTAAGGGCAAACGCTGATTATTTACTTGGTTTAGACGAATTGTATAAATAAAAAAAGAAGATGTTTACATAACATCTTTTTTTATTATTATAAAAGTTCCAAAGTTTTTCCAAATACTTTTTTAAAATCTGCCCCTGCTTGTGCTGTTATCCTTAGTTCAAAACTTATATCGGTTGAAGTAATTGTTTTCATTATAACAGAATCGCCTAACACATCACAAACAATATCAGTAACATTACCTTGCTCTGCGCAATCTAGGCTTGCCGCAATTCTAACAATAACTGACAGGCGTTTAACTGCTTGTAAATCTTCTTCATCAACAATATCTTTATATTTAACCCATTCACTTAACGAAAACTCTTCACTATGTTGACTTTGTGCTATGAATGCTGCAACAATTAAATCTCTGTGAGATGCGCCATATATTTGAGAATTTAAAATTATATGTAAAGCATCTTTTCGTGTTGGTTGAAATCTAATTCTTGCCCCACAATTATACATATAACAAGCAATTTTAAGTGGTTTAATATAATATCTTGGTAATCTGTGCATTACACGAAGTTGTTTAAATAAAAGTGTAGCAAGTTCAAATACATGTGAACCATTTGTTTGGGTAGGCTGATAATATTTTTGGTTTGCTTGCAAACTATATCCAAGTAAGTCTTGAATAGGTTTTTCTGTTGTTAATGGAACACAATGGTTAAACAACACACCTGTGCTTATATCTGAATTTGAAACAACAATTTTTTGAATATTGAAGGTTTTAATTGCCCCAAGCAACATTGCAAGCCCACTAGCAATACTTCCAGCCGATGTTTGAGAAACACCTTTTATTCTTGCATCTTTATCAATTTTTAAGCCCTTAATTGCTTTATAAACATTGTCGATATCATTAAGGTTCATTACATAATTATGTGGAATATCAAGTGGATATTTTCTTCCCTTTCTGCTTATTTTTCCAGCACTTAAGAATATATCGCCAACACCAACGAATTGAATTTCTTCAAGTCCAAGTTCATTAACCCAATTTTGTGTTTCCCACTGTTTTAAGAAAAATTCTTCAATTATATCACACTGAGTTTCAAAATTACTTTCGCCTTCCATAAACAATTTTTTCAAAGTGTCAGAACCAAATTGCAGTGTTGCTTGCCCCAAAATTGTTCTTCTTGCATAGGCAATTAATCTTGTGTGTTCTTTTTCAATATCTATAATTAAACCTTTTGCAACATCTAACGAATTAACAACACCTGAGTAAATTGCATTAAACTCTTCTTCATCGCTTAATAAATGAAATTTAAAACCCGAAGCAAGTTCCATCTCATCTAAAAAACCATAATGATTTTTTGCCGACCGTATTATGTGAGTTGCATATGCTATACTTTTGCATATTTTCAATGAATCGCACAATCTACGATACATTTTTATTATTTCTCGACATTCTGCAATTTGATTTGGTTTAATAACACCATCTCGTTCTATATCATCATATATATGTAATTCTTCAACATATTCATCAAACACTTCAAAAGATGTGCCATTTGTAGATGACCAAGCCAAAACTAATTTTGCTTGATGTGGATTAATTTCTACAAGTGCAATTTTTTCACGGTCTGTTGCTTGTTTATCCGAATTTAAGTCTTTAACTTCACTATTAGAAAAATCTTTGTTCACTATTTTTGTTCCTCTTTCTCTATTGTTATAGCAGATACAGGGCAAACACTTTCACATGTTAAGCATTTAATGCATTTAGTTTTATCAATAACTGCGTGGCCGTCTTCATCAAAACTTATAGCATTAACAGGACAAGCACCAACGCAAGCCCCACATCCGATACATTTTTCTTTATCTACCATTTTAATTCACCTCCATTTTTTGCAATATAGCACAGTAATCGGCTTTTGTCAACATAGTTTTTAAAATTTTTATAAGTTAAATAATTTAAAGCATAAATAATGAAGTTATTATAATTAAATAAATAAAAACACTTGATTTTTTATAAAAACTATGTTATTATTGACATTACTATGATATCTTAATTGTAACGGTTTAAAATACATTTTTAAATACATTTTGATATTACATTTTAATGGTTATATGCGGTCATGGCGGAATTGGCAGACGCGCAAGACTAAGGATCTTGTGATAGCGATATCGTGGAGGTTCAAGTCCTCTTGGCCGCACCAGAGAAGAATAAAACGAACCCAAGAGATATTTCTCAAGAGTTCGTTTTATTTTTTAATAACAATGTGGTTTGGAATTGATATTGAATTTTAATCATGTGTTTTTAGTTGAATTGGATGTAGCAATTAATAAGTTTACGAAAGGGTTGTTTGACTTTATTACTGTAACCTTCTTTTTGGGAATACTTTTTTATAGTAATTTAGTGGTAAACTATGGACAGTTTCGAATATATGTTGTTGCTTCATTTTTATTGGCAATCTTTTTAAAGAGAATTTTATCTAAATTTTTATGGACAAAATGTATTAAAAGGTGCTATAATAACTTTAAAGAGAGATTCAATGAAAGAAGAAAAAAGATAATTAACATATCTATTATTGTCGGACTTGTAGTGCTGATAGCGTGTGTGATTATAACCTCTATCGTTATATATAATCAAAATCAAAGTTATGATGATTTAAAAGATGACAACGACCATATCTTAGACGTTTTAGACGACCAAGGAGATGGTGAAGAAGCAGTTGGAGAAGTCGATTATGAGTAACCAAAAGAAATATGATACTGCATTTTATGAAAAAATAAAAGATGATGATAAATTAAATAAGGCAAATGAATTTCACAAATTGCGTACAGCATTTATGATTATAGAAAATAAGGTTTTATATCTAACAAACAGTACTATGACACATTATGAGTGGGCTCAGTCTTTGGGACTAGCAATGAATTGTTTTGATGAAATAACTCGTGGGTTTGTTAATGATGGTTTTATTGTTTTTTATAAGGGCAACTTTGACTATGATGATAAAATCATAGAAGACGCAAATGCTTATGCTGGGAAAGTTGCCAAGCACTGCAAATTAAAATCAGCAAATGTTTATGTTGGTATGAAAATAGGCAAAATTGGAAAAAAATGGAGTCCGAATAAATATCTTTTTTCAATAGAAACCGAAAAAGAAAATATATAAATTGATTTTTAATCAAAAAAATATTTAAATTTTCTTTATTAATATAATTTATAATTTTAACTCTTCTACTGAATTTACGACATCGAAGCAAATTGCATTTTTAGCAAGCCCTAATTTAAAATTATTTTCAAATTGTTGTAAAATTGAATCGTAAAAACCTTTATAATTCACTAACACTATTTCGGCAGAATGTTCTTTTTGGCGTTTCGTTTCATTGCAATATAATAACTCTTCTAATGTTCCCGTTCCACCTGGCAATACTATAATTTTTTCACAAGTGATAATGCTGTTCAATCTAGCCATCTCATTATCTACAATTTTAATTTCAATATTATCACCAAGAAATTGTGTTAGTTTAGGAACATCATATTCTGCATATTTTGCAGGAATCACAAATTCAACATTTTTAGATAATTTACTAAACTCACGCAGTGTTTCCCCCATTAATCCATTAAGACTACCACCCTGCACATATATGTGATTATTATTTGCTAAAATTTCTCCTAATTTTCTTGCCTGCTCACAAAAATCTTGTTCTTTAAAATCAAACATTCCAGCACAAACAAAGATACGCATTTTAATCTCCTTAAATAATATTTCAGTTTATTATATCATAATTTCTTAAATATTTAAAAGAAAAAATTTAATTAACTAAAGTTTATAAAAAAATTTTAATTTATAAAAAATTAAAATAATTAAGAGCCATTGTTTAATGGCTCTTTTTACTTTATATTGTAAATTTTTTACAAAGGAAATTAATAAATATTTATTAATGGCAAATAAAATAAATATTTATATAAAAATTATTTTGGGGTTATTTTAAATATAAATTTTAAATTTGAAAAATTTAAAAATTTATTTAATTTACTAATAATTAGTTAAATTTTTGTTTATTTTTTATATAATGTTTAACATTTTATAATATTTTATCTTAAATAAAGATAAAATATGTTTTAAAATATTTGCAATTTTTTGTTTAATTTTTTGTTTTTAATTAGTTTATATGAAATAAAATTTTGATAAGGAAAAGTGTTTTATATTTTAAATTATTTTTATACATAATAATAAAAATTAAGTTAAATAAATCTATAAAATTATTTTATAGGAAGTTTATGCATAATTAAAAGATTACTTTTATAGTTACACAAACGACACTTTATTTGAATTATATTGTTAATACTTTAGTTTTATAGTTAATTTATTTAACTGACTAAAAATTTAAAAATTGAAATTTTTAGAAATTAAGCGCTTTGCCACAAAAAATTTCAATTTTTATAATCATTTTCCAAATAAATATCTATCTTAATTTCAGGTGCCTATTAGCACTTACATACAAAACTTTTTTATTTATAAATTATGTATAGTAAAAGTTTTAATTAGTAAATTAAATAATTTTATTAAGAAACTAATATTTTGTCAAAATATTTTGAATTAAATATTTTTTATAGCAAAATAAAGTAAACTTTATGCTTGTATAAATTTGATAGTATATTTTTATATTAAAAACTATTTATATTCACATTTGAATTTTATTAAGGGTCTTTCAAGTTCATTTCCATATTCTTTTAAATCATTTAAAAGTTGCTCTTTAACTTCTGTAGGAAAAACATTATAATTTTTAAATTTAGAAAGTTGAATTAAAACAGGCTCGTATGAACCATATTTTTCTAAATTAATATTGGTATATTCTTCTGCATCTGTTTTATGAATTTTACCATCAATCCATTTACACACAAAAAAACCCTGTTTAGTATTCTTTTGAGTTATTTCATAAATCATATACAGTGGTTCAACATTAATACCAAATTCTTCTAAGACCTCTCGTTTACAACATTGTTCTGGCGTTTCATTTTCTTCAAGCCCACCACCCGGAAAAACATAAAATCTTTTACCTCGCTTTGTTCGTTTCATAAGCGCAATTTTATCATCTTTAATTATTATTCCCCTATATCTCTCTGTCATATATTTTCCCTTTTGTATCTATTCATATTTAATTTATAATTAGATTTATAAAAATTTTATTTCCAACCATCTATTTGTTCAATAATTATTTTAGCCATAAACTTATGCCCATCTGCATTAGGGTGAACACCATCTTCGCAAAGTAAATCTTTATAATCTCTGCACATTAAAAAGTTAGAACGAAAATCTATTAATTTACATTTATGTTTATTGGCGCACTTTGTTATTGCCATATTCATTGCTTCTTGATATCTATAAATATTTGATATATCATTATTAAAAAATTCTAGAATTTTATTTGGGTCTGCCTTTTTTGATATTACGCTTGAAAAGTATCTTTCAGCATCAACAGGTGGAATTGAAGTTAAAATTACTGTAGTTTTCTTTTTTTGTAATTTTTGAATAATTTCGTCAAGAAGTTTTGTAAATTCTTCAACGGAAGTTTTTGAACTGTGTTTTTCGTTTGGCGTTTTTGCAACATCTTCCCAATCAAAATCAGCATCGTTACCACCTATTGACAAAACAACAATATTTTTATCTCGGCGTCTAATTTCGTTTAAATAATTATCAATCAAGCCCTTTTCATAAATTCTTCTTAAAGTCTGCCCGTAAACAGATTGATTTTTAATTTCTGTCCCATAGTGTTTTGCAACCAAATTTACAACATTATCAGATAATACTTTTATTTTACTGTTTTCAGAAACAATACCCTTTGGAACAGAATCGCCAAAAACTGTAATTTTAAAATTTTTTGCTATCTGCATAATTTCTCCTATTTATTTCAATAAAACACTTAAATAAATATATAAAATATTTACTTTAATATTTTACTTTATAAAGTATTGCCAAAAATATTTATATCAAAATTATTAATTTAAAATTAAAAATATAATTTATAAAAAATGTTAAATTATATTGATTTCATATTAAAATTAAAATATTTATTAAAATGTTTATTTTTATTTATTAAATTATAATTAGAAATAGAAAATTAAATTGTTAACATATTATTAATAGTTTTTTTAATATTATATAAATTTTAACTAATTAATTATATTTACTTTTTATGTTTAATTTTTACATTACTCTTCATTAATATATATTATACCAACAGCATCTGTTCCACAATGAGTTGAAATTGTAGCCCCTGCTTGTGATACATAAATATTTTGGAAGCCAGCATCTTTCATTAATTTCTTTAAATCTTCAATTAATTCAGGTTCTGCTGTTGTATAAGAAATAAAACCATATTTTAAATCTGGGTGATTATATTCAGCCAAGTTTTCTACAGCATATTTTTTAACAACGCTTTTAAAATCTCCACGATATTTTTTAGTTGAAATTACTTTGCCATTAACAACTTCTATTTTAGGTCTTATTTGTAAAAGGTTTGCACCTAAAAGTTGTAACATACTGCAACGTCCACCCTTTTTCAAATATTTAAGTTGTTTAACAACAAAACTAACTCTTACATTATCACGACGTAAAATAATATTTTTAACAATTTCTTCTGGGCTTAAACCCTTGTCTGCCATTTCTCTTGCATAGATGCAAAGTAATGCTAAACCTGTGCATAAAGTGTGAGTATCTATAACATAAATATTTTTCATTTTTTCGCCAACGCGAATTGCATTATTACAAGCAGAACTTATTGTGCTTGAAATAGAAAGATGAACAACAGCATCATAATCTTTTAATAAATTTTCAAAATGTTGCTCGAACTGATATTCGTTTACAGCACTTGTTTGAGGAATATTACCTGTTTGGTCAACATAATCAAAAATTTCTTGTGTAGGAAACTCGCCATCATATTTAACTTCATTTCCAAAAGAAACACCAAATGGAACAGTTTTAATATCAAACTTTTCTAAAAGTTCTTTACTCATATCAACACTTGAATCTGTAGATATTGCAATTTTCATTTTTAAAAACTCCTTTTTTGTTAAAAACTAAATATACTTTTATATTATATTGATAAAATTCAAAAAACACTACTGATTTTAAGCAATTTAATTATACGGATAAAATATGCAAAAGTAGAGTTATTTTTAACCAATTCTACTAATAGTAGAGTTATATTTAAATTGCTTGATTTTAGTTGATTTTTAACTGTAAAATAGTTTATAATAACTTTATGGAAGATATAAAGGAAGCAATAGCGCAAAATATTGTTAATTATAGAAAACGAGCAAAACTTACGCAAGTTGAACTTGCTGAAAAACTTAATTACTCGGATAAAGCAATTTCAAAGTGGGAGCGTGGCGAAGCAATTCCTGATATAGTGGTATTAAAAGAAATTGCTGACTTATTTGGAATAACGGTTGATGATTTATTAAAAAAGCCAAAACAAAGCAGTTTAAAAAAGCGTTTTCAAATACCACAGATATTAAAAAACAAGCGTGTTTTAATAACTGCATTTTCATTTATATTAGTTTGGTTAGTTGCAATTACAATATTTGTGTTTTTCACAATATTTGCTAAAAATGTTTATCCTATTTGGCTAGTTTTTATTTATGCCCTACCGGTTTCTTTTATTGTGCTTGTAGTTTTTGGTGCTATTTGGTGGAATCATATTTTTACATTTATTGCTGTGTCTGGTTTGATTTGGACAGTGTGTTTAGCAATTTATTTAACTTTTACATCTCCAAAACTGTGGCTTATATTTTTAATTGCGATACCACTTCAAGTGTTAGCAGTTCTTTGGTTTTTAGTTTGGAAAAAGATGTTTAAAAAACCAAAAATAAAAGTTTAACATAACAGGTTTTTACAAAGTTTATTTTTTAATTAATTTTATAATAAAGAAATTACTAATAACAAATAATAAGACAAAAACTTTACTTAATAATAAACTTTACTTAAACCATCAATAATTGGGTGTGTATGATAAAAAAAGAAGACGAAAACTCGTCTTCTTTTAACTTTTAACAACTACTGTAAAACATTAATCATAATCTGGTTCGATAATACCAAAGTCTCCTGCTCTACGGCGATACATAATGTTTACTTTGCCTGTTTCTTCATTTAAGTAAATATAGAATGCGTGGTCACTGCTTTCAAGATTCATTTGAGCATCTTCAACTGAAAGTGGAACAATGTCAAATTTTTTAACTCTGCTTACGCCTGTTTTTTGTTGTGGGTGTTCTTCTTGGTCATCATAGTAAAGCCAATCGCGATTTATAATTGCTTGTTTTTTAAGTTTGTCTTTTAATTTGTCGCTGTATTTAACAAGTTGGCGTTCTACTTTTGGAAGAACAAGGTCTATATTTTGATACATACTGTCGCTTGCAACTTCCCCACGGAAAAGCACGCCTTTATCTTTAATAGTTAATTCCAAACGACAAATGTCGTTTTCTTTACGGCAAAAAACCCTGATGTCAGCATCATCGCTGAAAAATCTTTCCATTCTGCCAATCTTTTTTTCAATTATATCTTTAAGTTTTTGGCTTACAGTATAATTTTTAGATGAAATTTGAATGTTCATAATTATTCTCCTTTTTAATTCTGTTAATATTATAACATCAAAATATTAATATAGCAATTAAATTACGCTTTTGTGTTACTAACTTTTATTTTTAATGCGTTATCTTTTTCATCAATAGTAACTCTTGCACCACCATCTATTTTAGATGATAAAATTTCATCTGCTAGTTTATCTTCAATTTCTTGTTCTATAACTCTTCTTAATGGTCTT
This sequence comes from uncultured Clostridia bacterium, assembly GCA_944383275.1. Classification (GTDB taxonomy): domain Bacteria; phylum Bacillota; class Clostridia; order Christensenellales; family UBA1242; genus UBA7584. The sequence continues at coordinate 37,444 of CALWOV010000004.1, forward strand.
GCCCCCCATTCAGCATTATAGCCTTTATCTACAAGATATTTTAAAGCATTTTCTGTGAATTTTAATTCAATTTGCTGTGCTTTTAATTTATTGGAAAGTTTAGTAATAAGAAGTTTTGCAATTCTAGCAAGTTGTGGTTTAGTTAAAGACTTAAATGTTACTATGCAATCTATTCTGTTTAAAAACTCTGGTTTAAATTGCTTTTTAATTGCTTCATTTAAGATTTTATCAGCCTCTTCATCTAGTTTTGCAATTTTAAGTTCATCATCTGTTGATTCAAATGCTAATCTATTCTTTTTATATGCTGGGTCTGACACACCGGCATTACTTGTCATTATAATTATTGTGTTTTTAAAATCTACCGTTCTGCCGTGACTATCGGTAAGCCTACCATCGTCCATAACTTGTAAGAGAATGTTGAACACATCTTGATGTGCTTTTTCTATTTCATCAAACAAAACAACAGAATATGGTTTTCTTCTTACTTGCTCGGTTAATTGCCCACCATCATCGTGGCCAATATATCCTGGTGGAGAACCAATTAATTTACTTACCGAGTGTGCTTCCATATATTCACTCATATCTAAACGAATAATTTGGTTTTCATTATCAAACATTGCTTCTGCAAGTGCTTTACTAAGTTCTGTTTTACCAACACCTGTTGGACCTAAGAATAAAAAGGTTCCAATTGGTCTGTTTGGGTCTTTTAAACCAGCACGAGCACGCCTTATGGCTTTACTTACAACTTCAACTGCTTTATCTTGACCAATAACTCGTTGATGTATAATATTTTCTAACCCTAACAATTTATCTCTTTCTGTTGCAGTAAGTTTAGTAACAGGTATGTGCGTCCACGCACTTACAACACGGGCTATGTCATCAAACCCAATAGTTGTTGCATTATGTTGCATATCTTTATTTGCTTCTTTTTGATATTGCTCTAACTCTTCTTGTATTTTTTGTATTTGGTCTCGAATTGATGCTGCTTTTTCAAAGTTTTGAGCAATAACGGCTTCTTTTTTGTCATTTTCAAGTCTAGTTAATTCATCTTGCTTTTCTTTTATAGGTGCAGGTGTAACTGTGCCACTTACTTTTGCTCTTGAACTTGCTTCATCAATTAAGTCGATTGCTTTATCTGGCAAACTTCGATTTGTTATATACCTTTCACTTAAAGTTGCAGCAGCTTCGATTGCTTCATCACTTATTTTTACTTTATGGAAGGCTTCATAAGAATCACGAATGCCTTTTAAAATTTCAATAGTTTGTTCAACTGTTGGTGGATTAACTAAAACAGGTTGAAATCTTCTTTCTAGCGCTTTATCTTTTTCGATAAATTTTCTATACTCATCTGTTGTTGTTGCACCAATAGTTTGCAATTCACCACGAGCAAGATATGGCTTTAACATATCTGCAGGGCTTATTTCGCCTTTTTCACTTCCTGCTTGTGCTAGGGTGTGCAATTCGTCAATAAATACAATTATATTTTTTTGACTAATTATTGTTTCAATGGCAGATTTAAGTTTTTCTTCCATACTGCCACGATATTTTGTTCCAGCCATTAACGAGCCAATTTCCCAAGAATAAATAATTTTATTTTTCAATAATTCTGGAACATTACCATTAACTATTGCCTGTGCAAGCCCTTCAACAACTGCACTTTTACCAACACCAGCCTCGCCAATTAGAACAGGGTTGTTTTTTGTTTTTCTACATAATATTTCAATTAATCGTTCAGTTTCTGCTTCCCTGCCGATAATTGGGTCTATTTTATTTTCTTTTGCTTTTTGGGTTAAATCGATTCCCATATCAAGTAACTCTTTTGGAAGAGAACTTCCCGACTGACTGTCTGATGAACGAGATGTGGTTTCATCACTTCCAACAGAATCACGCAAAGCATCAACAACTTCATCTCGAAGTTTATTGATATTAACATTAAAGCCACGAGTTAACATTGTAACAGCAATACAATCTGAACTTGATAGTAGTGCAAGCATAATGTGTTCTGTTCCAATAAAATCGTGCCCTAATTGATTTGCAACTGCTTGACCTACGCGCAATATTTCTTTAACTCGTGGAGTTACTTCAATATCGCCAAAGCCAATGCTGTTGCCTTTATCTATACTTTCATCAAAAAGTTGCAAATAAGTTTGCTGTGTAACACCATACTTTGCAAGCAATTTACTTGATAAACATTCTTCAACAGAAATAATACCAAACAATAGGTGTTCTGTGCCTAATTCATCGTGTCCACTTTGAACAGCAAGTTCACTTGCATTTTGTAAAACTTTTTGAACAAGTCTTGTAAATCCGTGTGATTGATACATATTTTCTCCTTTTATTTAACCGGAGCAACGCTTTGTGGCAATTTTGCCACGAAGTGCCATTTAGTACTTTTAAAGGCTTTTCAAAGCCTTTAAAGCGTTGCGACCTTGTTAGTATATAGTTTTAAATGTTTGAACTAAAAGTTCTGCCCTTTTAATATCAATTTGTTCTGTAGGTAACATCATTTTATTCATAACTTGCAACGCACCTGAAGCGCATTGTTCAAGTAAATCGTTAAACATATCTTCATTTTTTATATTAACGAACCCTAAACTTATGCCTAATTTAACTTTTGCGAATAGTTCTAGAAATTCTTTATGCGAAATAGAATAACAACTTCGTAAAATTCCCAATGCTCGCATAATTTGATTTCTTAATTCTGCTGGATTCTTTTTCCAAAACTCCTGCCGTGCCAAGTGTTCTAATTCGCAAATTTTTAAAACAGCATCGTTAATATTTTGAATAATTTCTTGCTCGCTTCTTCCAAAAGAACTTCTATTGCTTAATTGATAAAAATATCCATCAGCATCACTGCTTTCGCCAAAACTACCACGCACAACAATTCCCAAGTCGGAAACAGCCTTTATTACTTCATTTATATTTTCACACAATGAAAGCCCTGGCAAAAACATCATAATTGACGCACGCATTGCCGTTCCAAGATTAGTAGGACAAGCCGTTAGAAATCCAAGTTTACTGTCGTATGCTATGTCTAGATTTTCCATAATCAAAGCGTCTATGTTATTTAATTGTTCCCAAGCATTTTTTAAATTAAAACCTTTTAAAATGCACTGCTCACGAAAATGGTCTTCTTCATTAACCATTATACTTATTTTTTGGTCATCACTTAACGCAAGACCACCAATATTAAAATTTTCAACTAAATCTTTACTTATAAGGTGTTTTTCGATAAGCATTTGTCTGTTTATTGGCAATATGTTTTTCATAAGAAAAAATTGCATATCTTGATTTTCTAGTATTTTTTCTAATGGAATTATAACTTCATCTAAAGCCTGCTTTTCTGTCATTCCAGATGGAAAAGGTAGTTTTCTTATGTTTCTTGCCAATCTTATTCTTGAACTTACAACACAATTTTTTATTATATCATTCATAATCATCTCCAATTAAAGAATTTAATTGTCGTTTAATTATTGCTGCTTGTTCATAATCTTCTTGCTCTACTGCATTTTTAAGTTGCTCTTTTAATTCTTCAATATCACCCTGTGGCTTTACATTATAATTAACACCACTGTGTTCTGTTTTACCAAAAAGCCGTTCTATAACAGGTGATATTGTGCTTGCTAAATATTTATAACATTCAGGGCAACCTAAAAAGCCTGTTGCTAAAAACTTTTCACTTGTCCACCCACAATTTAAGCATTTATCTTTTTTATTAGATTTTGTTTTATTCAAATTTACTGTAAAATCAAAAAATTCGCCTACATTAACAACTTTGAATTGCTCGTCATTATTTTGTGTATCTTTGCCTTTGTGATTATAATTAAAATAATCATTCATATTAACCACCTAATACATAAATCAAAGATTTTCTTTTTTTGCTAAGTCTCTTTCTTGTATTAATCGCTTTATATTATTTTCACAATGGTCGCAAATATTACTATAACTTTCGCCTATATAAAAACTTCCTTTTTCATATAGAACTCTACCACCAACAATAGTCATAACAACATCAGACGCAGACGCCGAATAAACCAAATGAGTAATTACATCATTAACAGGTTGCCAATGTGGTTCTTTAGTGTTTATTCTTATTACATCTGCTTGATAACCTTCAGTTAACTGCCCTATCTTATCTTCTAAAAATAATGCTCTTGCCCCACCACGAGTTGCCATTAAAATTATATCTTTTGCAGGAATTGCAGCAGCGTCTTTCATAACCACTTTGGTTATTGATGCTGCTAAAAACATTTCTTTAAACATATTAAGTGAGTTATTACTTGCAACACTATCTGTTCCCAAACTTAAATCTACACCATTTTTTATATAAGTGTAAATTGGCGCAATTCCACTTGCAAGTTTTAAATTGCTTGACATATTAATTGAAACTTTTACATCATATTTTCTTAAAATTTCTATATCTTCTTTATCAACATGAATTCCGTGTGCAATGGTTGTTGGATAATCAAAAAAGCCCAACTGTTCAAGATATTTAACAGGTGTAAAACCGTGTTCTTTAACACAGTTTCCAACTTCATTTAAAGTTTCACATAAGTGAATAGATTGTGGTAAGCCATATTTTTTTGCTAAAGCAGTGCAATCATTTAAGCCCTGTTCATCAACAGAAAAAATAGAATGACTTGAAACAAAAAATGTAACAAGTGGATTCCCTTTATCTAAAGATGCATGCCTATTTTCCCACTCATTTCTTCGTTCTTCTTTCGGTAATTTATATCTAACATCTATCGCAATAGCACCACGCATTCCACTTACTTCAAAAGCATTTAACATACTTTTTTGATGGAAATAGTTATTAAGTGTGCAAGTTGTTCCACCTCGCACCATTTCAGCAATACCAAGTAAGGTTGACCAATACATATCATGACCTGTTATATGGTCTTCAAGTGGACGAATATTATCATACCACCAACCTTTAAAATCTGAATCTTCAGCAAGCCCTCGAAATATTTGCATAGGTAAATGTGTATGTGAATTTACAAAACCTGGCATAACAACATCGCCCATACAATTAACCACTTTGTCTGCCATAAAACCCACTTTTGATTTACCAACATAAACAATTTTATCGTCTTCAATCCAAACTTCTCCATTTGGATATATATCAAAATTATCATTGCAAGTAATTACATATGCATTATAAAGTCTTATCTTCATTTTATTCCCCCAATGTTATATATAATTATATAACTAAATACCAAAATCTCAAAACAAATTGGGGTAACTTTTTTTAAACTTTTTAATTTTATATATTTATTATTTTAAAATTTATATTTTTTATTTTTAAATTCTTTAATTTAATCTTTAATGGTAATAATTAAATATAATTTTTTAAATATTTTTTTATTTTAATTAAATTTCCCTATTTTAAATCTAAATTCTTATGATTTTTTAATTTTTACGCATATTTCTTATTTTATAATCGCGTTTACTATAAATTGTAAAGATTTACTTTACAATAATAATTATAGCACAAATGTTCCAAAAAATCAATTTTTTTTGAAATTTTTTGGTTTGACAAATACATAAATTCGTGTTAATATTCAATTATGAGTAAATTAAAATATGGTTTTGAGCCAATATATAACCAAGAAAGCAAAATTCTTATCTTGGGCAGTTTCCCAAGCATAAAAAGTCGTGAAAATAATTTTTATTATGGTAACAAACAAAACAAGTTTTGGAGAATGTTAGAATACATTTTTAATGAAAAAATTGAAAATGAAATTAATGATAAAACCCAATTTTTGTTAAAACATAATATTGCACTATGGGATATTGTTAAAAAAAGTTATATAAAAACTTCTAGTGATAGTGAACTTGTTAATTTATCAAAAAAAGATATTAACAATATATCTTTATTGCTTCCTCCAAATACTAAAATAGAAAAAATTTTATGTAATGGCACTAAAAGTTTTCAATTAGTAAAAAAGTTTATTAAAACAAGTTTACCAATAATTTGTCTTCCTTCTACTAGCCCTGCTAATTTTAAGTTTGATTTACAAAAATGGAAAAATGAACTTAAATAATGATTTGCATAAATTTATTTTTTAATCTATTAAAAATTAATAAAAAAGAACTTTTGATTGATAAGTTCTTTTTTAATTTTATAAATAAAGTATCTAGTTAAAATACTGCTCTGCTTTAGTTAAAATAAATTTAGATATTTTTTCATATTTTTCTTCAACTTCTTGCTTTGTTTCTGCGCATATTGAAAAATATATTTTACACTTTGGCTCTGTCCCCGATGGTCTTATTGCAAAATATGAACCATCTTCAAAAACAAAACGCAAAACATCTGATTTTTCAAAATTAAAATCTTTTGTATTATTTTTATAATGTTTTTTCAATGTTAAGTAATCTTCTATAACATAAACTTCTTCATCTGCAATTTTTTTGAATAAGTTTTTTCTTAATTCTTTCATAAAGTTTGAAATTTTCAAAATTCCAGAACTGCCTTTAACATAAAAAGAATGTAGTTTGTCTATATAAAACCCATATTTTTTATAAATATTTTCTAATATATCAATTAAAGTGAAGCCTTGATTTTTATAATAACAAGCAATTTCTGAAATTAACATTGCTGATTGAATTCCATCTTTATCTCTTACTTCTGGATTTATAAGGTAACCATAAGACTCTTCATAACCCAACAAAAATTCTGCTCCATTATTATCTATTGCTTCTTGTATTTTTTCTCCAATATATTTAAAACCTGTTAAAGTTTGCTCGCACTTTATACCATATGAATTTGCAATCTTTTCCCCTAAGGAAGATGTTACAATAGTATTATAAATTACATAATTTTTATTTAATAAATTATTTTCTTGCTTATATTTAAGAATATAATCAAGAATTATAGCACCCATTTCATTACCTGTTAAATATACTGGCTCATTATGATTATCAAAAACCACTGAGCCTACCCTATCGCTGTCTGGGTCTGTTGTTAAAACTAAATCTACATTAACTTTTGTTGCAAGTTCAATAGCTTGCTTATATGCTTTTTTATCTTCTGGATTTGGTGATTCAGTATTTTCAAAAGTTTTTGAAGGAAATGTCTGTTCTTTTACATCATAAACTTGATAGCCTTGTAAAGCGAGAACTTTCATAACAGGTTTATAGCCTGCTCCGTGTTGTGGCGAATACACTATTTTAAAATTAGTTTTATCAATATTTTTTCTTATTGCTGTATTGATTACCATTTTTATATAAGCATTTTCAACATCATCATTCAAAACTGTAATTAAATTAGAATTTACATCACATTCAACATTCAATTCATCTTCTATTTTATTTATTTCTTCTAAAATTAAATTTGTATATTTAGGAACTAATTGACAACCATATTGATTATATATTTTATAGCCATTATATTCTTTTGGATTATGGCTTGCTGTTATAACTATTCCACCACAACATTTTAAATATCTAACAGCAAATGATAATAAAGGTGTTGGCTGTAATGTATAAAAAATATAACTTTTTATACCCATTGCTGCAAGCACTCCTGCAGCAGCCAAAGTAAATTTATCAGCATTTTTTCTGTTATCGTGCGCAATAACTACACCAGATTGTTTTGCGTTTTCATAATTTTTTAATAAATAATTTGCATAACCTTTTGTGCACTTTTTAACCATAATGGAATTCATTTTATTTGTGCCAGCACCCATAACTCCACGAATTCCACCTGTTCCAAACTCAATATCCTTATAAAATGCCTCGTATATCTCATTTTCATTTAATGATTTAAGTTCTTCTTTTAATTCTTTTGAAACTATATCACTATTAAGCCATTTTTCATATTTTTCTAAATAATTCATATTATTTACCTTTTATTAATTACAATTTATATTTTAGCATAAATAAAAAAATAACTCAATGATATAAAAAAAAATAAATAAAATAATTAATTTAAAAACATAATTTTAAAAATATATTCTACTGTTAAAACAAAAATGTATTATTAAAATTTAACTATTTTAGATTTTATATCTAAAAAATTACAAATACTTATTTATAACAAAAAACCAAGGTATATACCTTGGTTTTATGGTGGGCAGTGGTGGATTCGAACCACCGAAGTCTCCCGACAACAGATTTACAGTCTGCTCCATTTGGCCGCTCTGGAAACTGCCCCTATGGAGCTGGCGAAAGGAATTGAACCTTCAACCTGCTGATTACAAGTCAGCTGCTCTGCCAATTGAGCTACGCCAGCATATTAGGTGTTGCCACCCTTTTTCAATATTATATTGAAATATATTTAAACAATAATTTCTTATTGTTATAAGCCTTTTTCTTAACGCAATAACTTAATTTTGCGCACTGTTAAAGGCACTAGTGTGCTGAACTAAGTCAGCGTTGGTGCCCCAGGCGGGACTTGAACCCGCGACACATGGATTTTCAGTCCAATGCTCTACCAACTGAGCTACCGGGGCGCACAAAAAAATGGTGGGACTTCAAGGACTCGAACCTTGGACCGATCGGTTATGAGCCGATTGCTCTAACCAACTGAGCTAAAGTCCCATAGCATTTCTTTGTAAAAACAAAGAAACTGGCGACCTAGAAGGGTCTCGAACCCTCGACCTCTACCGTGACAGGGTAGCGCTCTAACCAACTGAGCTACTAGGCCACATAAAAAGTTATATCTCTGCCCAAGGCAGTGGTCGGGGTGGAGGGACTCGAACCCCCGACCCCTTGATCCCAAATCAAGTGCGCTAGCCAACTGCGCTACACCCCGACAGTGATTTAAAGCGATATAACAACTTAATAATACATTATTTTTTAACATTTGTCAACAAATTTTTAAAAAAAATTAAAATTATTACAAAAGATTTTTTATGCAAAAAATATAACTTTTTATGTTAAAAATTTTTTTATAAATTAAATGCTGATATATCACTTTAAATTTAAAAACAGCTTAATTAAATACTTTTAACTCATCACATATCATCTAAAGGAGATATTTCATCATCTGCATCAAAATAGTTTATGAAATCTTTATCTAAAGTGTTAGCAGTTCTTAAAGCATAGAAGCCATATTTTTCTCTCATTTTATCCATTATTTTACTTAACTCTTTTTTCTTTTGATGTGATTTGTCATCAAATAATGTTATTTGTTCCACAACATTTTCACAATTCCTTAAACTACAAACAGACACCCTTATTGCTCTTATAGAAAGATTATCTAATTTCCAATGTTTTTTAAACATATTTAAAGCAATTTCGGCAATTTCTGTTGCAACATTTGTATAATACGAAATACTTTCTGAATAGCCACGCCATTCAAAACTAGAACTTTTCATTGAAAAATGAATGCATTTCCCTTCCAGATTTTTTTGTCTAAGCCTGAATGCAACTTTTTCACTTAATAGATAAATTAATGAAATAATATCCCCTTCTGTTGTTAAATCTTTAGATGTCGTCATTCCATTTCCAACGCTTTTTTGTTGCACAATTCCATCGGCAAGTTCAACTGCCGTTTCATCTTCACCTCGAGCAATTGCACTCATTTTTAAACCATTTATGCCAAAGTGTTGCTTTAAAAGCATTGGATCAGTAAAGGCTAAATCTTTTATTGTATGAATATTAAGTTTTTGCAATTTCTCCCAACTTCGTTTTCCAATCATTAAAAGAACATTTGCTGGCATATCCCAAATAAGTTGTTTAAAATTATTTCTATCAATTACCGTTGTTGCATTAGGTTTTTTTAAATCACTTCCCAACTTTGCAAAATATTTATTAAACGACACCCCAACAGAAATAGTTAAACCACCTGTTTCCTCATATACAATATGTCTAAGTTTATCAGCAACTTCCCTGCCACTTCCAAACAAGTGTGCAGTTTCTGTTAAATCTATCCAACACTCGTCAGGTCCAAAACTTTCTACTCTATCGGAAAATCTTTTATATATATTTTTTATTTTTTCACTGTATTCTTGATAAATTGCGTGCTGTGGTGGCAAGCAAATAAGATTAGGGCACAAGCGTTTTGCTTCCCAAATTACATGCCCTGTTTTTATTCCCATTTCTTTTGCTATTTGATTTTTTGCTAATATAACACCGTGTCGCATTCTTGGATTTCCAGCAACAGCAACAGGCATTGTTTTTAACTTTGGGTTTAAAACGCATTCTACTGATGCATAAAAATTATTAACATCACAATGTAAAATAATTCTTTCTTTTTTCATATATCCCCTTAAAAACTAAAGTTAAAAAATGTTCATATGTTCTAATTATAGCATAAGAAAATTAAGATGTCTATATTTTAGTTAAAATTATTAAAACAAATATTAACTTAAATAAAAAGATATTTTATAAAATTTACTTTAATTTTTATATTAGTTTTGACTAAATGGTTTTTAGCAATTTTATAGATTATTATTAAATAAGTAATAGCTTTTATTTGGTTTTAATAATAAAAATAATAAATTAATAATAAATTAAAAAAAGTTAAAAATATTGCTATAAAAAAATAACAATTTTTAACCAAGTTAAAAATTGTTATTTCGTGTTATATGAAGTTTTATTTTTAAGTGTTAATAAGAATTTACAAGCAAAATTGCTATCTATTCAAACTGAGGTGGTAAAAATTAAAATATTTATTGTAAAACATTTTTATTTTACAGAAAATTGCAATAAATTAAAATTTATATCATACTGTTTATACTATAAAAGTTTACTTTTATATTTACATAAACAGCTCAAAATTTAAGTTGTGTTACTAAAAATTTAAAAATTAAAATTTTTACGACATTTAATTTATGTTATCGGAAGTTTTGTCTGAATGCACACGAAGCAAAGCGAGTGTATATTCAAGCAAAACTGATGTTAATTCAAACAGTGTTGCCGTTGGGACAACGGATTTGCGTTTAGCAAATTGGTTTGCGAACATCGTGAGCAAAACAACATCACATAGTTTATGTTATCGGAAGTCGAACCAAGCACAAATTAGTAGTATGTGAGTGAGACTGATGTTCATTCAAACTGTGATGGTGGGCAAAGCACGCAAATTCGTTAGAATTTATTAAAATTTTATGTTAGTAAAATTTTAACATCGCATAGTTTATATTAATGGTTTTCTGCTTTGGTCCAATCAATAATTTTAATTTTACCAATTAATGGCAATGGCTCTGCCTTTCCATCTGATGCATTACAAATGCCAAGAATGGTATATATAACACACACAGCAAATGAAACAATCAGCAATATTAACCCTAATGGTTGCCAAACAAAAATTAAAGCAATAGAAATTATGTAAGCACTTATGGCAAAAATAAACAAAACTAGACCTTGATTGCAATGATACATTGCAAATTTTTCGTTTCTGTTCCAACAAAAAGGAATAAAAAACAGAATATAAGCAAGTGCCGCTGTAAGTTGGATTGTTGGCTTAGATGCATTTATGTAATCATATTTTAAATCAGCATTAAATTGTGGGTCATCTGCCCTTTCATATTTAACTTTTGCAACAGTTTGGGTTTCTGTTTTTGGTGCGTTTTTTCTAGATTTTGCAATTGTTTTATTTGCCGTTGTTTTTCGTGTGGTTGTTTTTCGAGTAGTTGTTTTTGTTGCCGATTTTTTTGCAGTTGAAGATACAGTTTTTTTAGCTGCAGTTGTTTTTGCAACAACTTTTTTGTTGGTTGCAGAAGCGCTTGTTTTTTCAGATTGTGCTTTAGTTGAAGTTTTGGCTTTTACGCTGTTTTCGTCAACTTTCTTCCTTTCTGCCATATTTCCCCCTTATTTTATTATAAAAATCACTTTAAAATAAGTTTATTATATCAATAAAAAAAAAGCAAACATTTTAACTATGTTTTGATTAAAATGTTTGCGCAAAATTATAAAAATTTAATTTAATTTAACAATAGAAAGTGCAGTGTTAGAGAAGTTTGTTGATAAAGCACCTGTATTTCTTAATGAAACAGTTTGAGCAAAACCCAATACTACAACAGCTGTTCCAGAAAGATTAACTGTGCTTCCTGCAGTTGCTGTTTGTGTAGATGTTTGCCCTGCATAGCTTACACCATTTACAAATAATGCAACCGAAGCACTTGTTCCACCAGCAGGAACAACTGCATCTGTATTATAAGAAATTATATAAGTTCCTGGTTGCAATGTTGCAGATGATGAACCTGCAATTTTAGAAATGTCTGTTCCATTTAAAACAACATTAGAAGCTAGTGGAATGTCTGCATTACTTGCAACTGCTTGTGATGCTACATTAACAAAATAACCTTGACTTGAAGCAAATGCTGAACCTGTTGGACCTGTAGGGCCTGTTGGTCCTGTAAAACCAGTTGGACCACGAGGACCTGTTGGGCCTGTTGAGCCTTGAACAAAAATAGGTGCTTGCCTTATAACATTCCATCTGCAACAGTTGTTTCTATTACAACAATTACACATAAAAATTTTTCCTCCTTTGAAAAAGCAATATTTTAAGTTAGGAATTTTAAATTAAAAACTATCAGTTTAATTTATACGCTAATAATTTACTAACTATTTATTTTGTATTTTTTATACAAGTTGTTAAAAATTTAACTAAACATGATAATTAAACACAAAATACTAAATGAAAATATAAATAAAATTAGTATTAAATAACTTTAAACTGTTACTTATCTTAAATTCTGTCTTAATAGTTATAATCAATAAAAATTTATTTTTATAAACAAATAAATTTAAACGATAAACACAAAACCACATAAACTAAATTTAACATAAATTCTATAGTTTAAAATATATTTAGATAAATAAATTTACATTTTTTAAATTCCTAAAATCAAAATATTCCTTATAGCAGTTTATTCAACTTTTAAATTTTATGTGCTATGTTAAAATAAAAAAGACTCTGGATAGAGCCTTTTTCCAATATATAATTAAGCTTGCCGTTGAGTTTGGTTTGATGTAGAACTTGAACTTTCTTGAGCTCGCCCATTCAAATAATCGCTCCAACCTTGTTGAGTTTCTTTTTTAGTTGCAGCTTCAGTTTTTTTAGCGACTTTTTCTTTTGCTTTTTTTAATGCTTCTGCACCTTTATTAATTTCATTTATCCAATCTTTCATTTGCAATTGTTGAGCATTTGTTAATTTATTATTTAAATTGTTTTTAGCATAATAATCCATCATACCTTGTTGAACATCTGCACGACCAAAAAGTTCAGCCAAGTTTCCCATCATTTCCCAATTATCTTTATTTTTCATTACATCTGAAATGCTGCTCTTTAACATTACATCATTAACTAATATTTTATAAAAGTTATTTGTTTTATTAGTAATGTTTTTAGTATCAACAACTGCATTTCTACTTGATAAAATATATTTACGAACTTCATTCTTTTGTTCTTCGGTTAAATTATTATCTTTACTAATTTTATTGTATTCTTCAACTAAATTAAAGGTTTGTCCTTTATTTTCTAATTCTTTATAACCATTTATAATATGTGTTGCTTTTAAATCTTCCGTTGCTTCTTGACCATAATTTCTTGTTTCTCCAGCTTTTGTTTGACCAATAGTTGGTATAATGCCATCTTTATTGTAGGTTTGTTGATTAATTTTACTTTGCAAATTATAAGAAGAAGTTTCATCAACATGTCCAGCAGCTTCTCTTGCTTCTTTTGTTACTTCAGAATCTGGCAATTTAAAATCTTTACGAATTTGGTCGGTATAATTCATTATAGAACTACCAATATTAGCAGCACCTTGATACATTTTTGTTACATCATAATTTTTTCTACTGAAATAGTGATTAGTATATCTATCTAAAACGCCACCAACTCGTCCCCTTGCACTGTTAACTTTTCCAACAACGCCCTTACCAAAAATAGAATTTTCATCTGCAGGACCATTGTGTGCCAAATAAGCAAATTTCCCCTTGTTTGCTAAAAGATTTAATTTACCAGCTTTTCTCTCTAAATGTTTTAAATCTTTATCAAAATTTTGCATTAATTTAGTATATTGCTTTTCATAGTTTTTGTATTGAGAACTGTTTGGGTCAAGTTGAGCCATAGCATTTTTTATATCTTCAAGCCTGTGTTTATATAAATCAGTTGTTTGGTCTATATTTTTCATTACTTTTTGCATTCTATATGAAAGAACTGTTGGGTCTGTTCCACGAAGACCAAATGCACCAACAACAGTTCTCCATGTGGTAGCACCACCAATTGCACCACCAGCAACAGCACCAATAACTGCAGGAACAAGTGCGATACCACCTGTTGCAATTGCCGAAACTCCAATTCCAAGTGCGGCAAGCGCAACAGGGGTTGCTATCCCCATTGCTGCCTTTCTTCTTAACTGAGCAGCAGCTTCTTTCCCGGCTTCATTTACCATTTCATTTGGGCTAAGTTTAATACGTTCATCCATTGAAAGCCCACTTTGTTCTGCCATTCTTTTTAGCCATTCTTGATACCAAGCATCATAAGTCATACCACAATCTTTTGTCCATTCTAGAGGAAATTCTCTTTCAGCCATATATAAATTCTCCTTTAATTTTATCTATATATATTATACCACATTTTGCAATATAAATCAACATTTTACCCTAAATAACGCCACTTTTAACAACAAAATATGACATATATTATTACCTTTATATTACAAAATACTTTATTTTTTTGCAAATATTTTAAGCATATTTTTATTATTTTTTACAAATTTTTAAAAATTATTTTATATTTTTATTTAATGTTAGCATTTTATCTTTAAATTAATATTTTAAAAGGTTAAAAATTATCAATTTGGAAATAGTAAATATTAGTAATATTTTTTTATAATTAAATGTTAATTTTATAATTTTAAAGTTTGTTTAAGTAAATGATAAAATTTAAAAAGAAACACTTACTTATTGCATTTATATTGAATTATTTGTTATATATTCTTATGCAAAAATTATTAAAATTTAAAAATAAAAAAGAGTATGAATTCATACTCTTTTAAAATTACATTTGAGCTTCGGCCTCTCTTGTTGCAACAACATCGTCCATAAATGATTTATATGCTTTAACAGATTTTTTATCTCCGCGTCTTTCTTTGTTTTCAATATATGTATTGATTTGTTTTTCAAAAGTAGCAAAAGGTTTATCTTTTAAAGTCATAACTTGATCTAACATTGCTTGTCTTGCTTCATCAGAGAAGTTTCTTATATCTTCAACGGTATAGTTTAAAACTGTTAATTTAGATTGTTTTCCAAATTTTACAGATTCACAAATTGTGAACAATTCTTCTTTGGTTAAACCATTTTGTTGTGCAAAAAGCCCAATTTCGTGTGCAAATTTAGGTCCTTCAAGTTTTTCTGCTTTGATTTTTTCTTTTAATCTTTCAATAATAACAGGACTATAAGATTTGTTTTCAATTCTTGCAAGTTGGTCATCTATTGTTTCAATGTTTTCTTTGCGTTTTGCGTTATTCTTTTCAAGGCGTTCTAATGATGCTTTTGCCTTTTTAGCATTATCTTTTGCACGGTCTATAAGGAAATTATCAACTGATTTATTTCTTTCAAGACCTGCTTCTTCACGCAATTTTCTTGAAAATAATAATTGACCATA
Organism: uncultured Clostridia bacterium; assembly: GCA_944383275.1. Classification (GTDB taxonomy): domain Bacteria; phylum Bacillota; class Clostridia; order Christensenellales; family UBA1242; genus UBA7584. Next base: position 53,000 of record CALWOV010000004.1, read on the forward strand.
TACAAAATCATCACGGAATGCACGAAGTTGACGGTCTTTAACTTCTCTTGCATCGTCATACCAGTGGAAACCAAGCCAATTACCAAATCTTGCAAAAGCATTTGGTTCTTTTTGGAATTTTCTATCTAAATTCTTAATATCTTGTTGCGTTTTCTTGTATTGTGCAAGTGCTTTAGTTTCATAAACATGAAGTTCTCTGTTAATTCTTTTTTCAAGTGATCTTGCTTTATCAACGCGTTCTGGGTGATTTTTTCTTACATCTTTTAAAGTTTCAATATAACGGTCAATTTTTCTGATTCTTCTTGCTTCGCTCCATAAATATCTAAGCCTTTTACCATCTAAAGCACGGTTATATGTAAGTTCATTACGCTTTGCCCTTCCAAATCTTGTAACTCCAACGCCACCAACACCAGCAGCAGTTAAAGCACCACCCAAAACCATAACAGGTAAAACACCAGATGCTAAACCAACAACACCTGCAACTACTGCAGCAGCAGAAACGCCGTATCTTGCACCTTGTTTTAAATAGTATTTATAAATTTTCTTTGCTTCTGAATGAATGTGTTCTTTAATTTCTGCATTCTTTTTTGATGAAACATCATAAGTTTCTTCTGCAATTCTATCATACTTATTAAAGTAAATATCCATTGGGTCGAAATCGCTTTCTTGATAGTTATTGCCTTCATATTTAACTTGTTTTTTAGCCATAAAATTCTCCTTTAAATAGCAGCGATATTCTCGCCTTTTTTCTGATTTTATTATACAACAAAAGTGCAATTTTGTCAATACCCTTTTTTTCAAAAAAACCCATTTTTATGCAGATTTTAACCATTTTTATTGCATAAAATTAAAGTTGATTTTAAAATAACTTGCAAATATCATTTTTTTATGTTAGACTAATAAAATATTGAACAATATAGCTATTGTTTGGTTAAAAGTTACTTTGTTTTCTACATTTTTTAAATTAAACAAAAGTTGTTTCTAATTAAGTAATAAATGCTGATGTAGCACAGTCGGTAGTGCAATTGATTCGTAATCAATAGGTCGTGGGTTCAAGTCCCACCATCAGCTCCAACTTTATTTTATATATATAAGGGAATATATAGAAAAATGAAACTTATAGGAACGGGAAGAGAAAGCAAAGCGTTTTTAATTGATAATGAAAGCGTAATATTAATTGGACAAAATAAAACTGCTTTTAGTAATTATAAAAATCAAAAAATCACACTTGATATACTACAAGATAAAATTGATTTTATAAAAATTCCACAGAATGCCACTTCAATTTCACCTTGTGAAAAGTATCCATATGGAGCTTTAGATATATCTTATGTAGAAGGACTTACACCTGAATTAAATATTTTAAATACACAAGAAAAATTAAAGCTTGGAAAGCAAATTGCTTAATTTATATATAAGTTCCAAATTATTGGAGAACAATTAAATAAATATGAAAAAAAATTAATTAATTCTATTGAATTGAAAACAGATGCAAAAGCAGTAAACTTTTGTTTAAAACTTGTAAAAAAATATTTAACAGAAGAACAATTTAAAAAGCTTTGTCACATTGCTAAAATTTATAAATCAAAATATAAAAAAAGTAAAAAAATATTACACCATGATGATTTAAACTTATCTAATTTAAAAATAGATGATAATAAAAATTTAATAGGAATTATAGATTTTGAATGCGTTGGTTTTTATATACCTGAATATAAAATTAAAAATCAATGGCACGATGAAATTATTTATAAATCTGTTCTCGAAGAGTATTATAAATTAAGTGGATATTTAATTAATGATAGAAAATTCTCTGAAGTATGTGAAATTATAACTATGATTTTACACTTAAATCGCTTTTACAGTTTGGGGAAAGAACAAATAGAATTAAGAGTCAACATCATTCAAGATTTAATTGACAAATTTTAAAACCTAATTTATTAGGTTTTTTATTTTACTTTATTTCGCTTCGTAATTTTAAGATTTTAAAATAAATTTTTGTTAATTGTTCTGGCGTTTCTTTCATTCCATTTCTTATCCAACACATTTCAAGATTAAAAAGTTCGCCAATAAACATTTGACTTGAATATTCGTGTATCCTTGATTTAGTTCTGTCTTGATTTAATGTATAATAAGCCCTGCAATAGCAATTATACAATAAATTATCTAACTTTTTATCTAAAAACAATTCAATAATATCTACATATTTTACAAAATTTTCTAATGAGGTTGATATTATATTTTTAATAGCAAAATTAAGATTTCGTTTAGATTTAATATCTTCGACTGTTTCAACAAATATATCTAATATATATTCTTCAACAACATTTTCCTTGCTTGAAAAATTTCTATAAAAGCCCATTCGACTAACCCCAGCACGCTTAATTATATCACTTACACTTATATCTTCAAACTCATTATTTTTTAAAAGTTGAAAAAGTGCTTTTGTTATGCAGTCTCTTACAAACAAATTTGTTTTATTTTTCCTTGTTTTTATCTGATACATTTATTACCCTTTTATCACAGTTTTGCATTTTAAATTTATTTTTGTTGTTTTTTACACATATAGATGCTATAATCAAAAAACTGTTACAAGTGTAACACTTATTTTTAAAAAATGCAATTAAATAAAGGAATTTATTATGATAAAATTAATAGTAGATAGCACTTCAGAAATTGATGTTGAAGAAGCAAAAAAATTAGATATAGATTTAATACCAATGAAAGTTATGATTGATGACAACGAATATATTGCTGGCATTAACCTTGATAATCTTCAATTTTACGAACTTCTTAAAAAATGTAAAAATCTTCCAACCACAACACAAATTAATCAAACTAAATATATTGAGCACATAACAAAATATTTAGATGAAGGTTTTGAAGTTTTTGTTATGTGTCTTTCAAGTGGGCTTTCTGGCTCTTTTAACAGTTTAAGATTAGCAAAAGAAGAAATTAATAGTGATAAATTAGAAATTTATGACACTAAAAGCGCAACATTTGGCTATAAAGCTCTTGTTTACGAAGCACTTAAACTTATTAAAAAAGGGGTTTCATTACAAGAATTAAAAAACGAAATGGAAACTTTAAAATCTAAACTTAAGCTTATTGCCATAATTGATAATGTTAAATATTTAATTAAAGGTGGAAGATTATCTTTGGTTGCCGGAATTGCGGCAACTGCACTTAATATTAAACCAATAGTCGAAATTAAAGATGGTAAAGTTGCAGTATTAACGAAAGCAATCGGCTTTAATTCGGGTTTAAAAAACTTGTGCAATTTAATTAAAAATATAGATTCTGAAAAAACTATATTTTTTGGTCATTCAAACGATGAAGAAAAACTAAATAAAATGTCTGAAATTTTAAAATCTAAATTAAACATAACTACCGAAAATATATCTGATATTGGATCAGTTATTGGCACGCACGCTGGACCTGGTTGCGTAGGGCTTTCCTATTTTGAAAAATAAATAATTAACAAATAATATTTATTAATTCAAGTTTATAGTTATAAAATATAAATTTTAAACTAAATTGTTAAAATAAAAACATAAAAAATGTTAATATTAATAATTTTTGCAACTAATAAAAAGAATAGTAAAACACTATTCTTTATTATTTTGCAAGTTTCAAATAATAAAGTAATTTAACTTTTTTAAATTAAGAATATTAATTTCATTAAAAATGAAAATTAAATTATTGTTTTTACTATATAATATTAAACATAAATAGAAAAGTGTAGAATATAAAAATATAAAAAATATTTGACGATTTGCTTTAATAAGTTATATAATATATTTAATAATAATTAAAAGGAGTAAAATATGGCAAAAGAAAAGGCAAAAACATCAAAAATTGTTATAAGTTGTTGTGTTGCTGTTGTTTTGCTTGCAGCAATAATTGTTGGCATTATTCTTGCAGTAAACAACAGTAACCGAGAAAAAACAGCAACAACAATTATGACCTGCTCTGTTAACCCATCTGTTCAATTTAAAATTAATGCAAATAATAAAGTTATGGATGTGGTTGCAACCAACGATGATGGACAAAAACTTATAGTTAAAGGCGAATTTATTGGGCTTTCAGCAGAAGATGCTGCACAACTTTTTGTTGAACTTAGCACAGAGGCTGGATATATAAATGTTAGCACTCAAGGAACTGAAGTTTCTATTAATTTAACAGGAACACTTGAAAACTATGATGAACTTAAAAACAAAATTGTTTCTTCTGTAAATGAATATTTCAGTGAAAATGGAATTATTGCAGGTGCTGTTGCAACAGTTTCTAAGGACATTAAATCTGCTATTGAACAAATTAACACTAATGCAAAAAATTTAGCAGACAAAACAGCAAACGAACTTATGCAAATATATGACGAAACAACAAACAATCTTGAAGGCATTTCAAACAGTTTGCAAGAAGCATTTTATGCATATTACCAAGTTGCACAAGATGCAAAAGATTTAGCGATGGAAGCTTTGGAATCTGCTCGTGATGGATTAGACAAAGCTCAAGCAGCACTTGACAATGCAACTGATGCAACACGCGAAGTTTTACAAGAAGCATTAAATGTTGCGCAAAAAGTTTTAGATGATGCAGAAGCAGCATTTGAAAAAGCAACAGAAGAATTAAATGCAAAAATACAAGAAGCAATAACAAAATTTAAAAAAGACAGTGAAGCAATTTTTGAACAAATTACAACTGCAATAAACCAACAAATTGAAAACAATAAACAATTAATTGAAGACCACCTTAAACAATTTGAAGAAAATAAAGCAGAAATTCAAAAACAAATTGCTGACTACCAAAATTCATTAAATGCCTAAAATTAATGAATATATTGTGAAATATTGTTGTTAATTAAAAAGCAAAAAATGCATTGATTTTAGTAATTTAGTTTATTTAAACCTTTGATATAAAAAGTTAAATTTATAAAAATAAAAAGAGCAAACTATTTGCTCTTTTTGTTTTTCTTTTGCATTAAATAATTATCTCTTAATTCAAGCATTTTACTTGACACTATTTCCCCAATTTTTGCAAGCACTTCTTTTGTAGGTTTTTGCCCCTCGAACTCTGTTAAGTCTATAGGCTTCCCTATTAACAATTTATTAAAGCGAAAAATTCTTGGTTTTTTAACATACCACATCGGAATAATAGGTGCACCACTTTTAAGCGCAAACAATGCAACGCCGTTTTTAAGAGCCATTTGCTCGTCTTCATCGGTATGCCCTCTTGTTCCTTCTGGGAACACAACAAGCCACTTATCTTCTTTTAACACTTTTAGCACGGTTTTAATTGTTGAAACACCCACATCTTGTCGATTAACAGGAATTGCACCCCAATTTTTTAAAATTGCACCGAAAAATTTATTTTTAAAAAGTGTGTGCTTTGCCAAAATGCGTGGCTGTCTGTGGATATGGCTGAATATTAAAACAGGGTCAAGATTGCTTGTGTGGTTGCATGCTAAAATAGCCTTCTTTTTTTTAGGCAGATTTTTTTTACCAACAACTTTTAATGGATATAAAATTCTTAATGGCAAGTAGGCAATAGTCCAACAAAACCAGTAAAAAAACATTCTAACTCCTTTTAAAGAGAATTTAAGTAGTTGATTTCTTCTTCACTAAGTTCTCTAACTTCGCCAACTTTTAAACCTTTTAAAGTAAGTTTTCCAAGCGCAATTCTAGAAAGTTCCACAATACTTTTATTTATTGCTTTAAACATTCTTCTAACTTGGCGATTTTTGCCTTCGTGAATAGTTATTTGTATGCTAGATTGATTGTTAAGGTTCGATATTTTTTTAACTTCTGCTTTACTTGTTACAAAATCTCCAATATCAACACCATCACGCAATTTTTGTAATTCTTGTTCGGTGATATCCCCTTTTATTACAACCATATATGTTTTTCCAAATTCAAAACTAGGATGCATAAGTTTTTGCGTGATTTCTCCATCGTTAGTAAACAGCAAAAGACCTGATGTGTTATAATCAAGTCTTCCAACAGGATATACCCGTTTATTGATTGCTGGTAAAAGTTCCATAACTGTTTTTCTGCCCTGAGGGTCTTTAACTGAAGTAATGTAGCCCACAGGTTTATTCATCATATAATAAACTAAATCGCCCTTCAATCTAATTGGTCTGCCATCTACGGCAACAATGTCGGTTTCTGGGTTTATTTTTATGCCCATTTTTTTAACCACTACGGCATTAACCCTAACTCGACCTTCTGAAATAATTTCATCGCATCGTCTTCTAGAAGCAACGCCACAAGAAGACATAAATTTATTAAGTCGCATAAGTAAACCTCGTTACAATGTTTTAAGCATTCCAGTTGTCTAAAATATCTTTAACCTTATCTTTTATCAACTTAGAATCTACTTCTTCCATTGTATATATTTTTTCAGAAAAAATCAAGTGTTTACCAGCATAAACTTCCACTTTACCCACAACTTTATCTTTTTCAACAGGCGCAACTAATGTTTGTTCAAGTTCTATTTGTATGTTTAAATTGCTTTCTTCTTCTTTAGTTAAAGGCAAACTTAAACCTTTTCTGCTATATGAGCCAACATAATCTTTTACACCATTTTCAACAGGAATATTATCCATACTTTTATATGGTGGTAAAATTTCACACATTTTAAATTTATCAAAGCCCAATTCTAAAAGGTCTTCACTTTCTTCAAACATAGGACCACAATTAAACACCACGCAAACAAGTTTCAATTCATCTCGCTCGCAAGCAGAAACCAAGCATCGACCAGCATCATTAGTGAAACCTGTTTTAACACCAATGCAACCATCAAGTTTACTTAAAAGTTTATTTTTGTTCATTAAAAGTCTTGTGCTTTCGCCATTACCTATTGTTTTACTTTTAGTTGAAACAATTTCAGCAAAATCTGGGTTGTCTAATGCATATGCTGTTATTATTGCCAAATCTTTAGCCGTGGTATAATGCCCTTTTGCATCTAAACCGTGTGGGTTAACAAAGTTTGAGTTAGTTGCTCCACAATTTTGCGCAGTCTTGTTCATCATTTCACAAAAGTTTTCAACAGTGCCACCTATATGTATTGCCAACGCAGTTGCTGCATCATTTCCACTTCTTAGCATTAAACCATATAAAAGTTCACGAACAGTCAATTGTTCGCCTTTCCTTAAATATATGCTGGTGCCTTCAACACCAACAGCCTTGTTATCTATTTTTACAACTTCATCTAAATTATCGCAATTATCAATAACTGTAATTGCTGTTACAATTTTTGTTGTGCTTGCCATTGGTAATTGTTGTTCTGAATTTTTAGAATATAAAATTCTGCCTGTATCTGCTTCTATCATAATTGCACTTTTTGCAGAACTTTGATAACTTACTTTTTCATTTAATGTTTCAATTTCATTTATATTAAAATTTTTAGTTGCAGCATTTGTAATAACAGGTTTTGATATATTTTTATTTTCTAAAACCACTTCTTCTTCATTATCTAAAGACTTTGCACTAGCAGTTTCATTTGATACTACAGGAATTAATTGTTGTATAGGCAAATTTACAGCAATAAGTAAAATTGCAACAAAAAACATCAAAAATTTAATTTTTTTAAGCATTTTTATCTCCTTTTTTTGCATTTTTAGATTTTTTTACTTCATTTTTTACTTTTTCTAAACCTTGTTTTCCTTTGTTTTTTACAAAATCTGACAAGGAAGTTGACAAATTTTTCGCAATTTCAGCAAAGGCATTTTCGTTTTCTAAAGTTATCATTTCGCAATTATTTTTTCTGACAACTAAAAAACCAACAGGTGTTGCAGAAAAACCTGAACTTGCGCCACCTGCAAAAGGTAAATTAGTTTTTCTAACCTTTTTGCCACAATATTCCCCACCACCAGCAACATATCCAACAGTTAATTTAACAATCGGGAATATGGTATCGCCATTTTCTGTTTTAACAGGTTTTGCAACAACATTATCTACATTTAAAACATTTTTTAAGTTAGAAATTGAATCTTCTATTAACTCAACTATGGATTTTGCTTGATTTAAGTCTTTCATATCTGCTCCTTATTTTTAAGAATTGTTTTAAAGATAAAATTAAACAATATAAAATTTGAATCGGAAATATTAATAAATTTAAGTATCCAGCAAACTTTAATTTGTTTTCATCATTATCGCTTTCAGTTCCAACATTAGATTCAAAATTTCCTTTAACCGTTTTTAAAATTTGTAAACAACTGTGAATTATTGCTTGCCACAATCCACTGAAATACGCTGTGTGAAAAGCATCGTTTTTTTGTCCAACGCTAAAAAACAAAGATAATTCTTTTATTTTTATAGAATGAAACAAATTTTTCATAAGTAAACTTATAAAAATGGAACTTGCATCAAAATACTTCATTTCTTTTTCATTATTCTTCTTTTTGTGTTTTAAAATTTTTACTGCATCTTTTTTTAGTTGTATTTGAAAGCTTACTAAAGTAAAAATGCCAAATAAACTTATAGAAATAGCGCCCAAGTTTTGCAATGCATTCAAGTAAATTCTTAATTGAAAACAAAGTGGTAAAAATAGAATAAACAAAACTGCAAGAAAAACTATTAAAAACACAAAATACCATTCCATATTTGCTAGTTTTTGAAAAAAAAATAAAAAAATGCACAAAAAGTGCATTTTTCTTTAAATTTTATGTATTTAATTTTCAGCAGCCATTTTTTCTTCTATTGGTTTTATTTCTGCTTCTTTTAATGCTTGCTTAGTTTTCTTTAATATTTCTTCAGATTCTGCCATAAGTTCTTCATCTGTTTTTCCTGTTGGCATAAAGTCTTCTGGTTTTCTCTCAACTCGTTCTTCTGCTTCCATTGAAACATCATATTCATTATATAAACCTTCTTGTGGCGTTCCACTTATAACTTTTATTTGTTCAAGTAATTCGTCATAATCAGGAAGGTCGTTTATACTTTGAAGTTCGAATCTTTTTAAAAACTCATCAGTTGTTCCAAATAATAAAGGTTTTCCAACAACATCTTTTCTTCCAACAACTTCAATAAGTTTATGAGTTAATAAAATTTGAACAGCATAATCACTTGCAACACCACGAATGTTTTCAATTTCCAATCTTGTTATTGGTTGTTTATATGCAATTATTGCAACTGTTTCAAGTGCTGCTTTAGTTAAAGCGCGTTCACGAATAGGGTTTAAAACATTTGCTATTTCTTCAGCATACTTAGGATTTGATGTAAGTTGCGCCTTGTTTTTAAATGTTATAACTTGTATTGGACTGTCTTCATCTCTCTCATCTTTCATAAGTTGAACAGCATCTTTAACAGCATCAACCTTAACTTCAAGTTTTTCTGCAATTTCATCAAAGGTTACAGCATTACCTGCAACAAACAAAATTGCTTCAACTACTTTCGCTAGTTCTTTCTTGTTCATTAATTTTATCCTCCCTAAGCGTAATATTTATCTCTCCAAAAACCTCATTTTGTTCAACACTTGCAAACTGTGCTTTTAAAAGTTCAAGCATTGCCTGAAAAGTTGTAATGATTTCCCCACGAGTAAAATCACCTTGAAAAAAGTCATTAAATCTAATTCTTTTTCGCTCTGTTAAAATTGAACGCATATTAACAATAGAGTCTGCCAAAGTGAAACGGTCTTTTTGAATTTGTCTTTCATTAGAATTTGGGTTCGCTTTTCTTTCTGCAACAATCATAAGTTTAGAAAAAGCATCAATTAAACCTTGCATATTCATATTTTTAAGCACAATTCTATAGTCGTTTGCTGATTTATCTGGCTCTTTATAAAAATGGCTTACATTTTCCATTGTTGCAAGTTCGCCACTTGCGTCTTTAAATAATTTATAAATTTGCAAACGCTTTTTAAGCCAAACCTCTGGGTCTTCTTCATCTTCATTTTCAGCATCTTCATCTTCACAAGGAAGTAAGTTGTTTGCTTTTATCTCTAAAAGTTTACTAGCAACAACTATAAACTCGCTTTGTTGTTCCATATTTTTAAAGGGCATTGCTTGCATATATGCCAAAAACTGTTCAGTTAAATCGGCAAGCCTCACTTCCATAATATCAAGTTTTGTGCTTTTTATCATTTCAAGCAAAACATCAAGTGGCCCTTCTTGGTCTCCTAAATGAAACACAACATTTGCTTCTTCTAGGGTTGGCATAACATAGTTATTGCCAAGCAGTTCTTTTTCGCGTTTTTCAAGTTCTTCATCTGATAACTTTATTTCTCTTTGGTTATCTTCTGGATTTAAAACGATAATGTTATTATCAGGAACAGGATTTATTGTTGCATTGTTTTGCTGCATTTCTATTTCAATTTCAATGTTAATAATATCATCTTTCATTTGTATCTCCTAACTTAATAACGACCATATTAAATTACAAATAGGCTCGAAAGTTATATATAAGAAGCCATTTAAAACCCAAGTGCTTAAAGGTGTTATAATAAATATCAACAAAAAGATTATACCATATTGTTGCATAAATCTATCAAATTTTCCATAAGGTGGGAAGAATGCCATTAAGAAATTGTAACCATCTAGTGGGTAAATTGGCAAAAAGTTAAATATTGCCAAAACAAAGTTCATAACGGCTGTATAGTAGAAAAACATTTGCAAGAAATAATAGAATGTAACAGATGCATCTAAAAAATATGCTGTAAGTGCATAACAAACAGAAAAAACTATTCCCAAAATTAAGTTGGTTATAATACCTGAAAGTGAAACCCAAATCTGCCCTTTTCTCATATTTCTAAAACGAACAGAATTTACCGGCACCCCCTTTGCCCAACCAAAACCAAATACAAACAAACATATAGCACCAATAGGGTCAAAATGTGCTTTTGGATTAAATGTCATTCTTCCAGATAATTTTGCAGTATCATCACCCATTTTATATGCAACAAAAGCGTGCGAAAACTCGTGTGGAACTATTGCAATAATTACTGCAAAAATCCACGCAACAAGTGTTAATATTATTAAAGTTGCAGATAAATCAGTAAACAAAATATCAATAATTCCCAACGCATTACCCCTTGAATAAAATATGTTAAGTTATTATATCAAAAAGCCCCTAAAAAAGCAAATGATTTTAACCTTAAAGAAAATTCTAGAATTGAATATTTTAACATATAATATGTTATGAAAACATTATCAATGAAAAAAAGTTCAATTTTTTTATCCTTGATCATTATTGTGTTTATAATAGCACTTGTGATGAATCCTGAAATTTATATGCAATCTACATTGCAAGGAATTTTAGTATGGGCAACAGCAGTTTTGCCTGCACTTTTTCCCTTTTTTTTCCTAACTAAAATTTTGACACAACTTGGACTTGTTGAAAAATTGGCAACTTTTTTTGAACCTGTTACAAAAAAATTGTTTAACGCCCCCGGAATTGCTAGTTATACTTTTTTAATGAGTATGATTTCGGGATATCCTGTTGGAGCAAAAATTACAAGCGAACTATATGAAAACAAAGCCATAACAAAAGCACAGGCAGTAAGAATGTGCTCTTTTTGTTCTACTTCTGGCCCTCTTTTTGTTATTGGAACTGTGGGGTTAGAAGCGTTTGGGCATAAAGGAATGGGTGCTATTATGCTTGTTGCTCATTTATTGGGGGCGATTGTTAATGGACTTGTGTTTAGATTTTATAAAAGAAAAGATAATGAAGTTATAAACTATACGCCAAAATCGACACCAATCAGTAATTTACTTGCAAACACAATTTATGATTCGGTTATGTCAATATTAATTGTTGGTGGATATATTGCACTATTTTTTATGATAATAGATATTTTAACTAACTTGCATATCTTAACAATTATTGCTAATTTTTTTGCTGTTATACTTAATTTGTTTGGCGTGTCAACTCAGTTTAGTGTTGGGCTTTCTAGTGGAATTATAGAAGTAACAAGGGGGTGTTTGGAATTAGCCAAAAATTGTATAGATTTTAAAACAGCCACCATACTTGCTACCGGATTGATTTCTTGGGGTGGAATTTCAATTCATTTTCAAGCACTTACATTTTTGAAAAAATGTGAAATTAAAACAGGCTTTTATATGTTTCAAAAACTATGCCATTGTGTTTTTTCGATGATTGTTTGTTGGCTGTTGCTTTTGTTTATACCAATTTAAAATTAAGATATAAAAATTTATATTTTTAAAATTGGTTCACTATTAAAAGTTAAATTTATTTAGCAATAAATTTGCATTTAAACTTTTTTAAATCAGTTAAAAAATAAATTTTTATTAAGTTTTTGCAATATTTTTGTGATTTTTATTTAAAATTTAATAAAAAATTACTAATTTTTCTATTATTTTTATAAAAGTATAAAAAAATAAAAAAGGCGCTCAGCCTTTTACATAATTTTTTCTGAATTATTTTGTCTTTGCTGTTTTTGTTCTAGCCCAAGTTCAATGCCCTTATTAATTTCTTGTTCGGTAAACGGAATTTCAGAACAAGTGTTTAAAATATAATTGTTGTTTGCTTTATAATTATCTGGGATTTTAGTTTTTAAAGGAAATTCTTTTTTTACTAAATCAATATATTCATCTAAAGAACAATTTATACTGTCTCGTATTGATATAAGTTTTAAATCGTTTAAAGTGTTTTCATAGGTTGGTTCTTGTTTTTCCCAACCTTTTGGCAATATAAAATCTCCACCTATCACTTCAACCTTACTAATACCTAAATTATTTTTTGTATCAAAACTTGAAATTAATTTTGCAATAATACAAGTTTTTATTACAGATGTTTGTTTTTCATTAGTTGGAACAAACCTATATTTTGGTTCTGGAATATATAAACCAAAATTTTCTTTAAAATTTGAAATACAACGCGCTTGATAAATATATGGTGTTAACATAAACTCTCGTTTAAATCGCCCTGCTTCCATTGCTCGATATTCGGTTGGAGCAATAATTGTATTATCAATTTGATGAAAATGACATAACAAACCTGCTTCTTTTTTTAATCTTCCAAACTCAAGTGTTGGAAGCCCCATCAATACTGTTTGCATATTATTAGGGCTTTTAAGCACATAAACCATTAAATCGTTGCCATAATTAATAAATTGCGTTTTAACTTTCTTCCTTGGAATATTGTTCTCTTCTGCATATGATATTTCTAATTTTTCAAGCACTTTTTTTGAACATAAATATTCCACATACTCACATTCATTTAATGCGAAAATCATCAATTCAACATTACTTTCTAAACCTAAATTATTTTTCATATTTACCTACTTTAAATTAAGTATAACACAACAAAACCTAATTTTAAAGAGATTTCTTATTGTAAAAAAAGTCTTACTTTCCTAGATAAGACTTTTTATAAATTTTTAATAATTATTATAAGAATAATTTATTTATATGAAATGATACTTTTATGTAATTATAAACTTTGGAAAAATTCTTTAATATTATTTTCTGGCCCCTTCTTGCTTTCACGCAATTCTTTTTTATATTTTGCAGTGCGTTCTCGGATTGCTTTAATTTCTTCGGCTTGTTTTTTTGCAATTTCATCTTTTTTCTTTTCTAACTTTAATGCGAATGTTGGATATGTTGCACAAAGATCATCAAGTTCAGCACGCTTTTCTGGAGTGAGCTTTTCATAGTTTGCAATAGCAGTTTGCACTTCTGCTTTTGCACGTTTAATTAGTTGATTCCTATTATTATAAAGATAGCTAAATTGCTCCTCGCAACTCATATTTGCAAATTGAGCACGCATTTCTTCGGTAGTTTGACTGTCACTAAGATATTCTTGTTTGATATAAGTAAATAACCAACCATTAATTTTTACAGGTTTTCTACCAGCTTTATGTTGTTGCTCTGTTTTGTCAGTTGTTGTTTCTTCTATTTTAGTGGAATTTTGAGTTGAACTATGCATTTTTTCAGCTGTAATATTTTTACTTTCTTTATCTTGATTGCTGTGTGATTCTATACCTTGCTTTTTCTTATTTTCGACAATATCAACAGTTTCTTTTGTTTCTTTTTGCTTATCTTCCACTTTCTCTAATTTATGTTGATTGTTTAATTGTGTTACTTCCGTTTTGCGTGTTAATAGATCTAGCTCAGATACTTTTTCAGAAGTATCATCTTCCACGCTAATATCAATTAATTCAGACTCAGTTGCATCTGCAGATTCAACAGAAAGTACTTTTGATTTATCAGTTTGGGTAATTCTGCCAATTTTTATTATGGCTTTTTGTTTCTCTAATTGTTTATCTGAATTTACTGATTCACCTTGCTGCTTAATAATTTTTCCAATTTTTCCTTCTTGAGTAATTCCAAAATGTAGTGCACTAATATGCTTACCTGTTTGACCAAGTGAACTAAGGTCGTAACCATAAGCACTAAACATAAGATAACAAGGAAACGCAACATATTTAGGTTGTTGTGAAATTTCTAATAAAAGTTTATTATAATTTTCACTTTCCCCATTTTCACACATCATTACACAATCTAACATAACTTTTAATTCAGGTTCATTAACTAAAGACACAACGGCTTGTGGGTTAATATACTTGTTATGCATAGCATCTCTCAATTTGTTAACATAATTACACACTAAATCTAATTTTTTATCAAAACATTTTTGCTTGTCTTCGTTGTCATATGGTGATTCATATCTAAAAACAAAATCTTTAAAATTATCATCAAGTTCCTGAGCAAGTAAACGACTTTGATTTTTTGTTCTATAACCAATCATCATTTCGTGTCTTTCAATATTTGCTAAATCAGCACCAGTAAGAGCAATACCAGCACGCTTTTTCGCTTCTGTTGCAGCAAAAACAGCATCTACCCCCATATCTACACCCTGTAAAGCACCAATTATGCTATACATATATGAAGTGCCGATTTGACGTAACTCGTAGTTAGATAAACTTCCTGCTGCTTCTTTTGAACTAAATGAATAATCTATAAATATACTAAGACGATCTCGCAATTTTTTATCCATATCTTCTATTTTTTCTTTGTGAGATTCGTGTAAATCTTTAGTAAGTCTTATCAAAGAACCAAATGAATTAGCTTTACCCGCTTCAGTAAACACCGTTAAAGTAGCACTATCTAACTCGTAAATTTTCACACAAAAATCTGCAATCTTATTGATAACTTCTTTACGAGTTTCTAGATCAGAACTATTTCTTAAAACATCTTCTGCCCAATCTTGAATTTGATTATATTCATTAACCAACTTTTGTGCTTCATTGATATATTTTTGAGAAGTTTCGTTTACTTGAATATCATGTGCGTTAGAACTGTGAGGAAAACCATACATTTCACGAACACTTCTACTTGTTTTTCCTTTATCTAAAAAAGGACCATCTTTTGAAGGTTTTGCAGACATTTTATCGCTACCATCCTTTATTATTTTTATAGCTAAATTATATCATAAAAACACAAAAAAGTCAATATGCAAATTTTTTAATAACAGCATATTGACTTGTTAAAAACTATTAAATTTATAGTGAAAAAATAGTAAAAATATTAGTTTTTTATTATTGATTATCATAGAATTTAAGCAAACTTTCTTGCAATTCGTGATTATAAAAACGAACACTTTTTATTGGTGAAATTAAATAGTTTAAACTTATTAACAAAGCATTCATAATTTTTAAATTGCCAAGTTCTAAACTTTCTAAAGTTGCATCAATAGTAATATTTATCTCATCTTTTCTATCTTGTTTAACTTTATGGTCTTGGTTAACAGTTTCTTGAATTTGCGATAGAATGGTTGAGATTTCATCATAGAAATCACCAATTAAATCATTTTCTTCTTCAATATATTCTTCTGTTTCCATTTCTTCCATTGATTCCTCTACTTCTCTTTTTTCAACTTCATATCCAAGCATTTCAAGTGTTGCATCTCTGAATGGCAAAATTACATTATCTACAAAATCGTTAAAACAATCAACAATAAGCCTGCCTTCTGCATTAAAATAATCACGCACAAAAGAATGTAAATCTAGCCTGTGTGCATCAAACTCGCTTAACAAACCAAAAACCAAAGCAACAATTTTATTTGCTTCGTTTGGCAATTTAAAACATACATTTGTTAAATCGTTTTTAACTTGCGCTTTTGCAAATTCATTATCAAAATTAAAGTTTACAAGTGCTTCCCCCACAGTTGCAATAAGTTCTGGGCTTGCCACAATGGCTTTTAAAATTTGTGAGATTTTTGCATCTGCAAGAATAAATTTTGCATTTTTCATATCACTACACGCATCATAAAATGCGCGTATTTTTTCATCTGAAATTTCTTGCATATAAAACCCCTTTTTTATAAAAAATTATTTTTAAAAAGCATATAAAGAACAGCAAATTCTATTTAAGTAAAAAAATTATAACATATCAAAAACAAAACACAAAATGTTTTAAAGAAAAATTTTTAATTTTCAACCCCATTTTGATTGCTAGAATTAAAAGTGTGTGTTATAATATTTTCGTTTTAAATGGAGGGATAAAAGTTGTGAAATTAAATTTTTCATCAGATGATGCCGGCACTAAACTTATTTTGCTTTACACTTTAGAGCAAATGGAAATTCCCTTAAATGAACATTTTATTTTTGACATATGCACATCAAGGAATGACTGGATTAATTATATGGAATGCAAAATGGTATTTCCTGAACTTATAAAATTTAATCTTATATATTCACCTGATGCAGACAGTAAAACAAAAAGATACACACTTACAGCAATGGGCAGAAACTGTCTTGCATCATTTTATCAAGATATACCAGAAGACTTACGGGCAAAAATTTCTGAATTTTGCAAAACTAACCGAATGTATTTTAAACGCTTACAAGAATATGTTGCCGACTTTAAAAAGAATAGTGATGGAACATATATGGTTACAATGCGAATTATCGATGCTACTTCAAACATACCTACTTTTGAAATTAAAATCAATCTTCAAACACGAGCAGAAGCCGTTAAGGCAGTTGAACTTTGGACAGAAAAAGCACCTTCCTTTTATGAGTTTGTTTATTCAAATTTACTTGATTGGGGGGCAAAAGGAGAATAAATATGGAAGCATTTAGAACATCAGGAACTTGTTCACGACAAATTTTATTTCAAGTTGACGAAAATGACATTTTAATCGACTTAAAGTTTCTAGGGGGTTGTGCTGGTGGACTTCAGGCAATATCAAGATTAACTATTGGCAAAAATATAAATGAAGTTATTATTATTTGTGAAGGCATTAGATGTAAAAATGATACAAGTTGCCCAGACCAACTTGCAAAAGCACTTAAAGATTTTATTAAGCGCCGTGAAGATGAAAAAAATGGTATATTACCAGCAAAACGTGGTCACCCACAGGTATTAAAACTTAATTAAAAAAGTTTCCAAACTATTTTTGAGTGGAAACTTTTTTTGTTAACTTCCATTTTTTACCAAAAGGATTTTCTGCTGTATGAAATTTATTTACTGCGCTTTGTCGTGAAATATTTAACAAAATTCCTATAGCACCTAAGAACACAACTAAACTTGTGCTTCCTGCACTTATAAGAGGAAGAGGTAAACCTGTTGGTGGAACAAGGCCTGTTACAACTGCAACATTAAGAACAACTTGAACTGCCAAAACCGAGGTTATCCCCACAGCAAGCAAGCACCCAAATCTTGTGTTTGCTTTTATGGCTATTTTATAGCCACTGAAAATTAAAACACCAAACACAAGTAAAACAAGTATTGCCCCAACAAGCCCTAACTCTTCGCCTATTATTGAGAATATAAAATCACTTTCGCTGAAAGGAAGATATGAATATTTTGCTCTTGACTGAAAAAGCCCAACACCAAACCAGCCACCAGAACCAAGTGAAAAAAGCGATTGAATAAGTTGAAAGCCCTCGCCTTGTGGGCTTGCCCAAGGGTCTAGAAAAGCCATTAATCGTTTTATTCTGTAAGGTTCAAGAAAAATTAGCACAGGAATTAATGCCATAACAGGAATTGACAACATTACTAAATGTTTAATTCTTGCGCCACCAACTAAAAGCATAATTAAGCACACAGCACCAACACAAAGTGTTATAGACATATTGGGTTCAAGCATTATTAAAACACACATTACCCCACCAGCTAGCAAAACAGGTAAAATTCCCTTAAATTTTTGCACAGATTGTTGATGTTCTGCCATATAGCCAGCGCAAAATAATATAAGACAAAATTTTGCTACTTCACTTGCCTGAAAACTGAATGAACCGAAACCTATCCATCTTTTTGCGCCATAACTTTCAATTCCAATTCCTGGAATAAAAACAATAAGCAAAAGTAAAATTCCAAGACCTAATGCCCAATATTTTAGTTTTGCTAAAAATTTATAATCTACAAAATAACAAAAAGTAAGTGCTAAAATTCCAAGTATTAAACCTATTAATTGTTTATCGGCATAATAGAAAGCATTACCAAAATTTTTTTCGGCATTATAACACGAAGCAGAATAAACCATTATAACACCAAAAACAGCAAGTAAAATTGCAGGAACTAAAACCCACCAATTAATAGAGTGATTACTATTATCAAAGATGGAAAATTTAGTTTTCACTTTTGCAACTCCTTAACCAAAAATTTAAAGAAATCGCCACGCTGTTCATAATTTACAAATTGGTCGAAACTTGCACAGGCTGGAGACAATAAAATTGTTGTTCCATCATGCGAGTTTTTAACTGCCAAATCAAACGCTTCTTCAAGATTTTCACACCTTGTTATATTTTCAAAACCTGCTAAATGTGCGTGATGAAATATTTTTCTTGCTGTTGCTCCGAAAACAAAAATTTGTTTAACACACTGTGGCATATGCTTAAAAAATTCTGCAAAGTTTTCGCCCTTATCACTTCCCCCCATAAGCAAAAACACATTATCTTCAAAAGCCGTTAAGGCAGTTAAACAAGAAGTTATATTTGTTGCTTTCGAGTCGTTATAAAATTTTATTGTTCCAATATTTCCAACAAACTCTAAACGATGTTCTGGAGTTTTAAATTCTTGCAAAGAATTTTGCATTGATGTAAAACTTACACCATAAATTCTTGCCATAAGACAAGCACACATAGCGTTATATATATTATGCTTCCCAACAAAAGTGCATTTAGATAAATCAACACTTCCTGCTTTTTTACTATTTTCAACGAAAAATATTTTTTTATCTTTAAAATATGCACCATCGGTTTTAGGTGGAAGTTTTTTCCCAAAATATAAACAATTAAAATGTGTGTTCCCCATAATTCTTACAACAGGTTCATCAATATTAAGAACTGCATAACAATTTTGGTCTAGATTGGTAAATATTTTTCTTTTTGCAGATACATAATTTTCCATTGTTTTATATCGGTCTAGATGGTCGGGAGCAATATTTAAAAAACCAACTACTTTAGGTTTGAATTTTTCTATGTGTTCAAGTTGAAAACTGCTTACTTCACAAACAGTAACATCATCATAATCTATTTTATCTAGTTCAGCACAAAAAGCATTTCCTATGTTTCCAACACAATGTGTTTTTTTGCCAGCATCGTTTAAAATTTTATTTAGCATTAAAGTTGCTGTTGTTTTTCCATTAGTTCCTGTTATGGCAAGCACATCACAGTTGCAGTTTCGAAAACTAAGTTCAAGTTCGCTTATAACAGGAATATTATATTTTGCGCCGAGTTCTATCCAAAAATCAGGCAAAACACCAGGACTTATAACTATGGCAGACAAATTTTTTGCAACTTTTTTAGACAATTTTGTTATAGGTATAACGCGTGGTGGTAAAATTTTGCTTTTTATGAGTTCTTTTGCAAGTCCCCTTTTTGCATCATAAACCCAAACATTATGATTATTTTTATATAAATACAAAACAGCAGCAATTCCACTTCTTGCAAGACCAACAACTAAATAGTTTTTTTGCATATAACACCCTTTATTTTATAATTTAAGTTTTGTTTTAAAAACTTAAAAATGAAACAAAACTTTTTTCTAATTTAAATTTAAAAAGTAAAATTTAAAACTTAATTTAAAGCATTATTATTGTATCTTTAAATTATAAAATAATTTTGAAACTTCAACTTTTATAAATTTAAATTAAACATAATAACACTGCAATAACGCTTGCTATTATTGTTATAATTATATATATGGCAACAATTTTAGTTTCATTCACACCTTTTTGTTCAAAATGGTGATGTAAGGGTGCCATTAAGAAAATTCTTTTTTTAGTTAATTTATAATAACCCACTTGCAAACATACGCTTATTGCACTTACAACAAACATAATACATATTAAAATTAAAAACAAAGTTTGCCCACAAAAAACTGCCAATGCGCAAATAAGCCCACCTAATGCAAGTGAACCTGTGTCGCCCATAAATATTTTTGCAGGATAAGCATTAAAACACAAAAAGGCTAAAACACCACCACCTGCACAAGCCCCAAGTAAAGCAAGGTTTTCCATTTCTTGAGAATATTCAATTCCATAACCCATTGTAAGTAAAAAATCTTTTGTAAGTAAAATTATAACGGTAAAACCAATAAGTGAAACAAAACTTACTCCACCAGCAAGCCCATCTAGCCCATCGGTTAAATTTGCACTGTTTGTCATTGCAAGAAATGTAAAGATTACAAAAGGAATAATAACCCAACCAATATCAACCATCGTAAAGCCCCAAGGCAAAAACATCGAGCCACCCATATATTGATTTTCATAAACAAACCAAGCAATTAAAACAGCAATACCAACTTGTCCTATAATTTTTTGATAAGCACGCAAACCAAGATTTTTATGCGTTTTTACTTTGATAAAATCGTCTAAAAAACCAAGCAAACCATAACATAAAAAAACAGCCAAAGCAACGATTGCTATTTGTGCTTGTCCATTTGAAAACACAAAAAAAGCAACTGTAGTTGAAAGCAAAAAAATCAGCCCTCCCAAAGTTGGAGTGCCCTGCTTTTGTTTGTGTGCTTCAACATAATGAAGAATTGTTTGTTTTGCTTTAAGTTTCTTAACCAATGTGATAATAACAGGAGCAAAAACACAACCAGCAAGAAAAGAAAACAAAAAACCCCAAAGAATTTGTATCATTTATACGCTCCTAATCTTTCACTTGTAATTTCTTTGTTTGCACTTAAAATTGTCTCTTGGTCTGAATATGGATATTTAATTCCGTTCATATCTAAATAGTTTTCTGCGCCTTTTCCACTTATAACGGCAACATCATTAGGTTTTAACATTTTAAGTGCTTGTTTAATTGCATCTTTGCGATTTTCTATACACAAGTAATCAGAAGTTATTTCTTTTACACCACTTTCTATTTGGGTAATTATATCCATAGGTGGTTCTAACCTTGGGTTATCACTTGTAATTATTGTAAAATCTGCAAGTTCTGCCGATATTTTACCCATTATTGGTCGTTTTAATGCATCACGATTGCCACCACAACCAAAAACTGAAATTATTTTTCCATTTGTTATCATTTTTACCGATGATAAAATATTCATAAGGCCATCTGGAGTGTGAGCATAATCTAGAATGGCACTTTTATTTTCTCCAAGGTCTATAACATTAAATCTTCCAGCAACAAAATCCATATCTTTTAACCCTTGCACAATGGCTTTATCTTCTATTCCAATAACTTTGCACGCAGTTGCCGCCCCCAAGGCGTTTAAAAGATTAAACTGCCCAATAAGTTTAGTTTTAATTGGATAAATATTATCAAACAAATTAATGCAATATTCAGTTCCTGTTACACTATATTTAGGCTCAACAGCAAATACATCACAAGGATTTTTCATTCCAAAACTGAACACTTTAAATTCTGAATTGCTTTCTAAATTTTTAAGTTTAATGTTCTTTCCAACCTTATCATCTATATTAACTACGCCTTGCTTACAGAATTCTGGTGTAATAAATTTTTGTTTTGTTTTTGCGTAGTTATCAAAAGTTTTAAAAAAGTCAATATGGTCTTGTGTTACATTGGTTAAAATTCCGACATCACAAATTATTCCTGCCATTTTATCAAGAGCGATAGCGTGAGCACTTACTTCCATAACAACACTGTCAACATCGTTTTTAACCATTTCGGCAAAAATTCTGTGTAATTCTATTGGGTCTGGTGTTGTAAGGCTTGCTGGTAAAGTAACATCATCTATTACAACCCCTATGGTTCCTATAACCCCAACTTTATGACCTGCGCTTTGTAATATAGATTGAAGCATATATGTTGTTGTGGTTTTCCCATTCGTTCCTGTTACACCAATTAGGTTTAATTTTTCTCTAGGATTTCCATAAAAATTACCTGCCATAACTGCCATAGAATGTCTTGACGATGGAACAACAACTTGTGGTAAATCTATATCTAAAGGCTTTTCTGTTACTAACGCACAAGCACCATTTTTTTGTGCTTCATATGCAAAATCGTGCCCATCTACTGTTCCACCTTTTAAACAAAAAAACAAAGTATTTTCAGAAACAGTTTTAGTATCACAACTTAAATTTTGTATATCTATTTTGCTAAAATCTCCAACCAAACGCTTAACTTTTTCTTTGCCGATAATATTTTCTATTTTCATTTTTTCCACCTCACTTTATGATTATATAATATTGAAATTGGTTTTTGTTTTCATTCGCAAAATAAGACAAATTTTTTAAGTTTTTAATGAAATTATTGCTTTTTTGAAAACTTTTTGCCCTGCTGGAATACTTTGTTCTAGCACTGTTCCATTTTCGCCATCTATCACATACTGTAAATCAAGTTTCACTAATTGCTCTATGGCTTGCATTAAAGGATATCCAACAAGGTTTGGAACTTCAACTGTAGGTTCTAGTTTTTCTAAATCTTCTTTTAAATTAGTAGGTTCAATTTCTAAATATGAAAATATGCCTGCAAAGATTTCTTTTGCATATGGTGCAGCAACTAAACTTCCATAATATTGACCAGCACTTGGCTCATCAACGCACAAAAGCATAACATATTCAGGGTCTTCAACAGGCCAGCAACCTACAAACGATGAAACATATTTACCACTTGCAACTGCGCCATTTTCATATTTTTGTGCTGTTCCTGTTTTTCCACCAATTCTATAGCCTGGAACAAAACTGTATAAACCATCACTTTTTGAAACCACTTGTTCCATAATTTCAAGAATTTGTTTACTAACACTTTGGTCAACCGTTTGCCCTTTTGACACACTGGTAAATTCTTTTTTAACACCGTTTGTCGTTATAGATTTTATAAATCTAGGTTCGTATAATGTTCCGTTTAAAATTCCACAAACACTTGTAATCATTTGAAGTGGAGTTACAGCAACTGCTTGCCCAAAACTTATTCTTGCAAGGTCAACATTTTTAACACTTGCTTTATTCATCATAATTCCTGAACTTTCTCCTGAAAAATCAACACCTGTTGCCGAACCTATGCCATAAGAAGTTAATGCCGAATAAAGTTTATCAACACCAAGCCTTAAGCCTAAATCCACAAACACACTGTTGCAACTGTTGCACACGCCTTCTACCAAAGTTTGCGAGCCGTGTCCTGTGGTTTTCCAGCATTTTATTCTATCTCCATCAACAATTCTAAAACCTGGGTCATAAAATTTTTCATCAACACTTGTAATGCCTTCAGAAAGCGCAGCGGCTAATGTGAATAATTTAAAAGTTGAACCTGGTTCATAAACATCTGTAATTAAACTGTTTTTACTTAAACTCATTAATAATTCAGTATTATCTCTAGGTGGATTATTAAGGTCAAAACTCGGTTTCGATGCCATTGCAACAATCTCGCCTGTCTTTGGGTTCATTATAATTACCGATGCACCCTTGCTTTGTTGCTCAACCATTATTTTAGCAAGCACATTTTCAACTATTTTTTGAATTTCAACATCTATAGTAAGTTCTATACTACAACCTGCAACGCCTGCAACAAAACTTGTTGTTGCATTGCTAAGTTCTAGCCCTGTTATATCACTTTCTGTCATTGTATAGCCATTAATTCCTGTTAAATATTTATTATAATATGCCTCAAGCCCTGTTTGCCCAATGTTGTCTATAGTGCAAAAACCAAGAACAGAAGATAACAAATTGCTGTAAGGATATTGCCTTGTGCTTGTTTCTGTTATATAAATTCCATCTAAATCTTTGTTAATAATGGCTTTAACTGCACTTTCAGAAACTTGTCTTGCAATTAAACTTTCTGATACATTTTTTTTGCTTGCTTTTTCTTCTATTGTATCATAATCTAGCCCCAATAATTCAGACAAAAACAAAGCAACTTCTGAAGGATTTGTTATATTACTTCCCCTTACATAAACATCATAGGAAGTGTATGAAGACGCTAAAGTATTTCCATTTCTATCTAAAATACTTCCCCTTAAGCCAGCAAGTGGCAAATCTCGCGTCCACTGACTTATCGCTTTTGTCTGTAAAGTTTTACCTTGAATTATTTGAACCCAAAACAGTTTTCCAAACAAGCATAAAAAAAGAAAGGCCACTATGCCAAGAATGGCAAGTAACCTCTTTTGTAAGGAATATATTGAATATTCGGTTTGTGGCATATTATCTCCCAAAAAGTTTTGCAAAGAAATTGCACAAACGGTCAAAAAATCCTGACGGTGCTGTTGGTTTATAAACTTCGGTTGTAGGTTCTAGATTAACAGTTGTTGAAGAACCACCTGTTATCATTCCTTCACCCTGTGCTATAGAAATGCTTGATTCACCCAACTCGTTTAAAATTTGCTCATAGCGTTCTTGATTAGAAATTAAATCATCTTGAGCATTATTAATATCGCCCTGTATTCCATTATTATCTAATATGGTTGAACCCATTATAACAAAGTTATAGATAAACAAAGTTAAAAACAAAACAATTGTAATTGCACCAACACAAGTCCAAAGTATTTTCCTTTTGCTGTTATCAACTTCTTTAACTTTTGCAGGTGCTGGTGGATTAATTTCAATAGTTGCAATTTTTTCTTGCTCGTCAAAAACTGTGTTATTATATTTATGTTTTTTAAGTTTATTTAAAGCGTCAGGATCACCATAAAATGGATTAGGATTTTCAAAATCAATAGGGGCAACCTTATGTTCTAAATGCTCTAACTGTTCTTCAACCTGCTGTTTATCAATTTCATCATAAACTTCTTCTAACTCTTCTGTTTTATGATTATTATTAAATAATGCTTTTTTCGCTTCAAGTTCCACTTTGCTTTGTTTATCTAATTTTTCATCAATAATATCAAAAAAAGAGCGTTGTTCTTTTTCTAGCAAAGTAGTGTTTGTTTGTTTCTTTGCCATATATTTTACTCTCCTTTTATTCAAAATAGAACTAGCAAAAATGTTAACCTTTAATAAATTTTAACGCGTTTTACCCTAAAAACGCAACTATTTTAATTAAATTTTTTCAATAATTCTTAATTTTGCTGAATGACTGCGAGAATTTTCACTTAATTCTTGCTTGGTTGCTAAAATAGGTTTTTTATTTATAAGTTTAATTTCTGCTTTATGATTGCAAACACAAATTGGAATTTTAGGTGGGCATATACAATCTTTTGATAACAAAGCAAATGCCTGTTTAACAATTCTATCTTCCAAAGAATGAAAAGATAAAACAGCCATTCTTCCCCCAACATTTAAACTTCTTGCAAGTTCAATTAAACATTCATAAAGCCCTTCAAGTTCAGAATTTACCTCTATTCTTAATGCTTGAAATACCCGTTTTGCTGGGTGTCCACCACTAAATTTAAACTTTGCTGGAATGCTTTTTTCAATTATCTCAACTAATTCAAAAGTGCTTTCAATAGGTTTTTGTTTTCTTGCTTTAACTATATTGCTTGCTATTTGCCTTGAAAACTTTTCTTCCCCATATTCAAAAAATATTTTTGCTAAATCTTTTTCTTGCCACTTGTTAACAATATCATATGCTGAAAAAGTTTGCTCTTGGTTCATTCGCATATCAAGTGGAGCATTATGCATATAAGAAAAGCCTCGCTCGGCTGTGTCTATTTGATATGAACTTACCCCTAAATCAATTAAAATACCATCAAATTTTTTTATATTATAATTTTCCATTGCTTGTTTAAAATCTTTAAAATCGCATTTATAAAACATAACATTTTTAAAATCTTTTAATTTTTCTTTTGAAAAGTTTAATGCAACTTCATCTTTATCTAAACACAGCAATTTACCATTTTTTAGTTTTTTTGCAATTTCAAAAGAATGACCTGCTCCACCAACAGTGCAATCTAAATAGTTTCCATCACTTTTAATATTTAAAGCATCGATACATTCTTGTTTCATTACTGAATAATGTTTAAAATCCATTTTCCACCTCGGATAGCAAAGTTAACTTGCAATCTACTTGGTCACAAGAAGTTAAATAATAATCTACACCATTTTTATTAACAAACGGTTTTGCTCTGCATTGCTTACCGTGTAAATGACCATAAACAACAATAGGAACTTTAAAATATTCTATTAAATCTGTTACTTCACTGTTATTCAATTTAGAATTGAATGGTGGATAATGACACATTGCTATAACTAAATCGGTATCTTTTCGTTGCTTTTGCATATCTTGCAAACTTAGTTCCATTCTGATAACTTCGCGTTTATAAATTTTTTCATCTTCAGAAGATTTAAAATCATTTTCAGGAGCATTCCAACCACGAGTTCCACAAACAAGCAAATCTCCAAAACGCAAACAATCATTTTGAACAGCATACATACTGCTTGGCAATGCTTGTCTTACTTGCGTTATACTTTTCCACCAATAGTCGTGGTTTCCCCTTAAAATAACTTTTCTGCCTGGTAACTTATGTATAAGTTCTAAATCTGGCAACGCTTCTTCAAGATACATTCCCCAACTTATATCACCTGCAATAAGCACAAGGTCATTGTCTGATACTTTTTGCTTCCAATCTTGTGATATTCGTTCAAAATGGTCTTCCCACCCCGGACCAAAAATATCCATAGGTTTTTCAACAACTGTTGAAAGGTGTAAATCGCTAATAGAAAAAATTTTCATAACAACTCCATTTTATTATTTATAAATTAACTTATCAAAAAATAATTCTTTATAAAAATTTATACTTTTTATAGTTATAATTTAAAAATTTATTTTTTATTAAAATTTTATATTTACATTTTGCCATAAAATTAAAAAAAAAGCAATAAAAAAAGAAACCGCATTTAAAAATGCGGCTTGTGTGGAGAATTTTTCCTTAAAATAACGAGTTATTGTTATTATTTGTAATTGTGTTAGTAGTTGTTTGTGTTACACGCGCTGTTGGGTATAATGGTAGTTCAAAGAAGCCTGCACAAACATCTTGAGAAAATTCCTGACAAGGTGGAATGTCGCAATATCCATAACTTGGAACTAGCATTTCTGCTTCTGCAACAACTTTAATTATAAGCATAACACACGCTTCAATAGTTAAAGTGTTGTCGGCATTAAATGTTCCTTGTGGAACAACTACACTTGCAACAGGTTCTATCTTGAAAGGTATTATTGATGGTTGAGGAACGAACAAAACAACATCTTGGTCAATGGTTATAACACCTTGCGCAACACCAGAAACATCATTTGCGTCAACATATGTAATTTCTATTGGTAGATTTGCTGTTGCACTTACCCTTGCAAAATTTGGACGGTCATCAAAACGATTAATACTTACATTTGTTAATGTAGGAGAAATTGTTTGAGAACTTTGACCAGACACAAAAGTTAAAGGTGATGTTGGGTTAGATGGAGTAAAGTCGGTTAATGTTATAGTTAGACCAGTGATGTGTTGTTGTTTTAAACACGCATCAAAAACTTTATTAACTTGTAAACAAACTTTTTCACATAACCCTTTTAAAGGATTTCCCATTATTGGACCAGGCATGTTTTCTGTTCTAATTCCCGAAAAGAATGACATAGAAAACACCTCCGTTAATTTTGACCCATACATTACATATTATGAAATAATAAAAAAATGTGTGCAAAATTAAAAGATGTATTTCTATTTTTCAATTTATTTATAAAAACGAAATTTTAAATAAAAAAATATAATTTAATTTTTCTTGTCTTTATTACTTTTTATTAATTTACCCATTCCTGCACTGTGGAATAAGTTTGTATTTTTATCCATAATAAGTGCTTTAACTTGGTCTTTTGCATATTGCAAATATTCGCGTGGAGTAAAGCATTTTGGATTTTTTGCAAGATATTCACGAATAGATGCTGTATAGCAAACCCTTAAATCAGTATCGTTATTAACTTTACAAACGCCAAGTGAACAAGCCTTTTCTACCAAACTTTCTGAAACACCCTTTGATTGTTGAATGTCGCCACCATATTTATTTATAATTTTTATAAATTTTTGTGGAACATTAGATGCCCCGTGCAAAACTATTGGAAGGTCTGGCATTAAACTTCGGACTTCTGCTAGGATATCAAATTTTAAAGTTGGTTTTCCGGTAAATTTAAAAGCACCGTGGCTGGTTCCAATGGCTATTGCCAAACTATCTACCCCTGTTCTTTTAACAAAATCGAATGCTTGGTTTGGGTCTGTATATAGTGAATGGCTTGAACTTACATCATCTTCAACACCTGCAAGTTTACCCAATTCACCCTCGACTGCAACGCCACGCTTGTGTGCATAATCAACCACTTTTTTTGTTAAAGCAACATTTTCTTCGTAAGGTAAATAACTTCCGTCTATCATAACCGAGTTAAAGCCAATGTCAATACATTCTTTAACTATATCAAAATTTTTGCCGTGGTCTAGGTGTAATGAAATAGGAATATCTGTTAATTCTAGTGCTGCGTGAACAACATTTTTAAGATATGTTGGAGTTGCAAATTTAAGCCCAGATTGACTTAACGATAAAATTACAGGAGCATCTGTTTCCTGACAACCATCAACTATGGCACGCATCATTTCTACACTGCTGAAATTATAGCCACCTATAGCATAACCGTTTCTTAAAGCGTGATGCAACATTTCTTTATGATTAAATAACTTATTTTCCACTGTCTTCTCCTTTTGAATAACTAAAAATAATTTAACATAGATTTTGCAAGAAATCAAATAAAATTGGTAAAAATAAAAAAAGTTAATCATATTTGTTTGGAAAAAATTTTTATTTATTATATAATGAAATTATGAGTTATAAAAGTAACTTTTAAAATTAGTTAAAGTTTTATTAAGTTAAATTTTTTATTTAAAGATTAAACTGTTTTTTTTAGTTTACTTAAAATTCTTAAAATTCTTAAAATTTATAAAATTATTAATCAAACTTTATTAACTTACACCTTGCGTTTATACCAATTAAAAAACAGAGGTAAAATTATGATAACTTTTCTTATTGCTATAAACACACCTGCAAAAGATTTTTCAACTAGACATAAAAATTTTATATCGACAGTTGCAAAATATGAACAAGATTTTGAGGTTATTTTTTTAGCAAAATCAGATTATCAAGATATTGACGCATTTAAAGTTTTGGCAAGTCAACTGCCACGCCATCATTTGATTGTGGTTGACAAAACCAACAATGATAATGAGCGAATATTGCTTGGTATTTCAGCATCAAGTGGAGAAGATGTTTTGCTTTCAACACTTGATACTAAAATTGAAGTTATAGAAAAAATATTGCAAAAGCGAAAAGATGGTTGCGATATGGTTTTTGTTCGCAAAAAACGCAACAAATTTATTCGATTTTTTGAAAATCTTGGGCTTTTCACCTATGGACTTGGGCTTAAAATGATTGGAAGAAATAAAGATTTTTATTGCGAAACTCGTGTGCAACTTATTGACGGACGAGTTGCCAATTTAATTTGCGCCTCACCTGCTGAAAGCAAAGAATTAAGAATGACAAATGGATTTAAACAACTTAAACAAGGTGTTGTTGAAGACGAAGATGTTTTTGAAAAACCTTTAGCACTTCCAAGAAAACAAAATGCTATGTTTTCGGTTGGTTGGGTAGCGTTTGCTTATATTATTGCATTCTTTTTAATGGCAATAGTTTCCCCGTTCTTTAACCAATTAACTTACAGTTGGTGGATAGTTCTTGCATTAGTTATTTGGATTGGTGCTGGAATTTTATTTCTTGTTTACATTGCAAAACATATTTTTAAGCATCGGGCTGGAAGTGAAATTCGGCTTAATAATAAGGGAGAACCTTTAATTTCAGTTACTGAAATTGTAAATTTTGGAGATAATGTTTATATAAACCCAATACTTTATGAAGCATTATTCCCAGAAGAAACAGAAAAACAAACTGAAAAAGCAAAAGAAACTGAAGATAAAACTTTAAAAACTAAAACAAGAAAAAAAGTTGTTGCAAATAAAACTTCAAAAGCAAATAAATCAGCAAAAACTGAAACTAAATCTAAAAAAACTTCAAATAAAAAAGCAACTGCTTCTAAAAGCACAAAAACAAGTGCCAAAGATAATACCACTAAAAAAGTTACTAACACCAAAACTGAAAAAAGTGAAAATAAAGAAGAAAGTAAAACAAAAGCAACAAAAGAAAAGTCAACAACAAAAACTGTAAAAACAACTAATAAAAAATCTAACATAAACACAAATGAAAATAAAACAGAAAATAAGATAAAAAAAGAAACTAATAAAACTAAAAGTGCCAAATAGGCACTTTGTTAATTAAAAAAGGAGTTATATATGTTAGACAATAGACTTAAACTTTTAGCAAAATCATTAGTAAACTATTCAACTAAAGTTAAAAAGGGAGATAAATGCTTGGTTACTGCACTTGATACTCCCCCAGAATTTGTTGCTGCCATAGTTGAAGAAATTTGGGCTGCTGGTGGTAAACCATTCGTTAGAATTTCAAGTTCTAAAATAAATGAACATATGAGCAAACATTACGATGAAGACTATATTAAAGAAATGACAGAACTAAATGAACAATTATGGAAAAAAATTCAGGTTTATATTTCTATAGATGGTTCTGACAATGCTTATAATGGAAAAGACATTCCAGCAAAAACAAAACAACTTATGGCACAAATTTCTAATAAAAAATTCCACGAAATTATAGATAATAATAAAGTTCGGTGGGTTATATTGGAATACCCT
The DNA here is from genome assembly GCA_944383275.1 of uncultured Clostridia bacterium. Lineage (GTDB taxonomy): Bacteria > Bacillota > Clostridia > Christensenellales > UBA1242 > UBA7584. The sequence goes on from CALWOV010000004.1 coordinate 84,042, forward strand.
AATGCAACGCTTGCACAAAATGCTAAGATGAGCACTGAAGAATTTGAAGATTTCTTTTTGCAGGTTTGCAACACTGATTATGCTAAAATGAATAAAGCAATGCAAGCACTTAAAGCAATTATGGAGAAAACTGATAAAGTTCACATAAAAAGCCCTAACACTGACCTTACTTTTTCAATTAAAGGTCAAACTGCAGTGCCTTGTGCTGGAGAATATAACATTCCTGACGGAGAAGTTTTTACAAGCCCTGTTAAGAACAGTATTAATGGTTTTGTTCAATTTAATGTTCCCTGCTCGGCTTCGGGAAAAGTTTTAGAAAACATAAAGTTTGAAATTAAAGACGGTAAAATAATTAACTCTGAATGTTCGGAAAAAGAAACTTTAGACCACTTACTTGATACCGATGAAGGTTCTAGATATTTTGGAGAATTTGCCTTAGGGGTTAACCCATATGTTAAACAACCTATGCTTGATACGCTTTGGGACGAAAAAATAAGTGGTTCATTTCATATGGCATTTGGAATGTGCTTACCAGAAGCACCTAATGGAAACGCATCGGCTGTTCACTATGATTTAGTGCAAATTCAAACGCCCGAATATGGTGGTGGCGAAATTTGGTTTGATGATGTTTTAATTAGAAAAGATGGTAAGTTTGTTATACCTGAACTTTTGCCACTGAACCCAGAAAATTTAAAATAATGCAACAATTTTGTTTTTAAAACAAATTGAATATTAAATAATTGGAGATAAAAACTATGAGTAAAGTTAGAATTGGAATTAACGGATTTGGAAGAATTGGAAGATTGGTAGCACGCGTTGCTGCACAAGATAAACAAGTTGAACTTGTTGCAATAAATGACCCTTTTATGGACGCTGATTATGCTGCATATATGTTTAAATATGACACAACACACAGAGAGTTTGAAGGAAAAGTTACAGCAAAAGATGGTCAACTTGTTATTAACAGTAAGAAAATAAATTTCTATTCAGAAAAAGAACCACAAAATATTCCTTGGGGAGAAAACAATGTTGATATTGTTATTGAAGCAAGTGGAAAATTTACCAAATATGATGATGCAAAACTTCACATAAGTGGTGGTGCAAAAAAAGTTGTTGTTACAGCGCCAGGCAAAGAAATGCCAACTATTGTTATGGGAGTTAACGATGACACTTACACTTCAGATATGACTGTTGTTTCAAACGCAAGTTGCACAACAAACTGTCTTGCTCCAATCGTTAAAGTTTTAGATGATAACTTTGGTGTTGAAGAAGGTTTAATGTCAACAATTCACGCAGTTACAGCAACTCAACTTACTGTTGATGGTCCAAGCAAAAAAGATTGGCGTGGTGGAAGGGCTGCTTGTTATAACATCATTCCTTCAAGCACAGGGGCAGCAAAACTTATTGGTGTTGTTATTCCCCACCTTGCAGGAAAACTTACAGGAATGTCATTTAGAGTTCCAACAGTTAATGTTTCTGTTGTAGATTTAACTGTTAAACTTAAAAAATCAACAACTTATGAAAAAATTTGTGCAGCAATGAAAAAAGCAAGCAATGGCGCATTAAATGGAATTTTGGGCTACACTGACCTTCCACTTGTTTCAAGTGATTTTAATGGAGACTGCCGTTCATCTATATTTGATGCAAAAGCAGGAATTATGCTTAATGAAAACTTTGTTAAGGTTGTTGCTTGGTATGATAACGAATGGGGTTACTCTAACAGAGTTATTGACCTTGTTAAACACATTGCAAACACAAAATAAGGAGAAAATATGCGTTGTCCTAAATGTGGGGCGAATATAAAAAAATATCAAGACCGATGCCCTAAATGCTTAACAAAAATTAAACAGATTGAAAATGCTTCTTTTAATCAAGTAAAAACAGCAAAAGCAGAATTTCAGCCTGAAAAAGTCGTTTATTCAACGGTTTTCCCAAAAGATTTATCTTGGAAAAACACCCTGCTATTATGTATTTTTCTTGGTTGGATGGGTGCCCACTATTACTATGTTAAAAGATATTTTAAAGCAATTTGTTTAAGTGTTATGATGTTTATTTTTCTTTTGTTTAATCTGCCTATGGTGTATTTACTTGAATATGGCTCGGCTTGGATTTTCACCGATTTTGCAATTTGGGTAAGCACATCAAATGCTTATATAATCTCAAGTGTTATTGGTGCTTTAGCAGTTATTATGTGGCTATGTGATATTTTATTGCTTTGTTTTAAACGATTTAAAGTGCCGGTAGTATTAGAAGAATAGTGCTTTTGCACTATTTTTTTATAACATAAAAATTAAATGTTAATTTTATATTTAATATGATATAATTTTTAAAAATAAAGATTAATAATAAAGAAAAGCAGAGGAAATTGCAAACTCTATTCTCTCTGAGTATGCTGACGGTAAGTCTTATATAGAAACCGACTGGTTTGGAAATCCTGAAATTTCTCTAGGTGGTTTTATAGATAGTCGTTCTAAAAAAGAAGAAGAGTTAACTCGCTACGAAATAGTTAGTAACGAATTAACTCTTGAGAATGGACTACGTTTTAACTCGAAAGCTAGACAAAATTAAGTTCATATATACCCCAAATTTTATTCTCTAAATATAAATAAATCAAGCCACTACTTGTTCCGGTTGGGATACTAGAAGAAAATGCAATACGCTCTTCATTAATATCAAATGTCTGATGAGTTTTGTTGTTTATTTTATCGTAAAAATAAGCGGAAAAGTTTAATGAAATATTTAATAAATCAAAATTAGGTTCATAACTAGTTGTTGTATAATATATTAAATAATTAGCTTTAACATCTGTAGATGTTGGCTTGAAATCTAACAATTTAAGTCCATTAACAGAATAAGATAATGTTTCGTTAATTTGGTAATAATTATTAACCTTGCCAAAAACTTGCTCTTGCAATTCTAAAAGTTGTCCTTGTGCTGTTGTTAAATCTAGTAATAATTCTTGTTGATTTTGTTCAGCCTGATTTAACCTAGTTTGCAACTCTAGTATTGTTTGGTTTAGCGAAGTTATTTGACTTTTTAAATTTTCACT
>CALWOV010000005.1 GCA_944383275.1 uncultured Clostridia bacterium
ACAGCATTAAAGAAAAAACTTTACGATGAAGCATATGAAGATTTAAATGATATTGCAACAACTCTTTGCCCTATTCAATCGCAAAGCGACCCTACTTGGGAAAGAGGTGCAAAAGACTTTATTTTAGGAACAATGCTTGCAATGCTTGAAGACAGTGCATATCCAGAACTTGGTATGACAGAAGAAAAATTTAACTTTTTCAATCTTTATAAAATTGCAAATATAAGAGATAGCGACCCAGACAGACAATTTGCAACTTTGCAAAAATATTTCCAAGGAAGACCTAAACTTTCGGTTGCTGCATCTTTGGCTGGCCCAATAGTTAACAACGCACCACTTACAGCACGAAGCTTTTTTGGGGTTGTTGCTCAATATACAGGTATGTTTGCCGATGCTGGTATTTGTTTTACAACAAGTGCTGATGAAATGGACTTCTCTGATTTTGCAGACCAACCAACTGCCCTGTTTATCAAAGTTCCTGATGAAAAAGAAACAAGGCACACTATTGCAACAATGTGTATATTACAGTTGTATAAAACACTGGTAGATGTTGCAAACCACAGACCTGGAAGAACACTTCCAAGACGAGTTTACTTTATGCTTGATGAGTTTGGTAACCTTCCTAAAATTCCTAAACTTGAAAGTATTATCACCGTTGGAAGAAGCCGTAATATTTGTATGATTTTAATTGTGCAGAACTACACACAGATAGAAATTAAATATGGTGAAGCAATTGCAAACACTCTTAAAAGTAACTGTAACATTCACTATTTTATTGGAACAACGGACCAAAAAACGAAGGAAGAATTTAGCACAAGATGTGGTCATACTTCAGTAGATTCTGTTTCCACAACAGAAAGCAAGGCAAAAGATGGTTCGCAAAAAAGCACATCTACAAGTAAGGCAAGTGCTCCTTTAATTCACCCAGATGAATTAAGTTTACTTAAAGAAGGTGAATTTATTATAAGTATGTATGGTGAAAAGGCATATCGAAGCACATTTACATTTGCATATAAATGTAAGGATATTTATGATATGACACCTACCCCTGAAGAATATGCACCTGCAAGATTTATTGATGAAGATAAAATGTATTATGACATTAAAGAAAGAAACCGTAAGATATTTAGATAAAAGAGATTTTTATATCTCTTTTTTTATTTTAATTAAAAATTAAGTAAAGATAAAAGCACTAAAAAATTACAATAAAAAACAATTAAACTTAACTTATTTAAATAAAAATAATTATTTATTTTAAACCGATTTAGGCTATAAAAAATAAAACTTAAAGTTGTTTAAAATGCTAAACAAAATTTAATTTTAATCTTACAATTTTTGTATATAATATATATTAAAAACAAACACTAAATTTGTAATTATTTGCTATTTAATGTCTTTTTTTAGTTGTGTTATTTATTTAATATATGATAAAATATTTTACATAGACAAATGCTTTCCTTTGTAGAATAATTGATAAGTATACAAATGCTTAGATAAAGGAGTTTTTATGCAAAAAAATAGGGTTTTTAAATTTTCATTATTAATAGAAGGATTATTGCTAGCAATCATATTTATGGTTGGGGGCGTTTTTAGTTTTAATTTAAGTAATAAAACTTATTATGCTAATTCGCAAACCCCTGTTAATGCAGCAATTAAAAAAGATTCAAGCAATAACATAATTACTGACGACAGTGTGTTTACTGTTCATAAAGTTTTGGCAGAAGACAAGTTAAGCACTGACACAGTTGATGCAAATACGGCATTGCACACTGAAGAAGATGTTATAGAAGAAATCATATATAATGATGAAAACAACATTCCTTTTGTTATGCTTGACACTTCTCAAACAGCAACAGACCCAATAAAAAGAGAAGCCTTATATATTGAATTTGGTGTTTCAGGTTCTCCTGTAAGAATATTCGCTGTAAACATAAGACTTAATGGAACTTCTATTTATGCAAACGAGTGGCAAGATGCTTCAGATGAAATTTCAAGCACTAACCAATATTACAAGCAATATCTACACGGACTTACTGAAGAAGAAGTTACAGAAAGCAATTTGCACGACAGTTATAACACAAGATATTTAAGACAGACAACCGAACCAAATGAATCGGCTGCTGGTGAAGTGGTTGATAATGTTGAAGGTTTATATGACATTGAAATTCAATATCGATTTGGTAACGAAAGTGCGGCAAGAACGGTGTCTTTTAAATTCTATTTAATTACACAATATACATATGAACAAATTAACCAAGCACCAACCTTTAACTATACTGAAAAAATAAGTTTTACAACAGATGATGCAGTTGTTGATGAAAACGGTTATGCAAAAAGACACTATTTTAAATATACCAATCTTTACACAAGCACAACAACTGGGGGAACTTTTAGTAACCCTGTTTTAATGACATACACTGAAGCTCTACTTCCAGAAACATTGCACTACCCTACTTTAACATATAATCCTGAAAAATATAGAATTCAATATACAAAAACCCTATATAATACACAACAAACAGTTCAAATTAATTTTACAACAGCAGTAGGTGCAAATAATCAGGAATATGGTATTGTTACAACAAACACCTATCAGACAAACCAACTTATTGATACTAAAACAGAACGAATAGAAAAAGTGGATAATCAATATCTTTACACAATTCAGTTTAAAGATGTTGGGGAATATAATTTTTCTAAAACTTGTATTTTAAGAACAGGTGTTGGAAGTTATGTTGAAGCAAACTCTATATTTTTATCAGACAACAACTTGCTTAAAAATGAACTTTTAAGTATAACAGGTTTTCAAGCCATTTATTCTAAAGACGGTTCTAACCAAGGTTATTTAGAAGATTATTCATATGATGTAGATTCTACTGGTAAAACAGTTAATGCATACTTAAGTGATTTTACATTTATGAACAATGCTTTTGTAGCTCCACAAAGCACAATCGTTCCTGGCACAAACAATGTTGACCTAGAATCGAAAAACCCACTTGCAACTAATGTTGTTAAAACTGATTTAAACTCGGTTGACCCAAACGCTTATGCAACAAAAATTGCTTCTACAAATCAAGCACCTGTTTGGTTTGAATATAATGCCGACCTTAACCCACAAGAAAGAACAAGTTGGTATATTCATTATGATACAAATGGGAACAGAACAACCGGTTGGTATAATAAATCTACCTATTTTGTTCAAGCAGGAATTTATGTTGTTAATATTTCGTTTGTAAACCCTGTTTATACTGGTAATGAAATTTCAGGCACAAGCCAGAACATAAGTTACTTTAACCAAATTTTTGTTTTTGAAATAACCAATGTGCCACCTGTTGTTACAATAAACACAACCTCGGCAAGTGTTGGAACGGAAATAGACACATCTGCAATAAATTTAAGCACCCTTGCACCAAATGGTTATACAAATAAAAATGTATATCTAAATTGGAATCAACAAGGTCCTTTTGATGCAGACATAACAGCAACCTATTCGCTTAAAAATTTTGATGGAAATTATGAAGTTACGCCAGAATCTAATACTCCATTTTATGGTCTAGTAACAAAAACACTTAATGATGTAACCACCATTAAAGATGTAGGCAACACAACAATATGCACAAGAAACGGTTTCTATACTGTTACCATTTATTATACTAATTCCAAACAAACATTTTTAACTCTTTCTTTTGTTATTGATAAAATGGAGATAACAGGAATTAAGGCTTTAGAAGTTAACAACAGCACAAAACAACTTCAAAACGCTGACAGCAGCAGTTCAGAACCATTTAATCTACAAGATGTTTTAATTTCTGATACTTCAGTTTACGGATTTAATCTTACAACAACAAAAAGTTTTATATGGACTTGGGACACAAAAGCAAGTGGAGCAAGTATTACTGCTCAATATACTCAGGCATCACTTAACACTATTGCAAACTTTGTTCCTACAGCCATTGAAAACGGAACTCAGGTTTGGGTTACTGCTGATGGAGAGTTTGGAAATTTTTTAACTTTAATGCCCTACTCTTACACAAAAGTAACATCTGAAAACGCAAATCAAATAAAATTTTCGCAAAGCCAAATATGTTCTACACCAAGTTTTAATATATTGCTGTTATCTGATGAGGCTGGAAACAAAGCAATGTTTATTACTGTTATTGAAAACACTTCACCTGAATTAATTCAACAAATTCCAGGTCAAGAACAACAAGACTTGTCGGTTATTTCAGAAACAACAAAATTCACTTGGGGAACACATAAAGCCCTTTCAATAAACACTGATGAAAATAAGTCGGATATTATAGATTTACTTAGCGATAATGAACAAAACTTAATCGCTGATTATTCAACAAACTTTTCTGCTTATAACAGAATTGTTAATGAGTTAAACTCAAAAATATCTAACCAAAAAATTATAGTTCCAATTGATGAAGTTACTTTCACTGGAAGTGGTGGAAGTATGGGTGGTGGTTCTGCAAGTTCTGATAACACAACCCAAACAATTACATTTAGCAGAAATGGAAACGAAACTATTGGACAAACATTTATTTGGGTAGTTGTTGACAAAGTTGAAGAATATTGCACTTACCTTTCTATTTCAAATGGCGAACCTTATGAAGTTTATGAAAACACAAAAATATACTTAAACGCAAACTTGGGCGAATCTGGTGAAGGTGACTTACCTGAATATTACACCTATACCATTAATGTTAAAGATGCTAGTGAAAATGAAATGTTGCCAAGAACGGTTGAAGTAAACTTTGATAAATCTAGAGGAACTATATTTAGTCATTATGGCTCTATATTAAACGATGGAATTGATGACCAATATAGTGATTTTGGAATAAGAGCAAGATTACAACAACAACGCTCAACTAATCGTCAATATGTTACTTTTAGTTTTAGGCAACAACCTTCAAACTCTATTTTTGAAGTAGTTAAAGTAGAACTTAAATTTTATCAATTAACTTATGACATTAATTCATCAAATTATCCATATAGCGAGAACTTCTCTGAAGAGACAATTTATGATGTTAATACAACAAACCCATTATTTACTGAAGTTACGGTTGATAACCCTGATGGTTCACAAGACACTTATTATCACAGTTCTGCCCTGCGCTATCTTAACTATTCTTCTTCATTTGGTGGAAGTGCCAGTCAAGATGGAATGTATGTTATAACACGATACTATGATGAAAACAGATTTAACGAAGCAGGAGAAGCAGCACAAGAAGGTGATACATACAAAAGAACTTACACCTTCTATGTAGATAGAACAAAAATCATTTCATCAAACATTGATAATGATGTGAAACTTACCATTGGTTATGATAAAGGTGATTACAGGTATGGAAATTATACTGATTATGGTGGGTATATATTTAATGAATTTTCTAGAAGTATAATTTCTTCTAATGAATGGACAAACAACTTTAAAACAACTATTGATGATTTTATTTCTCCATCTGCCTACCCTGTTATTAGCACAAATATTTTGCCTGTTGGAACTTCATTATTAACAAAAACCTCTCCATCATTAAGCATTGAAATTGCAAATAAGTTCCAAAACAGAAATCTTACAAGTGTTGAAAATGCTGAAACCATAATGCAAAATTTAGTTGATAAATATCAAAGTCTGAATATGATGGTTTTAGTGCAATATTTCAGAAACAGTGATAATGCACTTGCTTATCAAAGTTTATATTCTCACTTTATGGGAGAAAGCAATGAAGTTACGACTGGAGCAAACAGAACTTATAATTTATCTAAGTTAAACTATGCTTTCTCTGCCGTTGGTAACTACAGAGTATTTATATTTGACCTTAGCAATATAAATGGAACAATGCAAGGAACTTTCAGTGATATAGAACTATTTACTCACGCTGGTTATGCACCTAACTATGTGATTATAAACTTTAATGTTAAAGAACAAGCACCATCTATAACATTCCAACAAAAAACAGGAAGCAGTGAATATGTTACTGCAAACACTTATACTAAAACAGAAAATTTAAGAGTAACATTTAGTGATGGTTCTAACGAACTTAATGCAAAAATTGCCTACAATGATGTTAGAGTTCAACGAACATTATTCTCTATGTATAACGAAGGTGGAACACAACAAACAACAGTAACAATTAAAAACCCTACTTATACGATTTTAAATAAAGATAGTCAAAACAAAGTTGTAAGTGATGGCCAACCTTTATGGGTAACAGATGACATTGAATTATATAACGAAAAGATTGCTGAAGATGTTAATATTTTCTACTCACCTAACTATGAAATATTAAATATGAGTTTAGAAGATATTTTAGATGAACTTAATATTTCATATTCAAATTTATATGATTACAGTTCGACAAGTAATAACTATGTTTATCTTAAAAAGTTAATAAGTGGCTTTGAAGATAGGTTTGATTATTATATTTACCTTCCACAAATTCCTTATGTAACAGGCACAAATTTACAAATGGACGGACAATATGATGTTTTCTATCAATACATAGGTAATTCAGAAGTTGAAGCACTTTATAATGCTTCTGCATTTAAAGGTTCTAGCACTATCTATATTGATAACACTGCTCCTTATCGAACATTAAGAACTTTAATTCAGAATGACAAATATTTACAAGCAACGAACAGAACAAATGAAGTTTTAAACAGTATATTTGATGCAACCAACCCTTTCCTTGAAGAATATGCTTTTGCAGTAGATATTAATTGGAGACCAGATAGTTATATTTATGGACAAACCGAGGCTGATGAATATTATTTTGTAAGAGGTCCTTATGATAAATATGATTATTCTTCAAATGAATATCAACAAACTGCTGTTCCTGGAACACCAGCCTATAACAACCCAAGTTACAGCATTCAATTTAGTGAAACAGATTCTAGATTTAGAAGAATAAACTTTGGTAATAGTGCAACAAGACCATTTACAGTTGAAGGCTATTACGACATTATTGAAAAAGATGTTGTAGGGAATTACAGAGTTTATTCAGTTTATGTAAAAGAAAATTTAATTGAAATTACTGCAAATAATGGCGAAGATAACGAATATAGAATTACCGAAATAACCTCTGGTAATGAAGCAGGTTCAACCATAACACTTAATGGTGAAACATTAAATCAATATGGCGACACTTCGCCTGCTCAATCTATTAGTTCTGCTGGTTTAACAATATCTAATATTGCAACCACTGATAAATGGTTTACTATTCAATATAGTATAATATCTGATGGTGGTGCAGGAACACCAACAACATTTAATGTTACTCCACACATAGACATAGAAGATTTCTTAAATACAATTAATCAAGCAATACACGATTTATATGTTAATAATCAATATTTAACAGGTTGCAAAATTGAATTTACAATTTTGAACCGTGAAGGTTTAGATGTTAAATTTAACTTAAAAACTCCAGGTCAAAAACTTATGCCAACTTTTACGCCTGTTAATACAACAACATTTAGAATGCAAATGCCGACAAATACAGTAGCAACACAAATCGTTGATTTTAGTGCAACTTTAAGTGATGGAACAGTTTTTGAAATGCCTGAACCAATTTCAACCAACCCAAATGTTTATCTATTAAATTATCTTACCAGTGGCAACTATATATTTAATTTTACTGACAACTTTGGAAATACATATCGTGTTACTTACCCTATTGATACTTCACTGATAAAAGAATTATTGTTTGATGAAGGTGCAACTGTGCAAGTAATTAATGGAGTTACTTACACGTTAGGAACAACAACATTCCGTTATCAATCGGGCACATTTACAAATGTTCATATAAACATTATCAATAAAGAAGATAATGATAAAATTGTGTTTGATAAATCATATACAAGCATAAATGAAATACTAAATGATGCAGAAAACAAATATTTTACAGCAACAGTTGATAATAACACTGGTATTGCAAGAATTGTATTTAATGCTATTGACAATATTCATTATCAATATTTAATTGAAATTAATGATGGTTCTGCTTCAAATGAGTATTCATTTAATTTTGCAATATACACTTATCTTCCTGAAATTTCACTTACCGATACAAGTGGCGTTCCTATTTGGGAAGAAATGAGTGAAAAAACAACATCAAAAGATGTAATGATAACTTGGGACGATGTTTCAGATAAACAATTTAATCCTAGAGTGTCAATTCAACTTCCAAACGGAACATCTCAAATAATTGAATCTGGCTTTGTTGCAACAGAAGAAGGAACTTATATTGTAAGAGTTTTAAGTGACCTTGGTGTATCGCTTTCTAAAACAATAACATTTAACATTCAATCATATGAAATTTCTATATTCGGTGTTTATGTTAATGGTGAATTGTTAACTCCACATCAAGATGCTAGCACATATACTTTCTTATTTGAAGGCGAAACCATAACCGAAACTATGACACAATACTTCTTCTCTGCTCCAAACAGCAATGCTAGCAACTGGGATAATGTTATACCTGCAAAAAATGAAGATAAAGATTTGGATATGAAATTGGTTGCAACTTTAGGAAACACAAGAATTTACTATGTATCTGGTTCTATTTCACTTGTTATCAGTGAGTTTTATGCAGTAACTATGGTGCCTGTTCAAAGCACTTCTCTTACAACTATGACCATTGATGATGAAGACCAAACACAAAGTTCTAACAAAGTTGTAACTATTCAAAATCTAGGAGAAGACCATTATCAATTACACGCGCAAAATCAAACTTGCTCTTTATGTGCCCCAGCTATTAATATAAGATGGACGACAACTTATACCGACACAAGTTACAGCACGGCTAATCCATTTGTTTATAGCAATTTTATTTATCTTGATTTATATTATAATGGTATTTTTGTTGACACCTACACAGAAGGTGCATTAACAATAACTGAATCTGGAACTTACACAATTCAAATTAGAAACTTTGTTGGGCAACAACATTATTTCAACACAACATATCAAACTTATACTTTAACAGTTCTATATGATATTATTTACAGAGTTAATGATGAATCACCTATTCAAAATGCTGTATATAATGGAGATGTTTCAATTTCATTGCACGACACTTCATTCTACACAATGACAACATACACTGTAACTGTTTATAAAAACAATGTAGAGTTAGGTGAAGATGGTTATAGCGTTTCTAATAATGTTTACACTTTTAATACTCCTGGAGTTTATAAAGTTTTAATGAGTGTAAGGCTTCGTGGTTCACAAACAATGCTATATAATGAAGCCAATTTTGTTATTCTTAATAATAATGAAGCAAGAATTGCATACGAGTTTACAAAAATTTCTGGTTATACAATAACAAAAGTTGAAAAATTAAACACAGAAAATGAATGGGAAGATATAACACAAACATTAATTGCTGATGGACAAAATTATTTATCTAATGTTTTATTGTCAGCAGGCACAACTGGTTTAGGTCAATTTAGAATTACAGTTAGAACCTCTGCACAAGAACTTATACCTTCACAAACATTTACATTTAATGTTTGGATAAACAATGAAACACCTATTTTAACTCCATCAAGAGATTTTGGAACGAATGATACAAGTTCTGTTACTATTCAATACAACGAAGGTTTAATTTATAATCAAATTGGTAACTGCACTATAGTTGTTAATGACAACATTATTGCTACAATTAATGCACAAGCATCTGACCCAACTGCTCCAAAGAGTTTTACATTAAGCACACCTAATACATACTTTATTCAAGTTTACACCGAAAGTGGTCAACTTGTATTAAGTCAAAGAATTACAATAGATGTGCCACTAAACACTGCATCAATAATTTTAATTGTTGTTGCCTGTGTTGTTGTGGTAGGTGTAACTGTTACTTTCTTGCTATTAAGAAACAGAATGAAAGTAAGATAAAACAAAATATGAAAAAACTGAACTTAATGTTCAGTTTTTTTGTTATATAAAACACATAAGTCAAGATTTACAAGATTGGTTTTAAACCAATGTTTAATTTAATTGATTTTTGTTTTCTGTGTTACTTAATGATGAAATTTCACCATCTTTTGTTAAAATTATATGACAATTACAAACATCATCTAACTGCATAATAAATCGCTTTGTATTTTCATCAACATCATTATTTATACAAGCAACAAAAGTAACACTTCCACCTTCTTCAGTATTTCTTCCAACAGCAAGTAATTTTTTCACAGCAATTACGGCAGACATATCAAGCCCCATAAAGCCACTGTCTATATGTTCTGACACACAAGCATTATATGCCCTTGCAACAGCAAATAAATCGTTAACTAACAATGCAACAGATTTACCTTGTTCACACAATCGTTTTGCTTTGGAAGCGGCAAGTTCAAGCATATACATTTGTCTAAATGGAACCACATCAAATGAAGCAAAACAATATTCTATATCTGAATTAATTGAAACATTTTTATCTTCCGGTCTTTTATCTAAATCTACCAAAATTGTGCTAATGTTATTTAAAGCAAAACTTTCTGCTAAATTATTTAATATTGAAGTTTTACCACTGCCTTTTGGACCCTGAACTAAAACTCGTTGCCCTTTACCTATTGGGCATTGTGAATCTAATTGTTTCAAACTATAAATAATACTTAAATCTAATTTATTTTTTGGTGGTATGCTTGTTAAATTAGAAAAATCTATTCTTCCTTTACATTCAGCAATTTCGTTATTGATTGAAATTAATTTAACAACTTCATTTCTAGAATTTGATGAGATATAATAACCTTTCAAATCATCGCCTGTTCTTAAATTATATTGAACTATTAAATCTTTTGATATAAACGCAAGATTGTTTTTATTTAATTCAGAAATTCCACCTATATGAACAGTTCCATTCCCATTAGGTTCACGAAACAAAATTCCATAGAATTCAGTTGAATTAGAACTATCATAATTTAAAATTTTAGGCGAACAAACTTTGGTTGAAGCAATAAACTGATTTTGCCCATCTATCCATTTACCTTTAATCCAAGAATGACTTTCTTCTTGTTTTACATCTGCATTTGTTTCTTGAGTTGACCATACAGATTCAGCACCAATTATAACTTTAGGTGGTCTGCCCTTTTTATTTTTAGGAACAAAAGGACTAATTTCCCCATTTACAACTTTTAATATTTGACTAATTAATTCTTGCTTTTTTAAAGTTGTTGGAAGATGCACGCCAACTTCTCGAGCAATAGAACGAAGTTGAAAAATGCCAAGTTGGTCTAGTTTGCTTTCATTTAACTCGTTTAAATTAAAGTTCATTTTTGTGCTCCTCCTTTTAACTTAATTTAGAATATAATAACATAAAATCGACGAAATGTAAATTATTTTTTCTATATGATTTATCCATTTTATACCAATTTTCGACATAAATCTTATTTCAACAAACATTAAGTATATTACATTTTCAAATTAAATTTATGTGCTTTTTACTAAGTAATAACAATAAAAATTTATTTTAATATTTGCTTTTAGCAAATTCAAAAATTATATAAGCAAAGTTTTAAATTTAGTCATTAAAAATAATTAACTATCAATATATTGACATCTAATTGTTTTTTAAAATTAGGTATATAAATTAAGTTATAAAAAATAACAGGGCGTAAAGCCCTGTTATACGGCAAGGATAAGTGTATATTTTTATTTATTTAATTAATTACATCATTTCCTTGCATTATTATTATATGCACTTTTTAAAATTATATACATAAAAATTTAAAAGTTTTACATTAAAAGTTGTCCATCATCAGTTTCAATGATTTTTAGAACTCTAAATTGAAGTCCTGTATTTGCATCTACATAAATATAATAGATATTACTTCCTTTTAAACATTTGAATTCATAAGCATAAACTTCTCCAACATATTCTCCTGGAACAATACATTTATTTTTAGTTAATACATCAAGGTCAGAATCTATAACTTTTAAAGCATCTGCTTGCGAAATTTTTGCTGTAGGTTTATCGCGTTCAATGTGGTTAAATGCCCACGCTCTTGCTTCCCAACCAATTACAGCACCATTAGTTGTATCAACTTTTACTTTTATCATATCAGGATAAACAATTATGTCGTCTATCATATAAACTAAGTTGCAATATACAAAACCGTTACTATCAGTGCTCCAAACTACCTTTGTGTTTTCAAAACCTGCATTTTTTGCAAACTCTTCAGCAAGAAGTTCACATTCTTTTAAAGTTTTTGTGGTTTTACCAACAATAGCATCTGTGTTATATTGTAAAAGCAAACCACCTTTCTTTGTAATTTGAGCATAGCCTGATAAGCCATCTTTAGTTAATTCAAAGTTATAGGTATCAAAATCGCCACCTTTAGTTTCTCCAGATGCTTTAACAGACCAATCATTAAACAATTTATCAGCAATAAGTTTTGCTTCTGTTTCTGTTATTTCAGTTTCTGGTAAACCTTTAACTTCTTTATTTACAACCGAGTCACTAAATGGACCATCGTATATAAGTTGAGGATATTCAACCATTTCGGTTGTAAAGCCACCCCATTCACTGTTAAAATTACTTTCAGATTTATCTGTTTTTACACTGTTATCAACAATTGAATAACCTTGATTAACTAAGGTTGCTAATCGGTTTAACTCGTATTTAATTGTTAAACTTGTTTCGTGTAAGTTTTCAAGTTGGTCTTCGTCATCTAAAGTTAGTTCTTCACCTTGCACAATTTTTTGATGTAAAACAAATGCAAATCCACCAAGTTGGTTTATGTATTTTGTTACTTCATCTATAGTTTCGTGTTCTAATGGTAATGAAGCTAAATTATCTTGTGCGTCATTACACAATGAAACAACTTCAGTTAAATATTTTTCTGTTAAATCTTTATTGGGAACAACAGATAATTTACTTAAATTTGATTCTATATTATTTATATTATCGCTTAATTCATAAAAATTATTTTGATAAACATTTTCAAGTTGAACTTTATAATCATTAACTTGCATCGAATAAACACCCCAAACAATACCTAATGCTGTTAAAGAAGATGCAAGCAAAACAGATAAAGTTACAACTGCAATAGTTAATTTACGCATTTTTTATCTCCTTTTAAACAGCAAAATTATGTTTTCCTATTGACAACACAACTTTTCTAGACCATATCCAAGAACTAGTTGCAGTGCTAGGATTATAATAGTAAATTGCACCATAAGTTGGGTCCCAACCATTTAAAGCATCTCGTGCAGCATTATATGCTGTTTCATTAGGTTCTAAATTAATTTGACCATCAGCAACTGCAGTAAATGCATATGGTTGATAAATTACCCCTGAAATTGTGTTAGGAAAGTTTGGATTTTTAACACGGTTTAAAATAACAGCACCTACTGCCACTTGCCCAACATAAGGCTCTCCCCTTGCTTCTGCGTGAATACATTTAGCAAGTAAATATAAATCATTACTTGTTTGCTTACTAAGGCTCATACCCAAAGCTGCAGCAGTTTTGCTTCCAACAATTCCATCGGCGACAAGATTGTTAGTTTTTTGAAAATAAATAACTGCAGCACGAGTTTTAGAGCCATAAATTCCATCAACTGAACCTGTGTAATACCCCCAATTTTTAAGTTTTGTTTGAACGGTTCGTATTTGGCTTGTTGTAAGCCCTGCTTCAACTTCTAGACCTTGATATGTATTTATTGCTGGAGCAACCAAAAAGCCCGTTAGCAATACTATTATAAGTGCAAGACTTGAAAAACCCAAAATTTTCTTCTTTGAACTTATCATAACTACCCCTTATTAAAAAATTTTTCTATTATCTCAACCAATTTAGACCTATATATAAGTTGCGTTGAACTGTCTTGGTCATAATTAACAAAACATAAAGGAGGATAAGCCACGCACCACCAATTGTCTCCAGAGCCAGTGCCTAACTCTAGAATTAAAGCATCATAATTTCCACTTTCAAGTGTTAGAGTGTCATAGGTTCTTGTTGGAAATTTTTCGTTTCTTATTTCTCCTTTGCAACCATAACTAAAGCCATTTGCTTTAAGTTCATCATTTGCAACTGATTGAAGATAATTTATGTTTTCTGAAACAATTTTAATTGCTTCTTGTTTCGTGCCAGCATTCGCGAGCAATGGAGTAAGTGCTTGCACAACTTTATCTTTAACTTTATATTTCACTGCTTGGTCTTCTGCACTATTTGAATTTGCCCTTATATGTATTCTTAGAAAACTATCTGCCTGCACCTGTTGTTCCCCTTTATTTGCAGGAAGTAAAAGCAAACCAAATAAAATTACAAAAGCAATAATAACAACTGAAATTGCAGTTTTAGAATGTTCCATAAGCACCTCTCTGCAATCTATTTTTTACAAATATTTTATTTTTAATCATAAATTTTAAATTTTTTATAATAAAAAACAATAAAACATTTTTATTAGTAATATTTTTTAAAACTAACAAAAAAAGACAGCCCAATTAATGCTATCTTTTTAATTCTGTTATTTTTAAATATCGTTTAAGTTTATAATATTTTCAATTGTTTATTCTGAAAATCTTTGTCTGTATATTAATATTTGTGTTGGGCTTGTTATTGGGAATGTTATTTCTGGATTTTGTTTGTATATTAAATCTGGTGAAACTAATAAATATTTAGCAATATCCCAAACTTCATTTGCTTCATTTATAACATAAACGCCCATTGCACTTTCATTTTCTTTGCGTTTCTCTCCAAGTTCAATAGAAGAGAGTGTTGCTTCATTAGAAAAATTAGTAACAATTATACATAAGCCAATTTCAGCAAGCACATCTATTTCTTTAGACCTTTTGTTTCTTGCTTCAATATCTTTAACAGCAATAGAGATTAAAATTTCATCATCTTGTTGAACATTATCACAAGAAACAGCAGTTTCAAATGGAAGTTCAACTTGTATAGACTGTGTTGTGTGTCCTTCATCATCTAGTAAATAAATTACATTAGCAAAAACATTTCCACTTACAACAATATTATCATCAACGATTTTAGCATCTGTTACAGTTGCGCTTATAGCAGTAGTTGCAATAACTTTATCTATTCTTGGCGCATCTTCATCTAGTGAAATATTTCCATCTACTTTATCAGTTACATATTTTTTACAAACAATGTTTTCGCAATTAAAACTGCTGTGTCCAAGTTTTAGTTCATATCTTGGGCAAAAAGCATCTTCAACCACATCAAGCACTTTTTTTGTTTGAGCAGTTATAAAACTTTTAAAGTTAGTTTTAAGTAATATAACACCCTTTGCACTGTTAAGTTCCCCTTGCAATTCAAAACTGCTACAACAAACAGAAATATTTGCTGAAACTTGGTTTTCAGGTGTAACACCAGTTAAAAGCATTTCTTGTGTAAATTCTTGAGTATAAATTTGCGAGCGAAGTTTTGGAACCTCATCATTAGTCATATAAACTAATGTAACAAAAATATCACCTTTTAAAGTTACCATTTCATTGCCTGCAACAACATCTTTTAATACCCCGTTTGTTTCTGTGCAAATAACTTTAGAAACTGATGTTGGCAATTCAATTTCTGAATTAATTTCAAAGCCTTCAGAACTAAGATTTACCAAATCTGAATAATTTACTGTTCCCACTTTCTGTTCTGCAGTAGATGCATTTTCTATATATTGAATAGTTTGATTTTGCACAATTAAAAGTGGAACTTCAATAACACTATTAAAATTAATACTATTTTCTGTGGCAATTATATTTTCTGTTCCTATATTTTTAGCATAACCTAAAATTTTACTTTCTGCAGTTATATTTTGTGAATTATAAACAGCATTAAAATTGCCCGTTCCACTTAATGACACATATTCCCCTTCGGTTGTTAAAACAAGAGCCTGAGAACAAACTTTACCTTCTATAGTTACTGTTCCTTGATTTGCAATAATGTTTTCAACGCATGGCAAAGCACTTACCGAAAGCACTCGAGATATTTTTACATCATTAGTTGTTACAAGCATAAGATTAGCCTGTGTTTTTACAGTTCCTAAATTTTTTAAAATTTTTGTATCTATTTCCCTAATTAAAGGTTCAAAAGCCATTTTGCTTCCTCCTTGTAAATATTGCTACAATTTATGATAAACATATTAATAATTAGAACTAAAATTTTTATTTTTTTGTAGCAATTTTTACATCGCCACATAAAACATCACTGAACGAGCAAGACATTTTTTCTGTTTTTGCATTATTTTGCAATCTTACAACAAATACACTGTTATATATATCTTCAATAACTCCTTGATAATGCGTTATCTTTTTTCTACCGTGATTAACAGCCATTTCTATGTCTCTACCTTTAAGTTCCATAATTTGCTTTTTAACTTCTGCTAAATCCATACACGGTTCTCTCATAATCACCCCTTTTAATCTTTTTAATTAAAATAATAAGTAATTTTTAAGATTATAAATTACTTTTCTTTAATATGATAATAAAAAAGACACTATTATGTTTAGTGTCTTTAATTTTAAAAAATGCTTATTTTAATAATTTTTTTGCAATTTTTACTATATTTTTAACATCAAAACCAAATAATTCCATCACTTCTTGACCTTTTCCACTTTCGCCAAATTGATTAACTCCTATTGCAACACCATTATCTCCTACAATTTTCGCCCAACCACTTGTTACACCTGCTTCAACAGAAATTCGTTTAACACATTTTTTAGGTAAAACTTTGTTTTGATAAGTTTTATCTTGTTTGAAAAACAATTCTTTGCAAGGCATACTTACCACTCTTACAGAATGACCTTGTTTTTCAAGTTCTTTTTGCACATTTATACAAAGAGATACTTCACTTCCTGTTGCAATTAAAATAAGTTCAAGATTTTTAGGATTTTGTTCTTCACTTATAACATAGCCACCATATTCAACATTATTTGCTGAACTGCTTTTAAGAATTGGCAAAGTTTGTCTGCTTAAAACAACAGATACCGGGCAATTTTCTTGCATTGCAATTTTATATGCACCTTTTGTTTCTTCTGCATCTGCTGGTCTTATTACACAATGATTTGGAATTAATCTTAAACTTTCTAGTTGCTCTATCGGTTGATGCGTTGCCCCATCTTCACCAACTGCTAAACTGTCGTGTGTCCAAATATATAAAACTGGTAAATTCATTAATGCAGACATTCTGATTGCATATCTACAATAATCTGAAAATACAAGAAAAGTTGATACAAATGGTTTTAAACCTTTATGTAAAGCAATTCCATTTGCTATTGCAGCCATAGAATGTTCTCTTACACCAAACGCAATATTTCTTCCAATTCTGTTTGTTGCTGAATAATATGATGAATTATCAATGTAAGTTTTAGTTGCACCAACTAAATCAGCAGAACCACCAATTAAATTTGGGACTGTGTTAGCAAGTTTGTTAAGCACTGTTTTACCTGCATCACGAGTTGCAAGTGCTTCTTTAAATTTTATTTCGTTTAATGTTTTATTTATGTTAAATTTAGGAGCAAAAATTTCATTATATAATTCTTTATTATTTTCTTTTAACTGTTCAACTTTTTGCTGCCATTTTTGTTCTTCTATTTCGCCTTTATTAGAAACATTTTTTTGCCACAATAAAACATCTTCATCTATTTTAAAAGGAACATCAGACACGCCAAGGCTTGCACACATTTGCGCAACATCTTCATCACTAAAAGGTTTTCCGTGACACTTTTCACTGCCTGCTAATTTGCTTCCATAGCCAATTACTGTTTTACAAATAATTAATGTTGGTTTATCGGTTGATTGCTTTGCTTTTATTATTGCTTTGTTAACATTTTTCCACTGGTTTGCGTCCTTTACAAACAAAACTTGCCAACCACACGCTTCAAAGCGTTTTTGAACATCTTCGTTGCTTGACAGGCTTAATTTGCCATCTAAACTTATATCATTACTATCATAAAGTGCAATAAGTTTATTTAATTTTAAATTACCAGCCATTGCTGCTGCTTCATATGAAATACCTTCCATTAAATCGCCATCTCCACACATAACAAAAGTGTAGTGGTCAACAATTTTCTGATATTTTTTAGTTTTTTCACTTAAAAAGTTTTCGGCTATTGCAAAACCAACAGCATTAGCAAAACCTTGCCCTAATGCACCTGTTGAACAATCTACCCCACTTGTAACGGTTTCTTCTGGGTGTCCTGGTGTATAAGAGCCAAGTTGACGGAATTGTTTTAAATCATCTATTGAAACATTATATCCAAACAAATGCAATGTTGAATAAATTAAACTACTTGCGTGTCCACAAGAAATTATAATTCTATCTCGATTAAACCAATCAGGTTTTTTAGGGCAAATATTTGCGTTGTTATAAAGTGCAAACATTATAGGTGCAGCACCAAGAGCAACACCTGGGTGTCCAGATTTTGCTGTCATTATTTGTTCTAAAGATAGTTTCCTTAATGTGTTAATAACTTTTTGTTCAATTTCCATATTTTTTCTCCTATTTAATAAACATAGTTTAACAAATAATTTTAAAATTACAAAACAAAAAAGGTCTAACCGACCTTTTTATTTCTAGTTTTATTAAGTTTTTTAAAAAATGAATTTATTGATGAAACAACTTTTTTAACTGCTTTACTTGTTTTATAACTAGAACAGTTTACAACTATATCACTTCTGTCAACATACATTTTATCACGCTCTGTAAATGCAATATTAAGCATACTTTCACTTATATCGTCGGCTGTTTCTTGTGCTCGAATTTTAAAAAACTTTGGTGCAATTTGAAGATATACTATATAACTTGTTTTTGAAATACGGTCAAAATTACGATTTGCAAACATTGTTATGGGATTTATACTTATAATTGTGTTTTCAAAATTTGATACATTTTTTATAATTTTATTTTCAGAATCTCGGATAAATTTCCTACCATCACGCTCGCCCAAAGTGTTTAAAATATGTTCTAAATCACCTAGCTCAAAATCTACCATTTCTTCAACATTAACATAAAACATATCTAACTTATCACTTAATAATTTAGAGATGTTTTTACTATAGTTTGGTAATAGGCAAATAAGTGCAATGTTAGTTTTCATTAGCGCCCCTTAAATATTATACTTCAATTTATTTAATTTTAGCATTATAAATAAAATTTATCAAATGTTTTTATAAACTTATTTAGTTTTTAATATAAGTTTTAGCTTTATTTTTTGCAATTTTTTTAAGTTCTTTTGTTGTTAAGAAGCAAATAAAGAACACAATTACTACTGCACCCACAACAACATACCACCAATGGAAAACAGTTGGAACAACTTCTGTGCTATTTTCACTGTTTGCTATAAATATACCATAAGTTTTAGCAGATGATGTATCAGCATTAACTGCTGTTTCACTTGATGTTGAAGTTTCACCTATGGCAAACAAAATATCACCCAGTAAATCTGTTCTATAAATATTATCTGTAATTCCATAATTTTTTAATCTTTCAAGAACTGCTTCATGTGGGTGGTTATATTTATTTCCTTCACCTACACATATGAACACATATTCTGGGTCTAAAGTCTCTAGAAATGCTTGAGTTGTTGAAGTTCCACTTCCGTGGTGTCCAAGTTTCATTGCATCAACATTTGGTAAATCTGGGTAAGCTGCTAAAATATCTTCTTCTGCTTGCGTTTCTGCATCACCTGTTAAAGCAATGCTAAAACCTTGATACTCACAAATAATTACAGGTGAATAGTTATTAATATCACTATATGTATCTTTTATAGGTCCATAAAACCTTAATAGATAACCTGTTGTATCATCTTTTATTTCCATTTTATCTTCAGTGAATACAACTTCACAATTAGGTTCACTGTATGCTAGTGATAAAAAGTTGTAAAGAACAGCAGTATCTTTTTTGTTGTTGTTTGTAATTGTGGTAAAACCTTGCCCTGCTGCAAGTGCCGTTTCCTGCTCGGTAAAAGCAAGTTGCTCTGCTGTTGCATTGTCTTTTTCATTAATATAAAAAGTTTTAGGTCTGTAAACTTTATTTACTTGAAAGTTTTTCAAAACCACATCTAAGCCACCAATATGGTCGGCATCTGCGTGTGTTGCAATCATAAAATCAAAAGTTTCATCTTCGGTATCATCGAAAATAAATGATTTCGCGTATTCAACAATATGTTCTTCCGAATCTGATTTATTATCACCACCGTCAATTATACCTTTTGTTCCGTCTGGTAATTCAAGCATAATACAATCGCCCTGACCAACATCTACAAAATGCACAACAAAATCTTTATCTAATGCTTGTGTAAAATCTGCTGTCTCAGCCATTGTAGTGTTAAGATAAGAATTAATTTTATTTTCTATTTTATCAGCAAAAAACAAAGTTGAGCAAATTAATGCACTTATAATAAGAAAAACAATAAATCTTGTTACGCTAAATGTAAATCTTAATTTTTTTGATTTTTTACTTGCCATATATTTTCAATATCTCCTTTTCTTCATCTGTTAATGATTGATTTAATTTTTCAATTTGTTTAGATTTTTTTTGAATTGCCCTTATTTTTCTGCTTACTCGCTTAATGCTTTCATCGGCTTTTGTTCTTTCTAAAACGCGTTTAATTTCGGGGATTTGTTGCATAGTAAGTTCATAGCCAAGTTGAATCATCTCATCCATATTTTCAATTTTTAATTGGCTAAATTTTGATAAATCTAGTTTTATTATATAATCGGAATGCACATAGCCATTTACAGCATTAGATTTCATTAAAATTCGCAAAGCGGCTTTTAATAATTCCACTGTTTTTAAACTATCCGTTCCATACCCACGCGTTGGGTTTATATCAATAGAAATAACTATATCTGCACCCATTTCGCGTAAGGCATCGGCAGGTATGTTATTTGTCAAGCCCCCATCAAGTAAATTCATATCTTTAAAAGGAACAGCATTAAAAACACCTGGTATTGCACAAGAACCAGCAATTGCTTTAACAAGGTCTCCCTTTCCACCTGAAGAGATATGCACTTCTGTTCCTGTTTTAATATCCACAGCAACAGCACAAAAAGGTTTTACCAAGTCATCAAATTCTTTTCCGTCTAAAATTTCAGCAACAAACTCTTCAAGCCGTTCTGTTTTACTTGGTATTAATTTTATTTTAGAAGAAAAAATATCTGTTTGCTTCATTTTAACAGCGCGTTCTTCCATTATATTTAATGGCACATTGGCTGCATAAAAAGCACCTATAATAGAGCCAACAGAAGTTCCTGCAACCATATCAAAATCGATACCACTTTCTAAAAAAGCTTTTATTACACCAATATAAGCAAAGCCCCGTGTTCCACCACCACTAAAAACAATTCCCGTTTTAACTGGATTTTTCTGTGCTGATTTTTTCCTTCTAAATAAATTAAAAAAACTAAAAGCCATATGCCCCTCTTTATTTAATTTATTATTAGTATAACATATTTTATCATATTTGTTAAAAAAATGAAAATAAAAAAGAGGTTTTTTTATAAACCTCTTTTAAACTTTATTATTAAATATTATTCTTCAACATTTCTAGAAGCAATAACTTTTTCAATTTCATCAATGTCGTCATGAATTTGTTTGTTAGTTTCAACCAAAATTTGATTTGTTTTCTCTAAGATTGGGAATCTATCTTTATTAGCATTCATAACATCTTCACAGTGTTGAACTGATAATCTTAAACCGTCAAGTAAGTCAAGGTCTTCGCTTAATTTTTTAGCTTTTTCTTCATCAATATCAACATAGTTGTTAACACCATAAAGAATTACCTTTTTACGAGCAACTATTGCTTCGCGTCTGCGTAATTTTGCTTTATCTTTTTCAAGTGTTTTCTTAACTCTTGCTAATGGATTATATTCTTTACGGTTTGCTTTTAAGTCTTTTTCATTAGCCTTTAATCTTGCGCGTAAAACTTCAAGTCTGTCGTTAAGTTGTTCCATTGTCATACTGTCATAAATTGAACCTTCTGCAATTTCAGCAGATTTTTCTTCTAACTCGTTTCTTTTTGCTTCAAGTTCTTCGCGTTCTTTTATAAGTTCTGCTTTTTCTTGTTCAAGTCTTTCGCGTTCTTGTTCAAGTTCTTCTTTCATTGCTCTAACTTCTTCGGCTTCTTCTTCATCAACTTCTGGTTCTTGTTCGTTAACATCTTCTAATCCAAGGTCATCAAACAAGTTTACTTGGTCTTCAACAAAAACATCTTTTTCATTGCTTTCTTCAATTTCAGGTTCAACAATTTCAGGTTCTTCAATTTTTTCTTCTATTGCAGGTTTTGCTATTGGTTCAGTTTTAATAAGTTTATTATACTCTTCAACGCTTTCAGCATTTATTTTATCAATAATTTTATCTAATTCTGCAGTTTCTTTGTCTTCTTCCTCTTCTTCAGTGTCATCAAATATACTGTCAAAATCATCAAAATCATCATCTAATTTGCGTTTTTCTTCAAGATTTTCCAATCTTTCTTCTTCAAGCATATTAACAGGTTCGTCTTCCAATGTTTCAATTTCTGCTTGCTCATCATTTGCTTTTTCTTCATTCCAAGATTTTTCATCAACATATTCTTCAAGTCCATCACTTTCTTCTGAATCATTCGAATTTAAAACCTTTGGTCTTTTTACAACATTATTGCTTTGGGTGTTTGTGTTTTCATTTCTTCCAATAATAGAAAGAATAAGCACTGATAAGAAATAAATTATCATAACGCCAAGAACAACTAAACCTATAATAGAAAGAATGTATAAAAGTATTTCAAAAAAAGTCATTTCATTTGCTCCTTAATGTATTTTTTAAAAATGGTGGAAGCGATGGGAGTTGAACCCATGTCCAAACAAGTTTTTCACAAATTGACTACGCGTGTATTTCCTTTTTAAATTTAACTGTTAATTTTATAAAGAAACAAACATTTAACAGCGAGTTCGTTTATAGCCAATTAATTATTGAACACTAACTAATTGCGTTTGAGATTATTTTGAGATTTGAACACCTGCCCCCAAACAAGCGTTATTCAAACCAGTTTAATTTAAGGACTTAAACCAAGTCGAACTTAGGCATAGCAAGCAGCCATTCTTGGGAAAGAATAGGTTGTTGTTTGACCTGAAGTTGTAACAGAATCTTTTTCTGCGTTTATTTTTTGTTTCGTTAGTAACGCAGACGAACCTGCGACGCGCCAATAAGCAAAGTGCTTGCTTGTCGAAACCAACACGCCCCCTTTAAAAAGTAAGTGTCAGCCGTTTTTGATTTTAAGTTCACGACGAATATCTCTTTCTATATCTCTATCTTTTATAGATTTTCGTTTGTCATGCAAAAGTTTTCCTTTGCAAAGTGCAATTTCAAGTTTTACAAGTTGTTTATCTAGATAAATTGAAAGTGGAACAACTGTTAAACCTTTTTCTGCAACTTTTGAAGTTAAAAGTTGAATTTCTGACTTGTGCAATAAAAGTTTTCTCAATCTTCGTTCGTCTGGTTTAAAATTTCCCGTTTTGTCATAATTTTTTATGAACATATTATTTATATATGCTTCGCCATTTTTTAATACAACAAAACTTTCTTTTAAACTTACATTTCCAGCCCTAATAGATTTAACTTCACTTCCCTGCAAACTTATGCCTGCTTCAAACTTTTTAAGAATGAAATATTCAAAGTGTGCTTTTTTGTTAGTAGCAATTATTTTCATTTCTACCTCTTCTATTATATCACAAATAAAAATTTTTTCAATACCCTTTGCAAAAAAAGTTGACAAACTTTTGAAAATTTGATATTTTATAGCACTAAAAATTGAATTTTTGCGTGTTTTTTTGGTATTTTTATGAATTTTCTATGATTTTTTCAGAATTTTCGTTATTTTCTTCTAATTTTTCATCTGATTTCTCATCTAAAATTTTAAAGTTAATTTGTCGTCTTTTAAGGTTAACGCTTAGCACTTCTACTTCAACTTTTCCACCTAATTGATATTGATGACGCTTACCTTTAAGCATATATTGATTTTCAATCACTGTATATGTGTCTTCTGGTAAATCGTTTATTGCACACATACCTTCAACAGTGTTATCAAGTTCAACAAAAACGCCAAAACTTGTTGCACCAGATATAGTGCCTTTATAACGATTTCCAACTTTATCAAGCATATATTCTGTCTTTTTAAGTTCATCAACTGCTCGTTCAGCACTTTCGGCAAGTTGTTCTCTTTCGCTAGAAAGCAAACAAGCCTCGCCAATAAATTCGTTATAAAAATCTAATCTTGCTTGATCTGGTTTATTAAGAACACAATTTTTCAAAATTCTGTGAACCATTAAATCTGGATATCTTCTGATTGGAGAAGTAAAATGACAATAAAATTCAGCAGCAAGACCATAATGCCCCAAGTTTTTACTTGCATATCTTGCTTTTTGAAGTGATCGCAACATAACCTTGTTTACCACTTCTGAATAAGGTTTATCCTTAACTCTTACCAATAATTGTTGTAATTGTTTTGGTGTTACTTTCTCTGGGGTAGATTTTATATGTTCACCTATTGAAGAAAGTAAGGCAAAAAAGTTACCCATTTTCATACTATCTGGTTGTTCGTGAACACGATACATACAAGGAAGTCCTAGGTTACAAATATGTTCGGCAACTGTTTCATTTGCTTCAAGCATAAAAGACTCTATTATTTTATGAGCAGTATTGCGTTCAAATTTCCTAACATCAACAACTCGACCAAACTCGTTAATATCAATTACACATTCTGGTAAGTCAAAATCAAGCGCGCCCCGTTTTGTTCTCTTTTTTAACAAAATATTATGCAAAATTTCCATATTTTTAAAATTTTGCACCATATCTTTATATTTTTCACACATTTCTGGGTCATCATTTAAAATCGCAAAAACTTCAGTGTAAGTCATTCTTGCAGCAGAACGAATTACACTATTGCATATTTTATGTTCTATAACTTTACCATTTTCATCAATTTTCATTATGACTGACATTGTAAGTCTATCTACATTAGGGTTTAAAGAACATATACCATTACTTAATTCAACAGGTAACATAGGTAAAACCCTGTCAACAAAATAGGCACTTGTTCCCCTTTTATATGCTTCTCTATCAAGTGCAGTGTTTATTTTTACATAGTTAGAAACATCGGCAATATGAACGCCTAGCATCCAATTACCATCTTCTGCTTTCCAAACATTTACAGCATCATCGAAATCTTTAGAATCTTCACCATCAATAGTAACAATAACTTCGTTTCTAAAATCTTCCCTGCCAACAAGTTGCTCAGGTTTTACTTGTTGTGGGATTTTTTTAGCATCTTCTAAAACTTGTGGCTCGAATTCTTCATACATATTAAACTCACGCAGAATAGAAAGAACATCAACACCTTTTTGTCCTTCTGCCCCTAAGTTCTCAACAATAACCCCTTCTGGATTTTTGCCTTTCGAGTCATATTTTTCTATTCTAACAACAACTTTATCATTGTTTTTAACTTTAAATTTCTTAGCATTTTTTACATAAATATCTTTAAAAAAGTTTGCTTCATCTGGTTTTACAAAACCTGTATCAGCATCAAGCGCCATAAACAAGCCGACAATATTATCTTTAAAGCGTTTAATTATTTTTACAACTTCGCCTTCAGTTTTATCATTTTTTTTATGAATTTTTATTAAAACTTTATCTTTATGTAATGCGTGTTTTAAATTTACATTAGGAATAAAAACATCAGGTTCATCTGAATCTATTAATTTACAAAACGCAAACCCTCGTGGATTTCCGTGTAAAATACCCTTTTTTAAATTTAAAGACCTAGATGATACAATTTTTTTATCACCCACCATATATAAATCGCCTTCATCAAGTAAGTTAGAAATTTCCTGATAAACTTCAGCATTATCACGATTAAGAGCAATGCTTACCAATTTTGCCAATTCACTTTGACGCATAAATCCTAAATTATTATTTTCAATATATTCTAAAACAGATTTCATAATTTTCCCTTTAATTGCAATTTTGCACTAATTAAAAGCAAGATTAACTTAATATTTAATTTTAAAATGCAAAAAATAACAAACTGATATTTTATAATTATTTTAAAAATTCAATCTTAAAAACATTGTGTTAAAGAATTTGATTTTATAATAAACAAAAGAAGGAGTTAGAAACCCCTTCCGATTTAACCACTTACAATGCGAAGTGAGACAAAGTAAAGAATTGTTATAACTGCCATACAGATAGCAATTATTGTGGTTGCACGTTTTAAGCGCCCTTCTTTAGATTTGCCTTTATTTTGAGCATAATAGGTTTCTGTTGCTCCACTTAAAGCGTTAACTCCACCACCACTGTTGCTTTGTTGACAAAGCACTAGAACAGTTATTAAAATTGCACCAATCAACATTAAAATTATAAATATATGTTGAACAACCGGAAAAACATCAGTTACCCACTGTGGTAGTGCCAAAGAACCAAAATTCATAGTTTCCCCCTTGTTAGTTTGCTTATACAGTGGTAAGATTATAACATACTAAACAATAATTTTCAAGTAATTTTATTAAAAAGTAAAATTTTTTCTTAAATTAAAATTAAAAAATTAACGAAAAAGGCTAGTTTTTGTTTTTAAATGTAAAAAAAACGGAAAACTCCGTTTTTATAACCAAATATATAACATACATAATGTAAAAAATAAAATAAAAAGTAAAAAGAAACCAATATTTATAGGCATTTTATCTGCCTTTCCACCAACACGAATAGTTTTTGCCAAAAAAAACAATGAAAGCAAAAGAAAAACTATTATCAAAACCGACTTTAATGCAGGTGGCACTTCACGAAACATTGTGTTTAATATTGAATTAAAAATATCACATATTAGTGCTAACATATATTAATCCTTATTTTTTATTTAAGTTATAACTAAAACAATAAAATTAAAATTTTTACAAAGCAGAATTTAATCTAAAATATTATATCTATTATAAATTTATATGTCAAGAATAAATAATTTATTTAACACAGAAACATAATTTAATATTAAATTAAATTTAACTAAAAAAATATCCGTTATGGATATTTTTTACATTTGTCTTTCATTTTGTTCATTCCTAGTGTTTATAGCAATTTGTGGTTTGTTTTCATTTAATTGAATTATAGTTTTTGATAAATCATCATTTTCATCGAACATACTTTTTAATTGATTTTTAACTATATCTAATTCACTTGAATTTTCTTGTTTAGATATTTCGGTTTGTTGCGCTTTTACTTTAAAATAATCTACAATTTGTTCACTTTCTTGTTCATTTTTTTGTTTTTCTTGTTCTACTGTATAAACATTCTCTATATCAAGCAATATTTTACTTTTTTCAAAATTTGTATCTGTATCAAAGATATTTTCATCATTTTGTTTTGCAACATAAATTGTTGAAATTCCATTTGAATTTTCAACTTGGTATGTATCATACTCTTCCATCATTTTAGCATTTGCTTTTCTAAATAATTTGTTAATTTTTCTTCTTTTATTCATTTATATTTTCCTTTTAGTTATTCTTAAAAATTAACCTATTTTTAATTGTTAAAAATATAACACAAAAGTAAAATTTTGTCAATATCAAAAAAGTCATTAGAACAAGCAGTTGAATAATAAAAACAAAAAGGACAATGAAAATCATTATCCTTTACATTAATTTAAAAAATATAGACTTTTTATTTAATTAAACTTTCTGCTTCCATTTCTTTTGGTTTTTTAAGTTCCATTAATTCTAAAACTGTTGGAGCAAACACATCTAAACCGAATTTGCCTTTTTTAAGTTTTACGCCCCTATCAGTTACTATAAATGGAACGGGATTAAGTGTATGACTTGTTGCATATGGAGATTTTGGCCTAACATCTTCAATGTTTCCGTGGTCAGCAACAATCACGCAAACATACCCCATTTTTAACGCTGTGTCAACAACTTTTTCCAATGCTTTATCAACAGTTTCTAGCGCTGTAACACAAGCGTCGAAGTTTGCAGTATGCCCAACCATATCACAATTTGAAAAATTAATTAAAACAAAATCATAGATATTTTTTGAAATTTCAGTAACAGCAATTTGTGCAATTTCATTTGCTTTCATTTGAGGAAAATCAGCAAAACTATCAACATTTTCGCTTTCTACTAAAATTCTATTTTCTTTTTTATATGGTTTTTCTATTCCACCATTAAAGTAATATGTAACATGAGCATATTTTGTAGTTTCTGCAAGTTTTAATTGTCTTTTACCTTGTTCGCTTAAATATTTTGACAAAGTTTCAGAAGGGTGTTCTGGTTTAAAAGCAACAGCAACTTTTGTTTGCCTTTTGTCATATTGACACATTGCTGTAAAATGAAGTCTTGGAAGTTTTCTTGTAAAAGGTAAAAACACACGGTCAGAAAATGCTGCAACGATTTGTCGCATACGGTCTGGTCGGAAATTAAAGAAAATCATTTCATCATTTGTTTTAAGCCCATTATAATCACCAACTACATATGGTGGTA
The DNA here is from genome assembly GCA_944383275.1 of uncultured Clostridia bacterium. Classification (GTDB taxonomy): domain Bacteria; phylum Bacillota; class Clostridia; order Christensenellales; family UBA1242; genus UBA7584. The sequence continues at coordinate 28,450 of CALWOV010000005.1, forward strand.
AATATTCATCACTTGTGCCTTTTTTATATTCAATATTAAAAACTTCTTCAAAACTTTGAACTTTATCACCAATTCCTTTTGCGATAAGATTAAATGCTTTTTCTGTTCTTACGAATCTATCTTCTCTATCCATTGCATAAAATCTTCCACAAACAGTTGCAATTTGCCCAACACCTAATTCTTGAGTTTTATTAAAAAGTTCGGCTAAAAATTCTTTACCTGCATCAACCGGTGTATCTCTACCATCGGTTATACAATGAATTTTTAATTTTTTTATTTCGTTTTGTTTTGCCATTTCAAGTAAGGCAAATAAATGGTGTAAAGAACTGTGCACTCCACCTGTTGAAACAAGCCCTATTAGATGAACGGTTGAATTATGTTTTTTTGCGCGTTTAAAAACATTTAAAAAAACTTGATTTTCAAAAAAAGTTTTATTTTCTATAGACATATTTATACGCATTAAATCTTGATATAATCTTTTTCCTGCGCCTAAATTTAAGTGTCCAACTTCACTATTTCCCATTTGTCCTTTAGGTAAGCCAACATATTCTTCACTAGCAAAAATTTGAGTGTTAGGATAATCTTTTAAAAGTTTATTATAAAAAGGCATTTTTGCTTTTTTAACCGGATTTCCTTCTGTTATATCAGAAATTCCAAAACCATCTAATATTATGCCAACGACCTGTTTTTTTGTCTCCATTATAACTCCTTAAACATTTCTTCCTATATTTATAAATTTTTCGGCATTTAAACTTGCCCCGCCAACCAAAGCGCCATCTACCAAATCTGTTAAAAGATTGCTTGCGTTTTCTGAATTAACACTGCCACCATATAAAACCTTAATGCTTTTAGAATTTTCTCCATACATTTTTAAAAGTAAATTTTTAATATACTCTGTTATATTATTAATTGTTTTAGCATCAGCAGTTTTACCTGTGCCAATAGCCCATACTGGTTCATATGCAATAATTAAATTATTCAATTCGCTTGCGTTAATTCCTTTAAGCCCTTTTTCTATTTGTTTTTTAATAACTTTTTTTGTTTCCTTGTTTTCGTATTCCTTCAATGTTTCGCCAATACAAAACAAAGGTGTTATTTTATTTTTAATTAGTTGTTTAATTTTTTCATTAATTTGCTCATCTGTTTCTGCAAAAATTGTTCTTCTTTCACTATGCCCAACCAAACAAAAATCTATATTAAAATCAGCAAGCATTTCTGCTGAAACTTCTCCTGTATATGCACCACTTGAATATTCACTGCAATTTTCAGCACCAACTAAACAAGTTTTCCCAAGTTTTTTCTTAATTTTTTCAATATAAACATAAGGAACAGCCAAACCAAATTTTACATTATTAACTTTATTTTTTTTAAAAGATTTAATAAAATTGTCAATAATTTTTGCATTTTGGTTCATTTTCCAATTACCAATTATATATTTCATTTTAAACCTCTTCGTGTTTTGTTCCGATTGCATCTAAGCCTGGTAAAGATGCGCCTTCAAGATATTTAAGTGAAGCGCCACCACCTGTTGATACATGGGTAATTTCGTGCTCAAGACCCAGTTTTTCAATTGCACTTGCGCTATCACCACCACCAACTATGGTAATTGCATCTTTTGAACATTCTACCATTGCTTTTGCTATACCTGCAGTGCCTTCTGAAAATTTTTGAAATTCAAATACGCCCATAGGTCCATTCCAGAACACTGTTTTAGCCCGCGAAATTATTTTTGAATATAGTTTTATAGTTTTAGGGCCTATATCCATACCAATATCATCTTTCTTAAATTCTTTTGTAGAAATAATTTTAGTGTTTGCAGCAAAATTAAATTCATCTGCAACCACGTGGTCTATAGGTAGCAAAACTTCTGTTCCACATTTCTCTGCTTTTTCAAGCAAAAGTTTTGCAAATTGAATTTTATCTTCTTCATAAGATGAATTACCTACATTATGACCTTGTGATTTTAAAAATGTATAAGCCATTGCACCACCAATTAAAACGGTGTCTGCTTTTGCAATCATAGTGCTTAAAAGTGTTATTTTGTCTTTAACTTTTGAACCACCAATAACTACCACAAAAGGTCTTTTAGGGTTGTTCATAACTTCATTAAAAACTTCCAATTCTCGCTCTACCAAAAAGCCAATGCAACTAGGTAAAAATTCGGTAATCTTTGCAGTGCTTGCATGTGCTCGGTGCATTGCTCCAAAAGCGTCATCACAGTATATATCAGCAATAGACGCAAGTTTTTTAGCAAATTCTTCAGAGTTTGCTTCTTCACCTGGCTCGAACCTTAAATTTTCAAGCATAATAATATCGCCATCTTGCATTCCCCTTACAAGTTTATGCGTATCAACACCTGCAACATCATTAGCAAGCACAACAGGCAATTTAATAAGTTGAGCAAGTTTATCTGCAACCCCACGAAGAGAAAGTTCTGGAACAACTTTTCCTTCTGGGCGACCCAAGTGTGAACATATAATTACTTTTGCTTTTTGCCCTACTAAATATTGAATCGTTGGTATTGCTTCCCTTATTCTTTTATCATTAGTAATAACGCCATGTGAATTAAGTGGAACATTAAAATCTACCCTTAATAAAACTCTTTTCCCCTCTAACTTAAAATCTCTGATTGTTACTTTATTTTCCATATTAAACCTCCATTAAACTTGTTTTAATTGCAATATTCATAAAGTCAGTTCCTAATTTTCCAAACTCGTATAACATATTTAAGTAAATAGAATTATCTTGTTTTTTTGAATCTTTGTTATCAAATAATTTATGTTTTGCTTTTGTAATCTGTTTAGTATTGTTGTCAATTTCATCAAACATTTGCCTTAAAATTTCTTGTTTTTCATTTACAGGAGCATTACTGCTTACATAATCTGCAACTTTTAGCCCTAAATTTGTTACTTGTTCAACAATAGGCTTTAAAATTTCAATTTGCTCTTTTGTAAGCCCTTTGCCTCGTTTTAAATTATCAACTGAAAACTCTTCCAATCTTGTGCAAACCTTTAAGGCGTGCCCTGTATCACCCAAAATATAAATAAGATTATTTGTTAATTCCATTGAACTTGCACCCTGCAAACCACTTATTCTTACAGCATTATTGGTGCTTAACTTTATTGCTTTTTCAAGCCCCGTAAATGTTCTTCGTAAATTTTTACTATCAGAAGTTTTTTCAAATAATTGTTTACAAAGTTTATTAGTTAAATCAACTTGCATACTGACAATTTTTGACACACCAGATAATACTGCTGTGTGAGCAACACCTGCTGTTTTCATTGTAGTTTCGTCTATATCAAAAATATCATACATTGTTCCTTGTGATTTTTTAGGTTTAATTATAAGTCGCATAAGTTTTTCAAAAGGTTTTACAAAAATTAAAAGTATTAAACTTGGAACAACAAACAACAAAATAGTCATTACTACTAAGGTTATGCTTGGTTCATTTGCACAAAGCCCGTGCAACCAATCTGCAAAAGAAGATATTAATATTAAACCAAATATTATTGAACCTATAATTTTTGCAAATAAATTGAATACTAGCATTCTTTTACTGTTAGTGGTTTCACCAAAATTGTTTACCCAAAGATTTGTAATTGCTGTTCCGATATTCGTTCCTAACAACACCAAACAAGCAGACTGAATTGTAACAGGGCCAGCCGCATCAGCACTGCCACAAAGAACAATAAGCAACGCAAGCACAGGAAGCATACTGTTTAACAGAACACTTAAAACTAGACCAATCAACACCAATAAAATAGGATCAGTAGCCATTGAAATAACATCTGAAACTGCAGGTTGTTCTGCAATGACGCCCATACCTGAACTTATTAATGTTATCCCCAAGCAAAGCAGACCGAACCCCATCAATGCTTGTCCTACAAGTTGAACTTTATTCTTTTTAATAAACATTAGAATAAATGCGCCAACAAAGCAGAATATGGTAAAAATTTGTAACAAATTTATGCTTTCAAAAGCCATTACAATGGTTGACAAAGAAGAACCAGCAGCTGTTCCTAGAACCATAGCCATTGCAGAAGTTAAACCAATTGCACCAACATTAACAAAACCAACTATCATAGAATTGGTTAAAACAGAAGTTTGCAATAAACCTGTTACACCAGCCCCTAAGCCCCAACTTTGTATAAGACGCTTAGATGAATGTGTTATTGCACGCTTAAAGCCAAGCCCTAGACACCCTTCAAGCCCACGGTTCATAACACTAATTCCATAAAGCATAACACCAAGGCCTGCAAGTGCTGTGATAATGCTGTAAAATATCTCCATTTTTTCCTCTAAATTTTTAAAAAATAAAAAAATTTGCTTTATTTATAATGATACTAAAAATATAGAAAACAGGCAACCAAATTGAAGTAAAATTTAAACTTAATTTAAACAAGATAATAAACTGTATATTTCATCAAAACTAGAACTTGTTGTTAATTTATATCTTAACTGCCTTGCGTTTTTTATGTTTGAAACATAACTTGCTAAATGTTTTCTCATATGTAATAAAACAAGTTTTTCTGGTAAATATTTGCTTAAAATTTCTATATGTTTTTTTATTATATCTGTAATTTTAACATCAAACTTTTCACCATTAAGTTCAGCAAAAATCCAAGGTTTCCCAAGCGCACCTCTGCCTATGGCAATTCCATCACACCCTGTTGTTTCGAACATTCTATCTGCCTGTTCTTTATTGGTAACATCACCGTTTCCAAACACAGGAATTTTAACATTTTCTTTAACTTCCTTTATAATGTTTAAATCAACTGTTCCCTGATACATTTGTTCTCGAGTTCTTCCGTGAACACAAACAGCACTTGCGCCTGCATTTTCGCACATTATTGCAAACTCTTTGGCATTTAAGTTTTTAGAATCAAAACCTGCTCGAAACTTTACAGTTACAGGTTTATTTGCAAATTTTACTGCTGTTTTAATAACTTTTTCTGCAGTAGTTATGTCTTTCATTAAATAAGAGCCCATTTTCTCTTTAACTATTTTAGGAACAGGACAGCCCATATTAATATCTAAAATATCCCAATCTTTAAAGACATCTGATTTTAAAACCTGCTCTACGATTTCTGGTTCTCGTGAAAATATTTGAACAGATTTTGGCTTTTCATTTTCTTCGTAACATAAAAGATTTTTAGTATTATCACTTCCATATAACAAGCCCTTTGCACTTACCATTTCACTAACTGTAAGTCCACACCCAAACAATGAACACAAACTTCTAAAACCGGCATCTGTAAAACCTGCCATTGGTGCTAAAATATATTTAGATTTTAATTCTATATTCCCTATCTTCATATTTTCTCCGTCAATAAAAAAAGGGCTTATAATGCCCTTTATAAACTTTAAAAAGCATAAATTAATTTGCTTTTTAAACAAGTTACCACAATATAACAAAGCAGGCACATTTTGTGTTGCATATTAAATGTGGTTAATAAAATTACTTAAAGTAATATATTAGTTTATTGCGTCTTTAAAACCCTTACCAGCCTTGAATGCAGGAACTTTAGTTGCAGGAATTTTAATAGGTTGTTTGGTAAGTGGGTTTACGCCGTTTCTTGCGGCTCTTTTTCTTGTTTCAAATTTACCAAAACCTGTTAAAACAACATCGCCACCCTTTTTTAAAGTTTCTTGAATTACATCAAAAACTGCATTAACTGCTCTACCTGCGTCAGCCAAAGATGAACCTGATTTCTCGGCTACTGCAGCAATAAATTCTTGTTTGTTCATTACTTTTTCTCCTTTTATTGAGTTAACAAGAGTATAGCATAAAAATTTTTCTTTTCAAAACGATTTTTAATGTTTTTAACAAAAAAAGTCTAATTTTTGCTAAAAAATAAGGTTAAAAATGGCTTTTTAGCGATAAACTTGGCTTAAAACGAGGCAAATTTTGTGCAGCAATTATGATTTTTTGACCAGTTTGTGGATTTATTCCCTGTCTTTCAGCACGATAATGGGTGTAAAATTTACCAAATTTAGCAATGGAAATAATTTCTCCTCGTTGCAAAGTTTGAGTTATAACTTGCAACAAAGCCTGTAAACAGGCATTGCAATCTTTACTGCTTAATTTACTGTGTTTTGAAACTTGCTTTAAAAGTTCTGTTTTATTCATAAAGCACCTCCTTTAATGCAATATTTCCCTCAAATTAAATTTATACACCTAATTTTTAAATTTTGTTTTTAGTTTTTTAAATTGAAATAAAACTTTCTCTAAAAGTTCAACTTTTAAACTAATAATTCCAATTAAATATAGCAATATTCCACCAATAATACAAATAGGTAAACTTATATAAACATTTACATTTACAAGCAAGTTTTTAAGAACTAAAACCCCAAGTGCCATAATTAAACACGCCCCCAAGATTGTCGAGAAATTTTTAAAAAAATATAAATTTATTTTTTCTTTATATTTTAGATAAACAGCATTTAATATAATTGCAACTCCGTAAAAAGTATAGTTAGAAATTATTACACCATAAATATTAATACTATTGATTGGAACAAGCATAACTAACACAACTATTTTTATAATTGCAGCAATCAACAAATTAAAAACAGGTATCTTAGAATGATTTAAACCTTGCATACCAGCATTTTGGGTTTGTAAAAGTGCCATAAACACAATGAGTCCAGATGATAAAAGCAAAATGTTAGAAGCAAGTGATGTTCCGTTTATATTACTTGAAACTAAACTGTTTGAATAAAGAAATTCTATTATCGGAACTGATAGAATAGCAACACCAATAGCGCTAGGAATTGCAATATTCATAGCAAGCCACAAGCCTTTGCTTAATTCAGATTTATCACTTGATTTTGCACTTAAAAATGGAACAACGGCTGTTGCAACACCCAATGTTAAAACAACAGGAACATTTATAATAGAATTAACAACGCCATTATTTATACCCCACATAACTGTGCTATCGCTAACATTAAACCCACCTGAATTTAAAAGATTTATAACAAGAAAACTATCTATTACCAAAGTAAAAGGTATTATAAAGGAAGCAAGCACGATTGGAAATGAAGTGTAAATTAATTCTTTAAAAATTGCTTTATTGGTTAAATTTGAACTTTTTATTTCATATTTTTCTTTTTTGGCTTTTAAATAGCAGATAAACATATACAACACAGCAACAAGTTCGCTTAAAACCACACCTAAAACTGCGCCTGCAACTCCATAAATAAGACCGTAACCCAAAAATAAATAACTAAAAAGCAAACCAAAAACCAATTTTCCACTTTGTTCAACAATATTACTCATTGCTGTTGGCAGCATATTCATTCTTCCTTGAAAATATCCCCTGAAAGCCGAAAGCACACTTACAAGCACTACGGCAAAAGAAATAACCATATATGGCAAATAAATTTGTGAATTTCCTTGCATATTTGCAATTAAGGTCGAGCAAGAAAACAATAAAATTCCAGCAGCCAAACCAAATATAAAAAGTGAAATTAAACTTACTTTAAAAATTTTATTAATTTCAAATAAATTACCTTCGCGCTTTGCAATCATTTTACTAATTGCACTTGGCATTCCTGTTGAAGAAATAACAAGCAATAGAGAAAACAATGGGAACACTAACTGATACATTCCAAGTCCTTCACTGCCCAATATCCAAGTTAAAGGAATGCGATAAATCGCCCCCAACAATTTTGCAACTATACTTGCTACAATTAAAATTGCAACTCCACCAAAAAAAGTTTGTTTCTTCATAGTTTTAGTTTGTATTATGAAAAATTAAATATACAAAAAAACAAGCAAATTGCTTGTTATAATTTTTCTATTAAACTTGCAAGTTCTTTTGCAATCTTTTCAACTTGGAATTTATCAACACCTTCAACCAGAACACGAATTACCATTTCTGTTCCACTTGGTCTTACAACAATTCGACCATCTTGCCCTAAATCTTCTTCTAATTCTGAAATAACAGCCAAAAGTTTGGCACTTTTATTTAATTGTTTTTGTCGTTGACTTACAGGCACATTAATTTTAGTTTGATAAAATGGAATATAATCTTTAAGTTCTTCTTCAAACTTAACCCCTTCTTTAAGCATTTTACAAAGATAAATAGCACTTAAAATGCCATCAGAACACATACCAACATCAGCAATTATAATGTGCCCGTTATCTTCACCTGCTAAATTTAGTTCTTCATTTTCCATAATTTTTTGCAAACTTTTGCCACCAACATCTACTCTTTTTACTTTTATGCCAAATTTATTTAAACTTTTATCAAAACCAAAGTTGGTTAATATGGTTGTGGCAAAAATGCTTTGATTTAATTTATTTTTCTTTTTAAAATATTTAGCCATTAAAAACATTATTTCATCGCCTAGTATTCTTTCACCATTCCCTTTTATTGCACAAACACGGTCAGCATCACCATCAAAAGCAAATGCTATATCTAAATTTTGCTCTTTTAATTTTAACTCTAAAAATTGGGGATAATTTGCACCACAATTAAAGTTTATTTTTTCTCCCTTATCTTCACAATTAAAACAAACAACTGTTGCCCCCATTTTTTTAAAAATATATGGGGCGACTTTAAAAGATGCACCGTTTGCACAATCTAGTCCAACACGCAACCCATTTAATGAACAATTAGCACTTTCTACTATATAATCTGCCCAATATTTTTGCAATTCTTCTTGTATTACAGTTGCGCCTATTTGGTCGGCAGCGCAAGGCAAAAACTCGTCAACTTGTTCAAAAATTTCGGTTATTTCATCTTCCTGTTCATCAGTTAATTTAAAGCCGTTTTTATCGGTTATTTTAATGCCATTATATTCGCTTGAATTGTGGCTTGCTGTTATCATAATACCTATATCAAAGCCAAATTCTTTAACAAGATAATTTATTGCAGGGGTTGGAATAACGCCTGCAAGCACAACATCTACCCCCATACTGTTAAGACCAGCACATAACGCCGACCTTATCATATCACAAGACACCCTTGTATCTTCGCCGATAACCACTTTAGGTTTTTCGTTTTCTGGTTTTGTATTGGATAAATAAATTGAAACTGCTTTTGCTAAATTAAAAGCAAGTTTCGCTGAAATTTGTGTATTTGCCACACCTCTTACACCATCGGTTCCAAAAAGTTTATTTTTCATATAATCTCCTTTTTATTTAAGATATATGAAAAAAAGACTTTTAAAGTTAACAAAAACAAAAAACAGCAATTAATTATGCTGTTTTTTTATGTTCTTAACATATTCTGACGCACTTGTGCCAGCAATAGCCCCATCGCTTATTGCAGTTGCAATTTGCCTTAAATTTTTATAAACAATGTCGCCACCTGCAAAAACACCTTTAACATTAGTTTCCATTTTATTATTTGTTTTTATATAATTATCTAAAAGTTCAATTTGTCCATCTAGAAAATCGGTTTGTGGAACCCTGCCCACTGCAACGAAAACCGCATCTACATTTATATTTTCTAGCTCTCCACTTTCGGTATTTTTAATTTGAACACCAGTTATTTTGCCTTCGCCAAGCAGTTTTTCAACCGTATAACCAAGTTTTTGTTCAATTTTTTCTGGGTGATTTTTTATTATATTTTCATAATTTTGAATTTCAACATCTTGTGCTCGGAAAACTTTTCGTCTGTGAATATGCACAATTTTTTGACAAATATTAGATAAATAAATAATATCACCCAAGGCAGTATTGCCACCACCAACTACAGCAACTGTTTTATTTTTAAAGAAATTCCCATCGCACACAGCGCAATAACTTACACCTTTTCCAATATACTTAAACTCGTTTTCAACACCTAGACCTTTTGATGTTGCACCCATACATAAAATTATGGCATAAGCATTTATAGTTTGACTATTAACAGTTACCGATTTTATTTCATCTTTTAAATTGATATTTGTAACTTCACCATATATGGTTTCCATACCTAAATTAGTTGCTTGCTCGAACATTTTTTGAGAAAGTTCAAAACCATCTATTTCGCTAAACCCTGGATAATTTGCAATACTTTGAGTTATTGCAACTTGCCCACCAACTGCTGCTTTTTCAATCATTACACATTTCATTCCAGCACGTTGAGCATAAATTCCTGCAGTCATACCAGCAGGCCCACCACCTATTATAATTACATCATAAAAGTTTTCCATAAATATACCTCACTAATAATATAGTATAACATTTTTAAAAAAACAATTACAACTAAATAAAAACAAACACAACAAAAAGTTGTGCTTGTTTCTTTTTTGTGCAAATTATCTCTTACTGAATTGAACAGCTTTTCTTGCTTTGTGAAGACCGTATTTTTTACGTTCTTTCATACGAGGGTCACGAGTTAACAAACCAGCAGTTTTTAAAATTGGTTTGTATTCTTCGCTGATTTTAACCAATGCTCTTGCTATACCGTGACGAATTGAACCTGCTTGACCTGAAAGGCCACCACCATTAACATTAGCATAAACATCGAATTTATCTAATGTTTGAGTAAGTTCTAAAGGTTGACGAACAATTTGTTTTAATGTGCTAAGACCAAAGTATTCATCAAGTTCTTTTTTATTAATTATAATTTTTCCACTTCCAGCCACAAGGCGAACGCGTGCTACAGAAGATTTACGACGACCTGTTGCAGGTGTTTGAACAACATCTGATTTTGTTTTCTTAACTGCCATTATAATCTTCCTCCTTTAAGTTTAAGTTCTTGTGGGTTTTGTGCTTCATGTGGGTGTTCAGCACCTTTGTATGTTCTTAATTTTTTAAGCATTTTTCTGCCCAAAGTTGTTTTAGGCAACATACCTTTAACTGCTTTTTCAACAACGAAATCACTTTTTGTTTGCATAAGTGTTTTGTATTGAATTTCACGGTCTCCACCTGGATACATTGTGTGGTAACGGTAGAATTTTTTGTGAAGTTTATCACCTGTTAAGGCAACTTTATCACAGTTTATAACAATAACATGGTCTCCCATATCTGCATGTGGTGTATATGTTGGTTTATTTTTCCCCCTTAAAACCATAGCCACTTGACTTGCAAGACGCCCTAATGGAATGTCAGTTGCATCAACAACCCACCACTTTTCGCTTACATCGCTTGCTTTTGGCATAAATGTTTTCATAATTGAAAATTCCTCCGAAATTTTAAATTAAAAACGCCTTTCACTTTGTCGAGGGGCTAGTTCTACAAAAGAATAGACTTTTATTAGTTTATTACAACTTAAATATTTTGTCAAGGGTTTTTGCTTGATTTTAGATAAAAAACAAAAAGATTGTTCATTAAACAACCTTTTTATTATATAATTTTTTGCATAATGGAAAAAGTAAACCACCAACAACATTTCCGAGTGTTATTATAATTACATAAAGCAATGTGTGCCAACTCCAAGCACCAGCAAAACTAAAATAGAACATATCAGCAACGCAGTGTTCAAAGCCACACAGCACAAAAATGCTTACACCGAAAAATACTGAAAGATATTTTCCCAAAGCAGTTTCGTTGTTTTTATAGCCATCTACTGCAACATATATTAAAATATTGCAAAGAATTCCTAATATAAACACGCTATACCAAGTGTCTGACAATTTTGTGTTTGCAAGTTCTATAACAGACGCCTGTAACGAGTCTAATCTTGTTAATTGCAAAAGATAACCAACAGCAACTGCTCCTATAAGATTACCAACCCAAACAAGCAAACACTTTAATAGATAACTTGGTTTATTATCAAACGCATAACATATTTTACCTGTAAACAAGTTAAGGCTCATTGTTAAAACCATAAAAAGTCCAACAGTAAAAAACAAAGCACCAACTATTTTGTTTTGTGAAGCAAGATAGGCAATTCCACCAAGACTTATACACATACCAGCCAAGATTGATTTAAGCATATTGCCAGCAATTTCCTGATAGTTAACCCTTTTTTGCTGTTTAACTTTAATTTCTTCCATAGCATTCCTTTTGGTTAATTCCAGCGTTCATCTGTTATTAACACAACTTTATTTAAAGGTAAAGACTGATGCAAATCAATTATTCGTTGGTTAGAAGAACCTTTAAATTTCAAACTATAATCTCTTAAATTATCAACAAAAGGACCATCAACTAAAACATCAGCAAGTTCTAAAAGTTCTTTTGCACCATCTACTTTATTATTTAAAATATCTTCAAATAGAAAACCTGTGTAAATAGCAAGTTCTAGTCCACTTTCTTTAATTTTTTTTGCAAGTGGCAATAGTTGTTTAGATTGACACAAAGGCTCGCCCCCACTGAAAGTTACACCTGTTAGCAAAGGATTATTTTTAATTTCGTTAAAAATGTCATCAACATCATATAAAACCCCAGCCTTAAAACTATGAGTTTGAGGATTATGGCAATTTTTACAATTATGTGGGCAACCTTGCACAAAAACTGTGTATCTTATTCCTGGCCCATCTGTTATAGAATCGTTAACTAAACCTGCTATATTAATTTTTTCCATAGTTTTTCCTAATTTTTTAATTTATAAAATTATTTATCACACCTGCAACCACTAAGACCGTGTTTAACTCTGTCTTTTTCTTCTGCGCGTTTTGCATCGTTAAAGTTTTCCAAAGTTCCAACCAAATAACCAGTTATTCTTCTTATTCTTTCAAATTTAATGCCATTTTCACCATCTTTTCTGCCACATTTTGGACAAGTTTCGCCAATTATTCCATTGTAACCACAAACTGGGTCTCGGTCAACTGGGTGGTTAATTGAACCATAACCTATTCCACTTTCTTTCATATGACGAATAACTTTTTCAAATGCTTCAACATTGTTAGATGTATCGCCATCTAATTCTACATAAGTTATATGTCCTGCATTTGTTAAAGCGTGATAAGGTGCTTCTATGCTTATTTTATCGAATGCTGAAATGTTATAGTAAACAGGAATATGAAAACTGTTTGTGTAATATTCTTTATCTGTTATACCTTTAATTTCACCATATTTTTTACGGTCTATTCTTATAAATCTTCCACTTAAACCTTCTGCTGGTGTTGCAAGTAAAGTAAAGTTAAGTTTCATTTCTTGTGCTTTTTTATCTAAAAACTCACGCATATGAGTTACAATTTCTAGACCAAGTTTTCTAGATTCTTCACTTTCGCCGTGATGCTTACCGGTTAAAGCCACCAAAGTTTCAGCAAGACCAATAAATCCCATAGAAAGAGTTCCGTGTTTTAAAATTTCGCCAATTGTTTCATTTGGTTTTAATTTATCTGAATCTATCCACACACCTTGCCCCATTAAAAATGGATAATTTTTTGCTGTTTTTTTAGATTGAATTGCCAGTCTATCAAGTAACTGTTCAACAACAAGTTCCATTTTTTCATCAAGCATAGTATAGAATTTATTTATATCGCCTTTACTTTCAATTCCCAAGCGTGGCAAATTGATTGTTGTAAAACTTAAGTTTCCACGACCAAAGGTTATTTCGCGTGTTGGGTCATAAACATTGGCAAGAACACGAGTTCTACACCCCATATATGCAACTTCGGTTTCTGGGTGTCCTTCTTTATAATATTTAAGGTTATAAGGAGCATCAACAAATGAAAAGTTTGGGAATAAGCGTTTTGCACTTACTCGGCAAGCAAGTCTGAATAAATCATAGTTAGGGTCATTAGGGTTATAACTTATACCTTCTTTAACACGGAAAATGCTTATTGGGAAAATTGGAGTTTCACCATTTCCTAAACCTGCTTCAGTTGCCAAAAGCATATTTTTAATAACCATTCTGCCTTCTAAACTTGTGTCAAGGCCAAAGTTAACTGATGAGAAAGGAACTTGTGCACCTGCTCTTGAATGCATTGTGTTTAAGTTATGAACAAGTGCTTCCATTGCCTGATAACATTCTTTATCTGTTTCAAGTTCGGCTTTTTCAACAGCAAATTTTTTAATTCTTGCAAAAGTTTTTTCATCTATATCTTTAAAAAGTTCGCGTTCTGCTTTATCAAAATCGGCATTTTGTTTAAGTGTTGCATATAAGCCTTTTTCTTTTTCTAACTTTGCAAAAGTTTCTTTTATTTCATCGGTTTTATCTTCACCAACTAAAAGTTCATATGCTTTTGCAAAGTTTTTCCAATAAAATCTTTTATAACTTTTAACTATTCCAGGAGCCAAACCATAGTCAAAGTTAGGAATACTTTGTCCACCGTGTTGGTCGTTTTGGTTAGATTGAATTGCAATACAAGCCAAAGCACTGTAAACACTTATGCTGTTTGGCTCACGCAAATGACCGTGCCCAGTTGAAAAACCACCTTTAAATAGTTTAACTATATCTATTTGACAACAAGTTTCAGTTAAAGTATAAAAGTCTAGGTCGTGAATATGAATATCACCACTTATATGTGCTTTTGCCTGTTTTGGTGGAATTATATATTTAAGAAAATAATCTTTTGCACCTTCTGAACCAAACTTAAGCATTGCACCCATTGCTGTATCGCCATCAACGTTTGCATTTTCGCGCTTTAAATCACTGTCCTTAGCATCTCTTGAAATTATTTCGTCATAAATTTTCATAAGGCTTGTGTTCATTTCGCGAACTTTAGACCTTTTTGCTCTATACAATATATATTCTTTTGCAACATCTGGATAATCGTTTTTCATTAAAACTTGCTCAACTATATCCTGAACAGACTCTACATCAGGTATGTTATCTACGAATTTTTCTTCCAATTCTATTTCGACCATTTTTGCAAGTTTTCTACAGTCGTTGATTTCCTTGCTTCCAATGGCATTCATTGCCTTTGCTATTGCTTGTTCTATTTTAGAAACATTGAAATCAACCATTCTTCCGTCTCGTTTAATAATTTGTGTAAACACGATTTTATCCCCCTCTTGTGTAATCTGCATTTCATTTTATCATTCACAAGATATAGTGTCAATTAATTTTAATGAATACTAGATATTGTGTTTTTAATTGTGCAACATGCACAAAATTTAAAAAAATTTTTTAATTTTTGTAAAGCCTTATTTGCCTATTTAAAGGCTAATTCGCTGTTTTTGTTAATTATTTTAAAAAATTAAATTTAAAGTAATTTTGAATAAATAGAAAAGAATAATATGCATAAATAATGAATAAAATTACTTTTTCTCTTTATCGTTATCAAAATCTATAATTCTTATTTTTTTATTAGTAAATTTTTTATCGTTTATATAAATGTAGGTAGAAATTAGAATACAACTTGTTACCAAAAATAAACATAAAACAGTGAACTTTATGTTTTCATCGCTTATTATGTCTAACCCACCAAGGTTTTCAGGGTCATCATTCTCATTAACATAATAAATAAACATACTTGAATAAATAGTGTTAAAGTTTGGCGTTTCTATTTTTAAATATACCAAATTATTACCTTCTTTTAAATTGGGTAAATTTTTTACATATTCCGAATTTAAACTTAAACTGTAACTTATAATTGCATCTTGCAAATCTAAATTATTTAAAATTACTTTATTATTTTCAAATATCGTTTCAATTTCTTTGTTGTAATTTACTTTATCAATAGTAAATTTATCTTTCAAAATTAAATCAAAATAATTATCTCTTTCTATTTTTACAATTACATCATAAGTGCCAGCATTTTTAAATGTTGGTTTTGTTGTTATATATTTACCATCTACAAAATAGTAAACTATATCTTTAGAACCTAAACCTTTAATATTAAAACTTTGAAATTCAGAATTATAATCAACTGTTGTATCACAAATTTCCACATTTTCTATTAAATTGGGCTTATAACTTGCTGTTAATGTTAAATCTTCTGTCACTTTATACTCTTTTGCATTTATTAAATTTCCATTTAACAAAAAGCCAATAAAAGAATAATTTTCTAAATCGGGCATATGAATTTCAGATAATAAACTGTTTTCTTTAACCGTAAAAGATAAAGTCGTTTCATTACAATTAATTAAAATTTTATAATAAAAAACTAAATTAATACAATTTGATAAATCATTGTAAATAAATTCAATATTATCTTCACAAGTATTAAATAAATTATAATTTTCATTCGTAACATTTAAAATGGCGTTATCAAGTTTAGAACTAAAATTAATACGAATATTGCTTCCACAATAACCTATTAAATTTTCTATATCAGTCGCATAAATTGCCTTGTTTGTTTCAATTTCATAATTATTACCAACAAAACTGCAATTTCCACCTAAATATAATGTTCCACTGTTTTTAATACAAAAATCATTAGAAATAATTTTAGTTGAAACTAAATTTAATGTTGAGTTATTTTCAACTTTACCACTAATTTCTGAATTACATATGCTTAATAAATTAGTTGTTAAATTTTTAGAACAAGTTGAATTAGCAACATCACCACTTAAAGTGCTGTCATTAATTTTCATATTTCCAACATTTTTAATTTTACTTTCATTTAAAGTAGAAAAAGAAATTTTAGAACTTCCATAATTTGTTAAATCAAGGTTTGTAAATATACAATTTTCAAAATATAAATTACCATAATTTACAATATTGGAATTAGAACAATTAATAACACAATTACAAAAATGTATATTCGAATTCTCGTTAAAAACTAGATTTTGATTAAATAATATTCCACTTACAGAGTATTTAAGATTGTTAAATGTAATTTTATTTTTATTAGAAATAATTTCAATTTTACAATCTTTATATTCATTTTCGATTTTACGATTAAGGTCAATTACATTAATTGCATTTTCTACATAACAAATTTCGTTTGTTATGTTTCCATTACTATCTAAATAATATTCAACATTTCCTAAACTTGAAGTATATAATGCTATAACAAAATCGCCATTTTCATCACTGTTAATTTTATAATTAAAAGTGTTTACGCAAGTTTCAAATTTTGCATACAAGTTTATATTTTTAGAAATTTCTGTTAAAAAATTGAACTTTTCATTGTTATCATCATACCAGCCTAAAAACACTTTGCCTAAGGGCGTTTCAATTTCTGGTTCCTTTACATAACCTGAATAAATAAAATATTGACAATCTAAAAGTGAGTTATTTTCATTAATAAAACTTACATTTATAACTGGGCTTTCACCTGCAATAATATACATATTTAAGGCATAGTGCTTTAATGTGTAATTAGGGTTTGATAAAACAAAATATTTTGAATGTTCTTCATCAACATAACTTACAACTGAAATGTTTTTACTTAAATCAATTAAACCTTCATAATAAATTCTTATAATTTCACCACAATATGCAACTTTATTCATAGCGAAAACAGGTTTTGTTGTTTTTATATCACAAATGCTACTAGATTTTATGGCTGGTGTATTTTCTAAATATATATTACCTAAATTATAAATTGCTGGAAGTTTTTTGCTATTGCTTATTACTGAACCTGAATTTATTTTTAATATTCCGTTATTTACAATGGTTGTTTCTTCTGAATATAAATTACTGTTTGAAATTAAAAGCGAACTGTTGGTTTCTATATTGGCAACTGTTTTAACTGCTCCATTTATTATAAAAGTATTAAATTCAACTTCACTATTATTAGTTATTTTAATAGCTAAATCTAAATTACAATTTAAATTTCCAGACAAAACCAAGTTTTTATTATCTATATTTATAGTATCACTTAAAACAACGCCATCATCGAAAATAATTGTGCTATTATTTGGAATTAAATTTATAATATCGTTAACATTTTCATAACCACTAGCATCACTATAAATTAGATATGTAGAATTGTTAATATTTAGATAATTATAACTAGAATTTTGATATGCAAAAACTACTTCCGTTGGAATTTTGTTTAATCCAAACAAAACGGAAGTTAAAAACAGTATAATTAAAAAACCTAACACTTTTTCTAGGCACTTTTCCATAATATTTTATCTTTTGTATTTAACATATTTTATTCTTAAAGAATATTATATTTAAAAAAATTGTGGGTAGTAAAATGAAAGAAAATCTTTATAAACTAATAAACTTAAATAATCTAAAAAATAACGCACAACTTATTAAACAAAAGTTTAATGGCACCAAAATTTATGCTGTTATTAAAGGAAATGCCTATGGGCACAATTTAAAACAATGTGTTATATCTTTAAATAATATTGTTGATGGCTTTGTAACAGTAAACAACACCGAAGCAATTAAAGCCAGAAAATACACAGATAAAAGCATTGTTGTTATAGGCAGTTTATTAGAAAAAAATTTAACTTCTGCTATTAAACATAACATAGAATTTACAATTCAATCAAGTTTTGAAAGCAAATTAATTGAAAAATATGCGAAAAAAAATAAAAAAATTTGCAAAATTCATATAAAAATAGATACAGGTATGCACAGATTAGGTTTACACACCAATCGAGAACTAAAAAAAATTGTTAACTTTATAAAAAACAGTTGTTGGTTAGAACTTGCTGGTGTTTGCTCGCATATGGGTGGAGATGAAAATGGAAACAGAACCAAAGCACAATTCATTAAATTTAACGAAATATTAAACGAATGCAACTTATTTAATGTTCCTAAACACATTGCTAACACTGAAACTTTATTTTTAAATGATATATATGGTTTAAATATAGCAAGAGTTGGCATTGGGATTTATGGATATGGAAATAAAAACTTACAACCTGTTATGAGTGTTTTTGCAAAAATTTTGCATATATCTCATATAAAAGCAGGAGAATTTGCAGGCTATGGAACAAACTTTGTTGCAAAGAAAAATATGCGAATTGCTGTGTTAAACATTGGATATGCACAGGGCTTTATGAGAATATATGCAAAAAGGGGTTATGTGCTTATTAATGGTAAAAAAGCAAAAATTATTGCTAATATTTGTATGGATATGACGATTGTTGATATAAGCAATATAAAAGATGTAAAAATTGGAGATTATGCTGTTATACTTGGTAAATCTAAAAACAAAGAAATTACAGCAAAAGATATTGCTAAAAAGTGTAAAACTATTGAATATGAAATTTTAACTAATTTTAATTTAATAACTTGCACAAAATATTGCTAGACAACATACTATGACTATGTGGCAAAAGCCACACAATTTACGAAGCACGACTTCGTTGGTTTTATGGCAACATAGAACAATATATTAAGGGGAAGAAAAACTCTTCCCTTTTTATTAATTAAAAATATCCTAATAAACACTTTTATAGTATTTTTTATTTTGATTTATTTTTAAATTGACTTTTATTTTATGTTTTAATATAATTTTTATATTATAACTAAATTTAATTTATAAAAGGAAATTATATGAATAAATTTTTTTGCAGAGTTTATCAAAAAGTGATGTATGTTGCAACTTTCTTTTTACCTTGGAGGCAACCACAAATCATTAAAGGCACAGACAGTATGGAACAACTTGCCGATTTACTTAATGAAAAAGCGCTTAAAAAAGTACTTGTAGTTACAGATGCTGGGCTTTTAAAACTTGGGCTTTTAGAAAATATGTTAACAAAATTTAAAGAAAAAGAAATAGAAGTTGCATTGTTTGACAAAACAGTTGCAAACCCAACAATTAATAATATTGAAGATGCTGTTGAACTATATAACACAGAAAATTGCCAAGCAATTATTGCTTTTGGTGGTGGTTCTCCTATTGACTGTGCAAAAGGTGTTGGTGCAAGAATTGCTCGCCCAAACAAGACCATTCCTAAAATGCGTGGGCTTTTGAAAGTAGGAAAAAAATTGCCATTTTTAGTTGCAATTCCTACAACTGCAGGAACAGGAAGTGAAACCACTCTTGCTGCTGTTGTTACAAACTCGGATACTCACGAAAAATATGCTATTAACGACTTGCATTTGATTCCACAAGTTGCAGTTTTAGACCCATCTCTTACCGTTTCACTACCAAAGCATATCACATCAACAACCGGTATTGATGCACTTACGCACGCTATTGAAGCATATATTGGGAAAAGTAATACAAGTAAAACAAAAGAAGACGCAAAAAACGCAACAGCACTTATTTTTGAAAACTTACTTATTGCATACAAACAACCAGACAACATTGAAGCAAGGCAAAATATGCAAGAAGCAGCATATCTTGCAGGTGCAGCATTTACGCGAGCATATGTTGGAAATGTTCACGCAATAGCACATACTTTAGGTGGGTTCTATGGTGTTCCACACGGACTTGCAAACGCTGTTATACTTCCATATGTTTTGGAATATTACGGAGAAAGTGTTTATAAAAAACTTGCTGAACTTGCAAAATATATAAACTTATGCTCGGAAGAAGAAGATAACAAAACTGCTGCAATTAAATTTATAAATGCAGTAAAAGAACTTAATAAACAACTTGAAATTCCAGATAAAATTGACGGAATAAAAGATGAAGATATTCCAAATATGATAAAAAATGCTTTAAGAGAAGCTAACCCACTTTACCCTGTTCCTAGAATTTTTGATGCTAAAGATTTTGAAAATATTTATTATATGATAAAAAAATAATTTTTGTTTATAAAATGTTATCAAGGAGTAATTATGATTCATTCTTTAGCTGGTGGTAATATACGCGATTTAAAAATATATGATTTTGCAAAAGTTGAGTTTGTTGAAGGCGAAAATATAGGAAAAATAAGTTGGTATATAAACCCTTTTTGGCAACTAAAACTTGGAGATTTGGTGTTAGTGCCTTTTGGTCCAAGAGAAAACTTGATTAAGGCAAAAGTGTTAAAGATAGAACATAATGTTAATGAACAAGTTGCACCAATTCCCACAAAAAGAGCAAAAGAAATATTTAAGATTATAGAAAATTAAAAATGCATATAAAAATATAAAGTTAAACTAATTTTTTATATTTATTTTAAATTAATAAAAAACTTTATCTTTATGATAAAGTTTTTCTTTAATTATTTCATTTTTAGTCTAATGTTATTTAATTGTTCTTTATTTTTACTCTTTTTATTAGTTTCAAAGCATTCGGGTTTATTTGTTTTAAACCAATCAATTGCATCACATATACTTTCTTCAACTGGTCTAGTATTGTAACCAAGTTGTTGTTTTGCTTTTTCATTGCTAAAATTAGAATTACTGTTTAATGTATATAAAGAATAGGAACTAAAAACAGGTTTTTTCTTTCTAACTTTATAATATAAATCACTTAATTTAGCAAACATTTTAACAAACCACAATGCTAATTTCGCTGGGAATTTTGTTCTTCCAATTTTTTTATTAATTATTGTAAACATTTCTTTTAGTGTAACTGTGTATCCACTTAAAATATATCCTTCTTTTTTACCACCTTTTTCTGCTGCCGAAATTATGCCATCAGCAACATCTCGAACATCTACAAAATTATATCCACCCTTTACATAAGCGAAAAGTTTTTTGTTTATATAATCAATGATAACTTGTCCTAATTCGGAAATTTTATAATCGAAAGGTCCTATTACTCCAGATGGATAAACAACTGTTGCATTAAGACCTTTATCGCAACTATCTAGAACATATTTTGTTGCAATACATTTAGTTTTAGCATAATCTCCAATAATTTTATTTTCATCAAAAACATCTGGTTCTAATAGAACTTTATTTTTAACTGGTTCTATAATATGCACCGAACTTGTATAAACAAATTTTGGAATTTTATTTTCAACGCAAGCATCTACTACATTTTTCGTGCCTTCAACATTTACTTTATATACCTTATCTATATCAGTTGTGCCTATATTAATAATTCCTGCCAAATGAAAAACTGTAACATTTCCTTTTAAAGTTTTAAAAATAAAATCTCTATCACAAACATCACCATAAACAATTTCTATATCCAAATCTTTTAAAGGTGTTAAATCTTCATTAGGAAGCACTATTGCTGTAACTTTTTTATTTAGTTTTAAAAGTTTTTTAATTAAAACATTTCCTATATGCCCTGTTCCACCAGTTACTATACACTTTTCCATTTTATCCTCCATTTCTTAAACGAAAATTCAATTTTATTTATTTGTATAATAAAATAAATTTTTATATCATATTTATTATCTTTTTAAATAATTATTAACTAAAATCAACAACTATAAAACTAAAATAGTATTTTACCTTTTTCTAAAATATAATTTCTAAAAATAGACAACTATTTAAACAAGAGTAGTCTTAATAAAATTAACTTATATTTATATAATTAGAATTTTGTATTTGACAACTTTAAAGTCAGCCATAAAATTTTTTATTTTACCATAAATAGTATAAAAAATTAAAAATAAAAAAGCAATCAAATTAACTTTTAAATTAATAATGTTAATTTAATTGCTATTAATTTTAAGATATTAATTTTAAGAAGTTGTATTTAATTTTTTTACTACTAAAGTTGCATCACCATTTTCAAGAACGGTAACTGTAGCACTCGATGGGTCTGTAGTTGCAGCAATAGCTAAATCGATAACATCATTTTCTGCTAAAGTTACAATTACCGAGTTTGCTACATCAACAACAAAAGTTCCACCTGTGGCAGTTTCTAGTGCTGTTTGTTCTATTGTCGATGAATCAATAGGCGTTGTATTATTTCTTGCAGTTACATTAAATGTTAGTTCCAAAGTTGAAGTTAAACCTATGTGGAAACTAATTTCATAATCTCCTGCTTGCTGAACAGTAATTTGATTTGTTGCTGTTGTTGTGTTTAAAAGTGGCATTTCAGTGTTAAGTTCAACTTGTGTATAGTTGTTGGCAGTGGTTAATGTTGGGGTTTGTGAAGCATTGTTATATAGCCCACCATATGCCGCTAAACCATTTATTGTAGCACCTGTTGGACCAGTCTCACCAGTAGGACCAGTAGGACCTGTTTCACCTGTTGCTCCTGTTGCTCCAGCAGGTATTCCGAAATCAAACACTGCTGCTTCTGTTGTTCCACTGTTAGTGACAGTTGGTGTTGAACCTGCAGGTAATGTTGATACGGTTCCTACTGTTATCGTTGCAGCACTACCAGTTGGCCCTGTGGGACCAGTCGGGCCTGTTGGACCGGTAGGACCAGTAGCACCAGTATCCCCTGTAGCTCCGGTTGGACCTGTTTCGCCAGTAGGACCAGTAGGACCTGTTTCACCTGTTGCTCCTGTTCCTGTAGCACCCGTAGGTCCCGTTACACCAGTTGGTCCGGTAGGTCCGGTTGGACCTGTAGATCCGGTTCCTGTCGCACCCGTTGGACCTGTCGGTCCGGTTGGACCAGTTGCACCAGTTGGTCCGGTAGGTCCAGTCGGGCCGGTGGCTCCGGTTCCTGTGGCTCCGGTAGGGCCGGTGGCTCCAGTAGCTCCGGTTGCACCTTGAGGAATATTAAAAGTTAAATCTGCAACTTGACCTGTTCCAGTTTGAACTACTGATGCTTCACTTCCTGCTGCTAAAGTATTAGTTCCTATTACTTCAACAACCTGAACAGTTTCTCCTGTTGGACCTGTTGCACCTGTTGGCCCAGTTGGCCCCGTTGGACCTGTGGGACCAGTCGGACCCGTGGGACCGGTTGGTCCGGTAGGACCTGTAGGGCCTGTTACTGAAATTCCTGTTGCTCCAGTAGGGCCTGTAGGGCCAGTTGGACCACGGGGACCTATTGGACCTGTTGGATTTACAATTATAGTCCCACAACAACTTCTATTCTGCATACGCCCACAGCAGTTTGAAGTTTGTAAAACTCCACAGCAATCATATCTTCGATTGTTGTTACAAAAAAAATCATCTAACATATTTTTTCCCTCTTTTTAGGAGTTTTTACTCCTATCCATATTATGCGAAAAAAATAAATTTTGTTATTACATATTTTATTTATGATAAATAAGCAAAATAGTTGATTTTTATTTGTTATTATTATATACTAATTTTAGAGGTATTTATGGAAGAAAATTTCGTTAAAAATGAATCCACGAATTTGTTCGACAATGTGCTTGATAAAAATGAACAAATAATAAAAATTATTAAACCTAATAAATTAAAACTTTTTATTTATTGGCTTAGCAATGCTTTTTGGATTAATTTTTGGATTGCAATCATAACAATTCTACCAATGCTAAGTGCTGGCTGGGAAATGGGCGAAAGTTTAAGTTGGGAATTTTATATGATACCTGTAGCAATTATTGTTTTAATATTTATATTTACAGCAATATTTGCAGCAATTTATTATAAAAATAATTATTTTGCATACACAAACGCAAGAATTTTAATTCGTTCTGGGATTATTGGTATAGATTTTAAAAGTTTAGATATGCGTTATGTTGGTGCATTAAATGTTAAGGTTGGTTTTTGGGATAAAGTTTTAAAACAAGAAACTGGAACAATAACCTTTGGCAGTATGTCTAGCCCTATGGCAACATCTAAAGCAGTTGGATATAATTTTTCACATATTGAAAAACCTTATGAACTTTATAAAGAAATGAAACAAGTGGTTGAAGAGGTTAAAGAAAAATATAAAAATGTTGTATAAAAAGCAAATTTTATTTGCTTTTTTTATTTTTTAAGTCTGTTTTTATTGAATTACAATAACACAATTGCTAAAATAATTAAAAACTAATAAATAGGTTTATTATGAAAAAAACTTTAAGTTTAAAGAAAAAAATAATAATTTCAATAATCAGCATTTTTCTTGCAATGATTATTATTTTTGTTTGTGTGTTTTGTTTTTTATCATTCCCTTTTGCTGATAAAATTGATGATGCTTATATTTCACAAAATACAACTTTAAATGAAATTAAGCAAAACTATAAAGAAGTGTTTTTTGATGATTTTGAAAATGCAACATTAAATGAAAAATTTTGGAATTTTGAAGGCAGTAGAACAAATAGAAATAATGAATTACAAACTTATGCAGATAGTTTAAAAGATAATAATATTGAATTTGAAAATGGTTGCCTTAATATTATTGCAAAACAAGAAAAAAGGAATGGAAAAGAATTTACATCAGCAAGTATAACAACGCAAGGTAAAGTTGCATATAAATATGGAATTTTTGAAATAAAAGCAAAACTTCCAAAGGGTAACGGAATGTGGCCTGCTTTTTGGCTTATGGGACAAACCCAATTTTTTAATATACAATTATGGCCAATTACTGGTGAGATTGATATTATGGAGTCTATATGTGGTAAAGATGATGACCAAAAAATATACAGCACTATTCACTATGGAGGAACAGTATTTTCGGGGTCACTTTATAGACAAGGTGGAGAGTTCGTTTTAAATAATGATAAATTCTATAATGATTATCATATTTTTGGAGTTGTTATTACCGACAGACAAATGCTGTTTTATGTTAATGATGTAATTCACACTTATATTGATATTACTGATTCAAAATGTGATACTTTCAGGAAATATGACAAATATATTTTATTAAATCTTGCAATTGGTGGAGAATGGGCAGGTTCACCCGATGAAACAACAGAATTTCCAAATATCTATTCAATAGATTATCTAAAAATTTATCAAGAAGATATTTGATTTTTTAAATAAAGGCAAACATATTAATATGATTAACAATTATTTACTTCTTTTAATATTATGTTAAGAGAGGTATATATGAGTAAAGAAATTGAAACTAAAATCAATACTTCTTTTACAGTTGATGTAAATGACACTGCTACACACAGCATTTGTTATGACAGATGTGAAAACAATAAAAATGTAGTATTAGATGCACAAAACTTATCAAGTGTTGGCAGATTTTTAACATTAAACACTACTGTTAAAAATGTTTGCCCTAACAAACAAATTGCTATTGGTATTAGATTATATGAAACCACAAATGGAAGTAAAATAATTAAAGGCCATAAAATGTTTGCAATACAACATGCTGAAAATCATTGTCAAGATATAACTTTATCTAATATTCATTTTGTTTTACCAGAAGAAATTGCTGAAACTTGTGATAAATCAAATATATGCAGTCGCAGAACATTTGATATTGAAACAACATCACACTATATTGACCTTAGTAGTATAGAATAAAAATTACTAATCATCGAAAGATGATTAGTACATAAATGCTCATATACCTATTATTTAATTTAAAATTTTATAATTATAACCATTATAACTATTTCATTTAATTTTAGCACACACTTTGGCTGGCACTTATCAATTTGAAAATTTCAAATTGATTGCGCGCAGAATTGCGCGCTGCACATTTTATGTGCAAGTGCCAGCCAGTTATTCAAATAACATAATATATTTTTAGCAATCTAATCATTATTATAATAAACATCAGTATTATCTACTGCAATATCAGAATTAAGACTGTAATCAAAAGTTATTTGTGGTGGTTGAATTGAATTCAAATCTACATAATATTTTGACGAGTCTTCTCGATTACGATAAACATTAATAGTGCTTCCTATTTCAACAAAATATTTTTTGCTAAAAGGCGCACTTCTATAAGTTGAAGTAACACTGTCGTTTATAGCTTCACACTCTATAATATTATTAACATACCTGCCATTTACTCGATATGATTTATCAGTTATAATATTAACTATCTTACATAAAACAAGTTCGCCCTGCTCTTTTGCAATTTTTGCATTTTTTTTCATTTTCAATTCTTTTTTTAATGGAAATAATGTAATTACAAAAAATAATAGACCGAACCCTGTAACCACACAAGGAACTAATATAGCAATTAATGAACTTTTTATAATTAATGGATTTTCTTTATGACATAAAATTGTTATTTCCTGACCAACATACATATCGGAACTCCAAAAATTTAACTCAACATCAAAATATTGTTGACCATCAAACTCGAAATCAACTTTAACAATATGTGAGGTATCTCCATCGCTGTTGGTATAAGTGTCTAAATACGAAATTGTTGCTTGCGTAGATATATAATTTTTCGAATCAACAGCATTAACTATTCCAAGAGTTAAACCAGTTAACGCACATAAACTACCAACTATTATAAAAACCCATAAAATAACTCGTGAACTATTGCTTTCTTTAATTTTCATAATAACTCCATATTTATTTAACTATATTTTATAATAATATTAAATATAAGTCAATTCAGAAATTTCAATATTTAAGCATTCAATTATATATAAATCAATTTATAAAAATAAATTTTTAAAATTAAAAAAATCTATTTTATATAAAAATGATTAAAAATATTGTAAAAAACACTTGAATTATAATTTTTATTATGATATCATAAAAATAAGCACTGTTAGTAGTGCTATGCAATTCAATAATAAATTTTTTATTGAAATGAAAAATTAGATTGCTTATTAATTGAATAATTTATTTTATGGAAGGCTGGCTGAGTGGTCGAAAGCGGCGGTCTTGAAAACCGTTGATGTGAGAGCATCCTGGGGTTCGAATCCCTAGCCTTCCGCCAATAAAAAGGCTTTATAAAGCCAAGAACTCATAGTTTTTAAGAATTAAAAAACTATGGGTTTTTTGTTTTTTACTTGTTTTTTATTTAAAATTTTATCAATGTTTGAATAAAGAATCAATAATTAATAAAATTAATTTTATAATTTTTATATGAACAATGTGATGTAAAATTTAAGGTGTAATAAGTATTAAGTAATAGATATTTTCAATTTTATCATTTCAGTTAAAATAAATATTTGTTTTAACTTACAAAACTTTATAAACCTTATAAACAAAACTTACGCTAATATAAACTATGTGATGTTGTTTTGCTCACGATGTTCACAAACCAATTTGCTAAACGCAAATCCGTTGTCCCAAC
>CALWOV010000006.1 GCA_944383275.1 uncultured Clostridia bacterium
ATACATTTTAATTAATTTATTTAATTTTATATCTTTTATTAAGATATTTTAATTATTTACTTTTTTATATATTTCATTTTTTGCAACATTTCTATCTTTTGCAACTTTTTTAATTGCGTCCATTTTACTAAAACCTAAATTTATATAAAAGTTAATATGTTCATCTATTGATAAATCACAAAGTGGGCTTTGGCTTTTACACCCTTCCACCATAACAACATATTCACCTTTCGGCTCGTTTATTTGTATTTGACCTAAAACGCCAGTAATATATTTTTCAAATATTTTAGTTAACTCATTTGCAATAACAACTTTTCGCTCGCCTAGATTTTCAAATAAAAATTGTAAATCTTTTTGTAAATTATGTGATGAAGAATAAAAACAAAGTGTTGAGTTAATATTTTTAAATTGCTCTATTAATTCAATTTTTTGTTTATTCTGTTCTGGTAAAAAACCAAGAAAAGTAAATTTTGAACAATCTAGCCCACTACCAACAAGTGCTGTGATTATTGCACTTGCACCTGGCAATACAACATAGTTTAAATTTTCCTTATTAAGATGATTTATTAGTATTGCACCTGGGTCGCTTATAAGTGGCGTTCCTGCATCTGAAATTAAAGCAACTGACTTTCCTTTATTTAATAATGCAATAACTTTTTCAGCAGACTTTTGTTCGTTAAACTTATGTAAAGAAAAGGTTGTTTTTTTTATATCGTAATGATTTAACAATATACTTGAGTGACGAGTATCTTCACAGGCTATATAATCTACATTTTGCAGAACTTCTATAGCACGCAAAGTGATATCTTTAAGATTACCGATTGGAGTTGGAACGATGTATAAAGTCCCCTTTTCTATCATATATTTATTCCTTTTAATCTAATTCAGATAATTCAATGTTCTTTAATTCAAAACCATCGTCAACAGGTATTTTTACTGTTAAAGTTTGTTTTAATAAATCTTGAAACACAACGACAACATCGGTGCCATTATATTTAACTGTGCTGTTTAATGCTGGCATTTTTTCGCTTAATTCTTTATAAGTATTATACTCATATTCAAGGCAACACATAAGTTTTCCACAAACGCCATTAATTTTATTTGGCATCAGAGCAATATTTTGTGCTTTTGCCATTTTGATTGTAACTTGTTTATAGTCGGTTAAAAACTTTCTGCAACAAAGTTCTTGCCCACAGCAACCATAACCACCACAAAATTTCGCTTCATCGCGTGCACCAATTTGTTTAAGTTCTACACGCATTTTAAATATGCCAGCAAGCATACGAACTAATTCTCGAAAATCCACTCGGTCATCTGCAGTATATGAAACAGTCATTTTAGATAAATCGAAAGATATTTTTACATCTATAAGTTTAAGTTCTAGCCCAAGTTTTTCAACTGCGCTAATAATTTTAGGAAATGCATCTTTTTCTTTTTTTAAAATATCATTATATTTTTCCCAATCTTGATTATTAGCCCTTGAAATTATTTTGCTAATATTTTTAATTTTAGAACAATCTTTTTCAAATGGCTTTTTAACAACAATTCCAAAATCGGTGTTATTTTCTTGCGAGAATAAAACACCGTCATTAAGTTCTATATCATTAACATTATTAACTTCTGCCAAAAAAGGTTTTTCGTTTTTTCGTTTAATAAGTTCAACAACTATCGCCATTTATTTTTCTCCTCTAGAAATGACATTAAAAACATATCTATTGTGATATTATAATTACAATTTCTTTGCAATCTTTCATTTGCTGTGATACAATTTTCTGAAATACCTTTAAGAGCCGGCAATGAAAATTGTTCTGCTAAAATTGAAAATTGATTTTGCCTTTTAGTAGATAATTGCAATTTATTAGTTTTTGTTTTTTCATAAATTAAAAGTTCTGCAACTTTTGAAAAAATTTTAAGAATATCTTCAAATGAATTCTTTTTTAAATAAAGTTTACTTGCGTATTTTAACATTAATGAAGAGTGTGTCATATTGAGCCATAAATCTAGAACAAAGTTTACTGTGTTAACAAAAGTTTCATCTTGAGCAAATTTTTTTGCAAGCGCAATAGAGCCATTTGAAAAAATTAAAACATCTTCTAGAACATCGCTGGAAAGATTATATTCTTTAAGTTCTTCTTTCATTTGTTGAATAGTAAATTTAGGTAAATAAATTTTTCTACATCTTGATTTTACCGTTGGTAAAACTTTGCTTTCATTGCTGACATTTAAAATAAAATAAAGATATAAAGGTGGTTCTTCTAAAGTTTTTAATAGTTTGTTTTGTGCTTGATTGTTCATTTCACTTGCATTATTTAATATAAATATTTTTTTATTTGTTTCAAAAGGTGTTTTGTATGCTTCGTTTACAATCTCTAACATTTCTTCTGTTGCAATAACATTTTTTACTTTTGGATAACAAACAACATCTGCATGATTATTATGCATTATTTTTCTACATTGCAAACATTCTTGACAAGCGCAATTTTGCAAATTTTCACACATAAGCATTTTAGCAATTTCTGTTGAGTAAGTTGTTAGAGCAAAATCATCATCACTTATAAGCATAATGCCATGTGATAATTTATTTTCTTTAATTTCTTTACTTAAGTTTTCTAAAATTTTATTTTCTTTTAATATTTCTATCATTTAACTTACCTTAAATCTTTCACAAAATATATCTCTTACTTTTTGTTGAGTTTCTAATATGTCTCCATTAGGCACTATTTCAACTACACGGTTTGGATTTTCTTTTAAAATTTGTTTATAACCATTTTGCACACGTTTATGGAATTCAAGCCCTGCAATTTCCATAACATCGTTTTCATCTGCCCCACCATTTCTTGCAAAAGCAAGTTCTGGGTCTAGATTAAACCAAAATGTTAAATTGGGAACAATATTAAATGCCGCAATCTTATTTAACAATTTTATTGTTTCTATATCAAAACCTCTGCCATAACCTTGATATGCAAGCGTAGAATCATAAAAACGGTCTAGAACCACAATTTTCCCTTTATTTAATGCTGGTAAAATAACTTTTTCAGTTAAATCTGCCCTTGAAGTTTCGAATAAAAGTAATTCACTTAATGCACTTTTATCTGCATATTTAGGAGACTTGGTTATTTCTCTTATGCATTCAGCAAATGGTGTTGCACCTGGTTCTCGCGCTGATACAAAATCTATATTATTTTGAGTTAAAAAATCTAGAAACAATTTAAAGTGTGTGCTTTTGCCACAGCCATCTCCACCTTCAAAAGTGATTAAATATCCTTTAGACATACAAACTCTCCATTTTTATATAATTAAAGTTTATCACAATATTTATAATTTAGCAATTATATATTTAAAATTAAAGTATTAACAGAAATGCAAAGTTGATTTGAAAATTAAAAAATATTTTAATTTAAAAAACAACTTAAAAAAGTAAAGTGTTAATAATAAATATTTAATGTTCTTATTGCAAAATATAAACTAAAAACCGTTTGCTAAATGTTGTTATAAAATTAGTTTAAAGTATTTACATTATCAAGCAATTTTGTAAATTTAAACTAAAAATTATTAAAAATAAAAAACCCTTTATAATAAAGAGTTTTTTATCTATTATAACCAACCGAACAAACGGTCCCAACCTTTTTTATAACCATCTACAAGTGTATCAACAGCACCACCTAACGCATCACCAATTTTATCTATAAGTCCTTTATCTTCGTTATTGCTTGAATTATTATTATCTTGATTGTTATTGTCATTTTCTTCTGTGTTATTATTATCTTGGTTTACATTGTCATTGTTTGCATTGTCATTTTCATTAACATTACTATCGTTGTTGCTGTCATTAGAGCTATTATTATCTGTATCATTGTTGTTTATATTGTCATTATTATTGTTTTCATTGTTGTTACTTTGATTATTGTCATTGTTATTGCTTTCAGTTGTTTGTTCAACATAATTAAATTCTATTTCTTGTGATGTGTTTTGTGTTGAAAAAATTACATTATAAGTTTTAACAAAATTTTCTTTAATAATTGTTACATTATAATCTTCACCATTAATTATGTGCAAATTTACTTTAAAACTGTTACTATCTCCAAAATAGGTTAAAGATTGATTAGATGATTTTGCATATATTGATATGCCATAATTAAGAGTGTTAGATTTTATAGTTAAAACATAATTTTTAGCATTTGCAACAACTGTGCTAGGAAAGTCTTGGGTTACAGTGATAGCGTTTATGTTGTAGCCATATTTATCAAACCTTATTACTTTACCAAGTTGAGTGTTTAATGTAAAATTTCCATTTACATCTGTTGTTACAGCCAATTTATTATCAACATAAACATTCACGCCAGAAAGTGCAATATTATTATAAACAACTTTACTAGATACTGTTTTGTTAACATCTTCATCAACTATAAGACCATCTTCTATGACTGTATTATTATTGTTGTTTTGGTCTTGATTTTGTTGAGTTGTTTCTGTGTTATCTTTTACTGCATTAACTGTGTTGTCATTGCTAAAAATATCTTTATCTACAAGATAAAGCACACCAACAAGTAAAGCAGCAAAAAGCACTATACAAACAAATAGTTTTATTAATGTTTTACCTATTGATTTATTTTGTGTTTTCATTTTTATTCCCCTTTTTTATACTATAAAATTATAGCATATTTGGTGACTTTTGTCAATATTAAGCACTTTTAGAAATGGGCTTAAAACGCCTTTGTTAAGCCATTTTAAAAAATTTTTAAAAAACTTTTAGTTATAATTTTATATTTGTTATAACAACGCTAAATTTACGCTATTTATTTAATAAAAAAAATATTAAAAAATGTTGAAAATTGTTAGTTATTTTATAAATTAATTGTTATACTATATATATCATAATATTTGTTATTATGGGTTAAAACTGTTATTAATATAAATTTTGTTAAAGATAATGTTAAAAAGTAATTTAAATTATACTGCAAATAACTTCAATGTTATTAAAGCAAACTAACTTGATTTTTATAAATAATTTAAATTTTAATAATGGTTCAGAACAACCTATTATAATTAAAAAAAAGAGGTAACTTATGAAAAAAATAAATAAATTACTATTTGCTTTTATGTTCGTTGCAATGTTTACAGGGTTTTGCTTTGGAATAGTTGCGAATAAAAACAATCAAGAAATAAATATATCTACCCCTTTGCAACAACAAAACAGCGAAACACTTTCTGCAAATCTATCGGCAAGTTCGGAAACACAAACTTCCACAGAAAATATTACTGTTACTTATGGGGAAAAAGTAACTTTAACTGCGACTGTTGCAGTAAGTGACACAAACATATCAAACGAAAGTTATGTTTGGCAAAAAAAATCTGGGGAAAGTTGGAGCACTCTGGATAACACAACACAAAGCATTACATTGTTTAATGTTGCAGATAGTGGTGAATATCAAACAATTATAACCTATTATAAAAATGGTGAACAAGTTAGTGAGACAACACAACCAGTTATTGTTACAATAAACAAAGCACCCTTAACAATAAAAGCAAGTGATGCCTCTATGGTGTTTGGAACAAGAAAGCAAATTCAACCTACCATTACCACTGAAAATATTGCCTTTTCAGACTCGGTTTCAGCCTTAACAGGTTGCAGTTTAAATGCCTTTAATTATAATGGAGTTGATTTATCTTATGGTTCACACGAAGATGTTGTGTATGCTTTAAAAGTTTCAATTTTTAATTCAAATTCAAAAACCTCTGAACAAATAACTTGGGGAACAGAAGAATCTGACAACTATAATATAACTTGGATAAAAGGAACTTTAACGGTTACTCCACTTGAAATTTCAGACATTACAGTTTCTGATTTATCGAAAATATATGGAGATGAAGACCCATTGGTTACAAAAGCAATAACTATTGGGCAAAACGGAGTTACTCAACAAATTATTTTAACACTTAAAATTTCTAAACGAAACATTGGCGAACATGTAAGTGAACTTGGATATTTAATATCTGATTTTGAAATAGTAAGCGCTAAAAGCACAAATGGTATAAATTATTCAACAAATAATTTTACTGTAAACTATACAAACACAAATAACACAAAACTTATAATTGAAAAACGAGAATTAATTATAGATTCTGTTACTGCAATTAATCGTGAATTTGATGGAACTTTTGATGTTGAACTCGAAATTAAATTTTCTAATGTAGCAAATCAAGATATTGAAAGTTTAGATGTTTGCGTTGAATATGCAAAAGTTGATGACTTTAATGCATCATCTGAATTAAAAAATGTAAGTTATGCCCTTCAACCTTGTGGAAGTGAAAACGCAATAAATAATTATGAAATAAATTCGTTACCTACTGTAACAGTTCAAATAACTCCTAAAGCGCTTAATATCATTTGGTTAGATGCCGAAACTTTAAGTTATAATGGTGAAAATCAAAAGCCAACTGCAACAACAGACAACACTGTAATTATAGATGATGAAGTTCAGCAACCACAAATTATAGTATCAGTTGAAGCACCTTACACAGAGAACCACAATAAAGTTAATACAACATATACTGCTGTTGCTACTTTAAGTGAAACTGAAACAAATTATGTATTAAATGAAGATACTATTTCTATTCAATATCAAATTAATGAATCTGTATTAAATAAATCTGATATAATGAGTTTAATAGAAATAGAAAGTGAAATTTATATTTATGATGGAAAAACTCATTCATTAGAAATTAGTAAAAATGATGCTATAGATTATGTTGAATTTGTAAATTTTGAAAATAATGAAATCAAAGACTTTGGAACTAAAGAAGTTGTTGCGAATTTCAAAGCAAAAGAAGGCTATATTTTTAACGACCAAACTTATACACTAAAACTTTACAGAAGTTTGAGTGTTGATGCAAAACAACTTGAAATAATTTGGGAAGATTATAGCGATTTAGTTTATAATGGAGAAAATCAAAAACCTATCGCCAGAGTTGAAACCGGTGTGTTATTGGAAAACAGTTCAACAGAATATGAAACTTTACCTATAGAAGTAACCGTTGCTGAACCATACACAACTTCGCACGCTAATGCTGGTGAATATATGGCTCAGGCTGATTTGGTAAATGAAAACTTAAACTACTATATCAATAATCTTTATATACCAATTACTTACCAAATAAAACCAGCAGTAATAACAATTGACAGCGTTAAATCTGCTGTATCTTTTGAAAATAAAACTCACACATATGACGGTTCTATTTATATGATTGAATATCAAACTGTTGGAACAATACCTGAATATGTTATCTTTAATGGTTATTTAAATAACAGTTTGCAAGATGCTGGTCAAATAAAAGCTATTGCCAGATTTATAACCGATGATAATCACATTTTTGATAACGGTAATTACTTTTTTGATCTTGAAGCAACTTTAACAATAAATAAAAAAGAGGCAACAATAGTTTGGAGCAATTATCAAAACCTTCTTTATAATGGAGAAAACCAAAAGCCAACAGCAACAGTGTTAGGCGCAATTCAATTACCTAGTGGAAGTTATGAAACAATAGATATTACAGTATCTGTTAAAGCACCATATCAAACTAACCATAGTCAAGCTGGAAATTATACTGCCGTTGCGTCAACAAACAACACAAATTATCAACTTTTAAACACAACTCTTGATTATCAAATTAAACAAACAAGCATTAACATTAATGAAAATGACAAAAACATTATTACAATAGACTGCCCTGAGGGTTTAGATGCTAATATTTCAATTTCATACAATGATATCACAAATGAAATAGATGTTGAAAATATTGATGTTTCTCATATTTTAGAAAATGGAACTATTGATAAAGTTATTAAATTAGCATTTAATCAACGAAGTGAAATACAGAGTGAAAGTTTAGGCACAAATTTAATAGTAAAAATTAATCTTAATGAAATATCTAGTTTTTCAAATATAAAAATTGCAAGACTTAACAATAACCATCTTGAATATATTTCATCTACTATAGAAGACAACTGTTTGGTATTTAATACAACTCAACTTGGAGATTTTGCAATTATCACAACTGAACCAAATGTTTGGTGGCCTTGGCTTTTACTTGGAATTGGTGGAATTGTGATAATCTTAATAGTTAGTTGCACTTTGATTTATCTAAGAAAATCAGCAACATTTATTCTAGATGAAAAGCCAATTTATATAGCAACAGGATTTAAAGGCAAAAAAATTAAAGTGCCTGAAAACCTTAAAAAATATCAATGGTATAAAGACAAAAATTTAAAAGTAATAAGCACACTTGTTATGCAAAATGAAAATATTGATTTATTTGCTAAAACTATTGAACCAAAAGAAGAAATTAAAATAAATAGTGATGCCGAATATTTAAAAGAAGTTGAACAACCAAAAGTTAAAAAAGCAAAAACACAAACAACTTCTAAAACAGTTAAAAAAGAGTCAACTTCATCAAAAAACACAAAAGCAAAAAACACTTCAAAAATCGCACAAACTAAAACTAAAAAAGAAGATATCGGCAACACTGAAATTAAAGCAACACCAAAAAACGATAATAAAAATAAATCAACAGCAAAAAGTAAAACTGATACATCAAAATTAAAAAATGGAACGACTAATAAAAGCAATTCTACTGTTAAAAAAACCAGCACAACAAAAGAAAAAACTTTAACTTCTAAAACACAAAAGAAAACTGTTGATGGTAAAATAACAAGAACAAAATCTAAATAAAAAAACAGCTATTAGTTCATAATTTTTGAAACTAATAAAAAAAGGAACTTTGCTATTTTTGTAAAGTTCCTTTTCTTATTTTTTGCTAGTTTCAAAAGTTTACGCCCTTAGGGCTGTTTTTTATTTAAAAAATATCATTATACATATTTTAAAATAACAGTTAGTGATTAAAATTATAGTCTTAACTGCAAAATTCGATTAATATTGTTTACCAAACAACATAACTTTATTTGCTTTTTTGCCACAACCAACACAAACACCTTCACTTTCTTTTTCATCAAAAGGTGAAACTCGTGTTGTTGCTGTTGTTAGTTCTTTTATATGCTCTTCACACTCAACGCAACCACAGAAATGACCTTTAGCAAAATTTCCAGTGTCAACTGCTTCTTTTAATTCTTCAATATTCTTTACTTCTTTAATGTGTTGTTTTCTAAAATCATCTGCTTGTTTATACATATTGTTGTGTATAGATTGCAAAAGTTCTGGAATATATTTTTCCAATTCTTTGTTACTTACAGTTTCTTTTTCAAAATTATCTCTTCTAAACACTTGAACAACATTGTTTTCAATATCTCTTGGGCCAATCTCTAATCTTACAGGAACACCTTTCATTTCCCACTCATTAAACTTCCAACCTGGGCTTTGTTCTGAACTATCAACTTTAACTTTGATACCAATTTTTTCAAGCCTTTCTTTTATTGCGTAAGCATTATCTAAAACGCCTTCTTTTTGCATTGCAATTGGAACGATTATAACTTGAATAGGAGCAATAAAAGGTGGAATTCTTAACCCACGATTATCACCGTGAACCATAATTAAAGCACCTATTAATCTTGTGGTAGTTCCCCAACTTGTTGTATAAACATATTTATGGGTGCCGTCTTTATCTAAAAATTTAATGTCAAATGCTTTTGAAAAGTTTTGCCCTAAATAGTGTGAAGTTCCTGCCTGCAAACTTTTTCCATCTTGCATCATTGCTTCTATACCGTATGTTCTAACAGCACCTGCAAATTTTTCTCTTTCACTTTTAACGCCTGCAAACATAGGTATCGCCAAATAATCACGCGCAAAATCTTTATAAACATTAAGCATTTTTAAAGTTTCTTCTTCTGCTTCCTGTTCTGTTGCGTGTGCTGTATGACCTTCTTGCCATAAAAATTCAGAAGTTCTTAAAAAAGGTCTGGTTGTCTTTTCCCAACGCATAACATT
The DNA here is from genome assembly GCA_944383275.1 of uncultured Clostridia bacterium. Taxonomy (GTDB): domain Bacteria; phylum Bacillota; class Clostridia; order Christensenellales; family UBA1242; genus UBA7584. The sequence continues at coordinate 9,939 of CALWOV010000006.1, forward strand.
AGCCCATTGATTTATTAAAACAGGTAAATCTCTCCAACTTTGTATCCATTTAGAATACATATTTCCAAAAATTGTTTCTGAAGTTGGTCTTATAACCAATTTTTCTCCAAGCACTTCTTCCCCTACCTGAGTTACTGTTACAAGTTCTGGGGCAAAACCTTCTACATGTTCGGCTTCTTTTTCAAAAAATTTCATTGGTATTAATAAAGGGAAATAAGCATTAACATGACCTGTTTCTTTAAATTTTGTATCTAATGCTTTTTGTATATTTTCCCAAACTGCATATCCATAGGGGCGAATTACCATTGTTCCTTTAACAGGACCATAGTCTGCCATTTCTGTTTTAAGCACAACATCGGTATACCATTGTGCAAAATCAGTTTTTATATCGGCAATTTCTTTTGTAAACGTTTTTTCTTTTTCCATTTTTCGCTCCTTAATATGCTTTTATATTTATTATAGTTTTTAAAACTTTATAAAGTGTAAAGTTTACAAAATATTAAACATTAATCATTTGTTCATTTTATATGCAAACTTTATTTCACTAAAATATAATTTTTCAAAAATATAAAGTTTAAATAAAGTTTAATACAAAACAAGCATAAAGTCAATAAAAATTTTATCTTATAAAAAAATAAAAAGCAAATGCTTTTTATTTTTCTGTTTTATACATTATAAGTGGAAGAATCATTTCTTCTTCTGTAAGACCACCGTGTCCACCAAAAGGTTGAGTTGTTGCAAGTTTATATAAAGTTGTATAAACCAAATTTGTATTATCAATGCTTATTAGCCAATAATCACCAATAAAATCATCTATCTTATTATGTGGTTTACCAAAACCAAATAGATTCATTTCTAAAACTTGTTTTTTCGAGTATAATAAAAATTTATTTTTAAAATATTTTTTTATAAGTTTTTCAAATTCTTTATGCTTTTCTGGTTTTACAAAGAAATTCATAGACCTTGTCCCACCTGTTGGTGGCATTAATAATGTGTTTACTATGTCGGGATATTCTGCAATATCTATAACATCATTTACTTCTGTTTGACCGTGGTCGGCTGAAATTATAAAAAGGGTATCTTTACAATTATTAACAAGCACACTTATCTCTGCATCTATATCTAAAAGCTCATCAACTGCTTGTTTACTATATGGCCCGAACTTGTGCATAAAAGTATCAGGATTAGGGTGATATGCATAAATCACCTTTTTTTCATCTGTAGAACATAAAGTTTTAATAAGTTGGCACATTTCAGAAAAATTTTCATATATAAGTTGCGAAATCCCATACATATCACGAGATTCTGAAGTGCAGATTGAATATGCTCTGACTTCTCCATTTTGCTTTTCTTCTATTCTAGATAAAATATTATTATACGGCATAATTGTTTGTGCAACATGCTGTTGAACAACTGGTTTTTTGGAATATGCATTTGTATTAAGATATAAGTTTATTGCTTCGCCAATTTCTTTGAAATATAAAAAGAAACATAGCCAGCCGTGCTCGATAGGATAAAGCCCTGTTTTAAAACTCATTGTTCCTGCCGTTGTAACGCTTGGAAAAACTGAAGATATATCTGAAGCCACATTAGAACGCAAAAAAGACGAACTGGGCAAGTTTCGTTGTAAAATATTCTTACCCATTCCGTCTAAAAGAATTATAACTATATTTTTAGGATTATTTTTAAGTTGTGCATCAACGAGTTCATTAGTTTTATGACCTAAATCAACGCCATATTTTTTTGCTATTGAACTTAAAACATTTACACAACAGTTTTCATAATCTGGAAAAATTGGTTTATAAGTCATTTTTCTTTTCTTCTACTTCTTTTAATGCGTTGTCTATATAAACAGGGTCCATATCTGCTTCCCAATAGGCTGCTCTTAAAGCATTAAGGTAAGCATCGCTTGGAATGCCCCCTTCCAACTTTTTCTTTAGCACATAGATATAACCTTTAATTTTTTGCCCATTTAAAATTGCAACAACTTTTTTCTTTGCATAATTATATGGAAATTTTTCATAGTTATCTATTGTAAATCTACCTTCTGGCTCTAATTCATAAACAGCAATAGGGAGTTCTGCGCCCCGTTTTTTAACTAAATTTGCTATTGCGTGTTTTCTGAAACCTTGAAATTTAAGTTCATAATTTAAAAGTGTTCCATACCCTAAAAGCACAGCATTAGGACAATGACTTAACATTTGTTCTTGCGAAATGTTTGTTCCATAAGCAAACATAGTTATTTTGTTTGGTTTATCTTTTTCTGGCATACAAACTCCTTTTCAAAAGTTATGCTATTTTATTAAAAAAAGTAAAGTGAACTTGCGATTAAGATAATTGCAGCATAGTAAAGTGCATAAACTACATAGTAAAGTTTACGGTTTTCTGGTTGTCTGAAGTAAACATTTGAAAGAACAAGGTCTGATGCGAAGAATGAAAGGAAACCAGCAAAAAGCAAAATTGCATAAACAGCCCAACCTGAAACAATACAAAGAGCAAAACTTGCACCTACTGACATAGCCAAGAAGAATGCATATGCAATAGCAGGACCTTTACATTTTCCATATTCAAGTTTAAGTGGTTTTGCAAGTAACCAAACGCAAAGTGCAACAACGATACCAAATACCATAGGCATTAAAATTCCTAATGCACTGTGACCTATAAGCATAAACATTGCAACACTGAATGCAATTTGTGCACAACCAAACGCACTCATACCAGATTGAATTATGTTTTCTTTTCTTTCTGGGTCTGAAAGACCAAATTCGTGTAATGCCAAAGCAATATCACCAAGCATACAGAACACAAGACCAATAACAATAATAATACCTTCGGCACGAGTAAGCATTCCTGTAAATCCACCAACCAAAGCCAATGCGATAACAGCAACAGTAGCAACACCTTTAAGCATAAAACCTGTTATTGGCATTTTGTTTGTATGAATTGCAGTAAAGAAACCAGCAAAAATAATTGCGATTGCAAAAATTGCCCAAAAAATTGGAATATCCATAAAAACCTCCCCCCATTTGTATATATTTTAATTATAGTTTTTATTTATAAAAAAGTCCAACAAATAAACAAAATTTTTCATATTTTATATAACTTTACTATTATTTCCATAAAATGAAGTTTAAAAACAAAAAGCAATTTTAAAACTTTCATAAATTTACTTAAACTATGTTATTTTTAATTATATTTTCTAATTCTTGTTTTGTTAAATAATTCAATTCAAAATAACCGTTACTACTATTTGTATTTTCATTTCTATAAATTTTATCGCTTAATAAAGCAAAATAGCATTGACTTATTTTATATCTTTTAATTTTATATTCATTACCTTGCAAATTATAATAACTTAAATTTTGAAATTTACAATTATTACAAGTATTTTTAAAGACTGTTTTAATTGGACAATGGCAAAAAAACATTAAGGTAGTTCTTCCTAAAACGGGCATATACTCAACATAATTTTGAAGTTCGAATTTATCTTGACCTTTTGAATAGGCAATTTCTTTTGAACCTATAACTTGTTTTATGCCAAGTTCTTTTAAATAATTGCAAGCAATATAATTAAATACATTAAGCCCAAGACCTGCAATTACAAAATGAGATTTGCAATACTTTAATGCATAAATATTATTTGCTATTAAAACTAAATTTTTAAATTTCTCTACTATTTCATCTAAAATTTTTATATCATTATAATTTGCTATTACCGGAAGATATAAACCAATTTTATTACTCTTATTTTTAAAGTTATTAACAAAATTTTCAACAACATTTATATTATAATTTTGTGGATTTAAAACTATTATTTTGTTTTTTAAATCTAATTTTTTATTGTTAAAATTGAAATTTTCATCTACTATAATTATATCAGTATTAGGTTTGATTGCTAAATTTTTAGCAAAATTTATTGAATTTTTGGTGGTTTTTATATGTTTTTCGTTATTTTTTATTATTTCTTCTGATAATTTTTGAACAGCAAGTCTTCGAGTTTCGTTTAATACTGATTTTGGTAAAAACACATTTTCAGTATTAACATCTATTTTTGAAATAGAAAAATTTGTATCGTTTAACTTTGAAAACTGTGATATAAAATCTTGCGTGGTAAGTGGTGCGTTTTGCGCTTGTTGACAAATACTTGTTGATTGAACCTTAACTGAAATTTTATTATATTCAAACTCTACACTTAATGGTTGATTTACTTTTGCATCTATTTTGATATTTATTAAAAGTTTTCGTTGTTTATTTAGTAAATTGTTTTCTGCTTCACTATCAAGTGTTAAAAACACTTTATTATTTTTAGCAATTTTTGCTGTGCTATATATTTGATATTTATTATTCGTGGCAAATTCAACATTACCAACACCAACACTTGCAACTTCATTATCATCTGCATCTAAGAACTTTAATCCATCGCCTGTTTTTATTTTATGAGAACTTGATATAGTAATTTTGTAAAGCATACCTGAATTTATTTTTTTAAAGTTTTCTACTTTTTCCACGCAACCGATTTCCACACCCAAGTGATTTTGAACCTTTGTATAAATGATATCATCAGGAACGCCAGCATTTAAGTAAGCACTTTTATTAAAATCTCCCCTGCTAAATGCCTTTTTCAAACTTAAAACGCTATCACTATAATTCATTGTTTTATTTAAATTATCTACTGCATTTCTATATTGAAAAACGCTTTGAGCAACATACCCTGCTCGTCTTAATCTTCCTTCAATTTTTAAACTATCTACGCCTGATTGTTTTAGCAGTTTTAAATTCTCAATTAAACATAAATCACGCGCCGAAAGCAAATAGCCACTTGCAATTTGTTTGTCATCAATTTTAGCAACATAAGGCAAACGACAAAGTTGCAAACATTGCCCCCTATTTCCACTTTTTGCATGTTCTAAAGCACTAAAATAGCAATTACCACTGAATGCAACACATAACGCACCTTGCACAAAATATTCAATTTCTAAACCTGTTTGTTCCTTTATAAGTTTAATATCTTCAAGTTTTGTTTCACGCGAAAGAACAACACGCTTAAAGCCCATTTGCTTTGCAATTTTTGCTCCATCTAAATTATGTATTCCCATTTGAGTGCTTGCGTGAATTTCAACATCAAACTTTTCTTTTAAAATTTTAGCAACTCCAAAATCTTGAACAATATATGCATCAAATTTTGCTTCAACGCATTTAGTTATAAATAACATAAATTTTTCTATTTCTTGATTTCTAAGTAATGTGTTTACGGTTAGATAAACTTTAACACCAAATAGATGTGCTAATTTAATATATTCTCGTATATTATCAGTTGTAAAAAAGGTGCTTTTACTTCTTGCGTTAAAATCACCTAAACCTAAATATATTGCATCGGCACCATTATTAATGGCTGCCATAAAACTTTGCTGGTCGCCAGCAGGCGCTAAAATTTCCATTATTTTTTTCCTTTATCATCATCAATTTTATTTTTATTTATAAAGTAAGCAAAAACTCTAAACCATATATAAGCAAGAATAACACAAACTATTGAAATGATATAGTAGCGAAAGAACATTAACACAAGTGCTGTTATTACTAAAACAAAAATTCCAAATATGTTTAATTTACTTAAAAGTTGTTGTTTTAATGATGTTTTATTTTCATAATTTTCTGTTTTTGCAAAACTTTCTTTATTTTTTTCTGAATTTTTGTGATTTTTTAATGTTTTTTCTTCACTTTTTTGAATTTTTAAATTTTCATCTTCTATTTTATTATCAACTTTTTCTACTTCTTTACTTTTTAAAATTGGTTTATTAGCATTAGAATTTTGGTTTTCATTTTTAACATTGTTTTTATCTTCTTCAAGTTTTGTTGCATCAAACAAAGGTTCTTTATCTGTCATTTTCTTTTTCCTTTAAAATTTTATTTCTTAACTGACCACATGCGCCTTCAATATCTTCTCCCATTGTTCGCCTTACCGTTGCTGAAATGTTTTCATTAAGCAACCATTTACAAAATATAATAGCATCATTATGTGTAACAGTTTTTAAATTTCTTTCACTAACTTCGTTAAGTGGAATTAAATTTACATGGCACTGAAAACCACGCAAAAGTTCTGCAAGTTGAGTTGCACATTGTTTTGTATCGTTTACACCTTTTATAAGAGCATATTCAAAAACAACTCGCCTACCTGTTTTTTTAACATATCTTTTTGCTGCGCCTACCACTTGTTGAATAGAATATCTGTTTGCTATTGGCATTATTGTTTTTCTGATTTTATCATTAGGAGCGTGAAGAGAAATTGTAAGAACCACAGGTAAATCGTATTTAATAAGTTCATCAATTTTTTCAACAATACCACAAGTTGATAAAGAGATGTTTCTTATTGATATATTTATTCCATCTTTATTGCTTACTAAATCTATAAACTTTACAACATTTTCAAAATTATCCAAAGGCTCGCCACTTCCCATTAAAACAATATTGGTTACATATCTGTTTTTAATAGTTCCACCAAAATGTTTATTAACCACAAGCACTTGTCCCAAGATTTCTGCTGGACTTAAATTTCTAACTAATCCATTTAAAGTTGAAGCACAAAACTTACACCCCATTCTGCAACCAACCTGACAAGAAACACACAATGTGTTTCCATACTTATATTGCATTAAAACACCTTCAACCAAATTTCCATCGTAAAGTTCATATACCAATTTTTTTGTTCCATCTTTACTTTCCAAAATTGTATGAATTTTAATAGGGGTATCTTCAAATTTTTGTTTTAACTGTTCTTTTAAAGCATTTGGAATATTTGTCATTTCTTCTAAATTTTGACCTAAGTATAAATTATGATATATTTGCTTTGCACGGTATTTAGGTTGATTTAGATTTAGCAGTTCTTGCTCTAATTCTGACAGTGATAAATCTTGCAAAAACATAAAATTCTCCTTAAAAATAAACTTTATTAATTATAACTAAAACTTAAATAAAAATCAAGTTTGCTATAATATTTTTAACACGCGTGGTTATATATTCTTGACATAAAGTATATATAATGATATATTAAATTAACTAATTATTAAAGGGAGGTAAAATGGATTATTGGATTTGGATATGGCTTGCTGTTGTGGTTGCCACTATGATTATTGAATTTATATCAGTTGAAATGATTGCTGTTTGGTTTTCTGCAGGTGCTTTAGTTGCACTTATAACTTCATTGTTTATTCCATACTGGGCTCAGATTATAGTGTTTGTTGTGGTTTCACTTGTTTTGCTTTTAGCATTCAGAAAAATTGCACTAAAATATCTACTTGGAAAAGATAAGTTAAAAACTAATGTAGATGCACTGGTTGGCAAAGTTTATAAACTTTTAACACCAATAGAAAACGAAAAAGCAGGAACAATAAAAATAAATGATATTGTTTGGACAGCCAAAACAGAAAAAGATGATGTTGTTTTAAAAGAAAACACTATGGTTGAAATTGTTAATATTTCTGGAAATAAGGCAATAGTAAAAGAAGTTGAAAAACAACCTAAATCAAATGATAAACAACAAAACGAATTAAAAGATAATAAAAAGAAATAATAAATAAAACAATAAAGGAGAAGAAAAATGTCAACAGGAGCAATTTTTGCAATAGTTTTTGGTGTTATTGGCGTGCTTGTGCTTATTATAGCAGTTGCATCAATAAGAATTGTTGCACAATCTACTGCTGTGATAGTTGAAAGGCTTGGAAAATATCACAGAACGATGGAAACAGGTTTTAGAATGATTGTGCCTTTTATAGACAGAACTAGCCCACCTATTAATCTTAAAGAAATTGTGGCAGATTTTAAACCTCAACCTGTAATTACAAAAGATAATGTTACGATGCAAATTGACACAGTTGTTTATTTTCAAATAACTGACCCTAAACTTTACAGATATGGTGTTGAAAGACCTATGAGCGCTATTGAAAATCTTACAGCAACAACTTTGCGTAATATTGTTGGTGAATTGGAATTAGATGAAACTTTAACATCTCGTGATACAGTTAACTCGAAAATGCGTGTAATTCTTGATGAAGCAACTGATGCTTGGGGAATTAAAATTAATCGTGTAGAACTTAAAAACATTTTACCACCAAAAGATATTCAGGAAGCAATGGAAAAACAGATGCGTGCTGAAAGAGAACGAAGAGAGGCAATATTGCGTGCTGAAGGTGAAAAGAAAAGCAATATTTTAGTTGCAGAGGGCGAAAAGCAAGCAGAAATTTTACGCGCTGAAGCAAGAAAAATTGCATTAATTACAGAAGCCGAAGGTGAAGCAGAAGCAATTAGAAAAATTGTTGAAAGTAAACCAGATGCAGCATATTTAACATTGCAAGGATACGAAGCGCTTAAAACTTTGGCCGATGGTGAAGCAACTAAAATTATAGTTCCAAGTGAAATACAAAACATAACAGGCTTACTAACTTCACTTGCAGAAACATTAAAAGACCCTAAAAATAAAACAAGTAATGATAAAACTAAAAAACAAAATATTGATAAAAAATAAAAAGCCATAGATATGGCTTTTTTGTTATTTAAAAACTTATAAATTAATAAAATTAATAATTAAAATAAATATAATAATTTTTAAAAATTTATACAAAAATAAATCTTATAATAACTTTATTACAGGGTTTTATATTCAAAAATAAATATATAATTTAGTCAAGTATTTTTTAAACCAATACAAAAAAATAGTGATGTAATTATATTCTCACTATCTTTTTTTGCTAATTTCAAAGGCTATAAGCCTTAGTATAGTTTTTTAATTAACTAAACAACAATAAATATAATTTAATGATAAAACTAAAATATTATTAACATGTTTTAACCGTACTGCCAAAGCCACCTTTGCGAACTTCTGTTATTTCTTTTTCATTGTCAACTGCAAAGAAATTTGTAATTATGCCTTGCCCTATTTTGTCGCCTTGTTTTATTATAATTTCATTTTCGCTTAAATTTAAAAGCATAAAACCAATGTTGCCATCGTTATTCTCATTTCCATAATAATCACTGTCTATAACGCCTATGCCATTTGCCATTATAAGACCCTTTTTACCCATTCCACTTGTTACACAAGTTATTAGCACTTCGTTTTCATTAATTTTTGCTTTAACATCACTCCAAATCATTTGCATTGTGTGTGGCAAAATTCTCACTTCAGTTGGAGAATAAAAATCGTAGCCTGCTGAATTTTTGGTGGCACGCTTTGGCATAAAAGCACTTTCGTTGTTCTTTTTATATTTATTTTCAACAAATTCAAAACTTCTCATATTATCACCTTTATAGTTATTTTATGAAAATGACATTAAAAGAAATATTATATTAGTAAATTTGATTGATTTTTTGCACAATTTAAACAAAATATTTAAAAATGACAATTTTATATAAACAAACATATTAATTCCACTTTCATAATCAAACCCATTTTAACATTTTTTTAATTGTTTTAAAAGTATTTTAATAAAAGTTTTATTCTTAACACTTGACATCTTTAATTTAATTTCATATAATAAAATCACAATTTATTTGCAGGTGTAGTTCAGTGGTAGAACATCAGCTTCCCAAGCTGAATATGAGGGTTCGATTCCCTTCACCTGCTCCAAATTTTTAAACACTATGTAATGTTGGTTTTTTATTAAAATTCACCACTTTGCATAGTGTTTTTTATAACAACTTGTTTCAAAAATAAATATTAGAATATAATCTATTAAATAATTTAGCTTATTGTTAATCCTTTATAAAAAATTTAGATAAAATACTTAAATTTTAAAAACTACTTATAATTAACTTAAATAAAATATAAATATAAAATTTTATTTTTTATATTTTCATTAATATTAAAATTTAACACTTTTTAAGTCAATAAAAGTTGATTCTTATGTTGCAACCTATTTTATAAATTAAAAAGTGAACCTTTAAAAATCAAGTATCTTCCTAGGGTTCACTTAATAATGAAATTATATTGTTTTAAAATATTATAATATTTAATTTTAATGCTTTAATTAGTCAGTTTTGGGTGTATATATTAAAGCGCGCATACTGTTAAGAATTGCAAGTAAGGTTACGCCAACATCAGCAAAAACTGCACTTAACATTCCTGTTACACCTAACGCACCCAAGATTAAGAAAATTAACTTTATTCCTGCTGATAGAATTATATTTTGCCATACTATTTTACGAGTATATTTTGATAATTTAATTGCTGTTGAAACCTTTTTAGGATTATCATCAACAAGCACTATATCTGATGCTTCTATACTTGCAGGGCTTCCATTTATACCCATACTTATACCAACATCAGCAAGCATCAAAGATGGTGCATCGTTTATACCATCGCCTACATACCCAATGCAATTATTTTTGTTCTTTTTCAACTCTTCAAGATACTTATATTTATCTTGTGGTAAAAGTTGATATTTAATCTCATCTATATTTAAAGTTGAACCAACGCTTTCCACAATTTCTTTATTATCACCAGATAAAAGCACTGTTTTTACATTCATTTGTTTAAGTTCAGAACAAGCATATTTAGATGTTTCTTTTATAGTATCACTTAAATGAATTTCACCAATTTTTATATTATTTTCAAAAACTTCAACTAATGTGCTTTGTTTAGTGTTATTTTTTCTTCCAACAAAGTATTTATTGTTTTTATAATCAAAATATACACCTTCACCTGCAACTTCTTTTACATTAGAAACTTTTTCTAGTTTTTTATTGTTAAAATTAACTATTGATTTTGCAAGTGGGTGAAGTGAGTTTTGTTCACCAAGGCTTGCTATATAAACTATGTCTTCTTCTGATTTATTTTTATCTAAACTTTTAACTTTATCTACTTTAAATTGTCCTGTAGTTAAAGTTCCTGTTTTATCAAAAGCAACTACATTTAATTTAGCACATGCGTCTAAATAGTTTGACCCTTTTATTAATATTCCCTTTCGTGAAGCATTTCCTAAACCTGAAAAATATGAAAGTGGGACTGAAATTGCAAAAGCACAAGGGCAAGATACAACCAAGAATATTAATCCACGATATATAGCAGTATTTAAATCGCTTGTTACAGCCCAAACAATTCCCCACACAAGTATTGATAAAATAATTACACCTAAAGTATACCATTTTGCAATTTTAGAAATTAAAGTTTCAGTTTTAGATTTCTTTTCAGCAGCATTTTCTATTAAATTCATTATTTTATTTATAGTGCTGTTTTGATATTCTTTTGTAACAGTAATATATAAAACACCATCTAAAATTATAGAACCTGAAAGTATTTCATCATTTGTTTTTAAATTAACAGGTAAACTTTCGCCTGTTAAACTTTGAACATCAATTGACGCAGAACCTTCGGAAATAACACCATCAAGTGGAACACGCTCGCCTGCTTTAACAATAATTTTATTGCCTAATTTAACTTCATTAGGGTTTACTCTTTTTTCATTTCCATTTTCAATTATAACAGCATATTCGGGTTGAAGTTTTGTAAGTTTTTCAATAGATTTTCGTGATTTATTTACAGCCAAGTTTTCTAAGATTTTCCCTATTGTATATAAAGCAACAACCATAAGTGCTTCCATATATTCACCTAAGGCTGCCGCACCAATTACTGCCAATGTTATAAGCAGATTTTCATTAATCTTACCTTTAAATAACAACAAAACTGCTTTTAAATATGTTTTATAGCCCAATAAAACAGCACTAATTACAAACAATAACCAAAACGCCCAAGTAGGCATTGAGATTAAAAGAGCACATAAACCAACAGCAATTCCTAGAAATAATAGAACAACATCATATACCCAAGTTAATTCAGTTTTTTTCTTTTCTTTTTCTATAATTAACTTTGCACTTGGTTCAACTTGACTTATTGTGTTTTTCATTTTCTGAATTGACAAATCAAAGTTATCTGTTTCAAAACTTAATTTTTGATTAATAAAATCTATATTAGCATTATTTATGTTATCTATTTTATTAAATTCATTTTCAAGAGCCTTTGCACAATTAGGACAATCTAGCCCTTCAATTCCAATTTTATATTTCATCTATTTTCTCCAAAACATGAATTTTACTTATATCAAAAACTTCTTTAACATGCTCATCTGCTAAACTATAATAAACTTCTTTGCCCTGTTTTCTAGATTTTATTAAATTCATTTCTCTTAAATTTTTAAGTTGATGCGATACTGCCGATTTAGTCATATTCAATATTGATGCAATATCACACACGCACAGTTCAGACTCGTTGATTACATTGATTATTTTTATTCTTGTGCTATCAGATAAGGCTTTATAAAAATCAGCCATACTTATTAAAACATCATCATCTAGCATTTTTGATTTTACATATAAAACTTTATCTTTGTGAATAATATCACAATCACACACTAATTCGCTTTTTCCCATATTTCTCCTTTATAGTTGAATGATTATTCAACTATAAACAGTATATTCTACTTTTTTTATTTTGTCAACTAAAAAATAAAAAATTTCTTTTTTAAAAATTAGTTTATAAATAAATTATTAACTAAAATTTTATATTAAAAACTTTTAATTTAGGGTATAATAAAAAATATTGAAATTATAAAATTAAAAAACTTATAGCATTAATAAATATAGTTAAATTAAATTTTAAATTAAACATATTATTCTAATATATTAATAAATTTTATTATTTTTATATTTAAAATAAATATTTACAATTTATTTCATAATTTATAAATATTATAAAATGAATATTATAAATTAAATATATATAATATATATAATTATATAAAAAATAAAAGGCTTGATATTCAAGCCTTTTATTTATAACATAACAACAAGAATTGCAATAACTGCACCAACTGTTATAACCAAGCAAACTAAACTGATAATTAAATTTGCAATACCAATTCCTCTTTTATTCAACTTTCTTTGGAATACTGCAAATGAAATTCCATCTAACACAGAAAAAACGCAAAGAAATGCTAAGAAATAGAAAACTATTGCACCTAACAGTGACAGCACAGGAAAACTTACAGCCTCATCGCCAAGTTGTGTGCCCATCATATTTGCTGCACACAAAGTTCCAAGATAAACAAGTGCAACAACAAGCACCATACCAACAACAGATAGAATAATTCCTTGCACGCCTAGCCTTACACTTTTATCTTTCTTTTCTTGTTCTTGAACATCTAAAAGCATATATTGATTTTTGGGACTAAAAATTTTTCTTATTATACCCATAGCCATTTAACTCTACTTATATCTGTTTAGTTTATGGTAGCATATAATTTAGATTTATGTCAAACAATTATTATAAATTATAAACTTTATAATTTTATATAAAAATAGTTTTTATACTGTGATTTATGATTTTAATATTAGTAAAATTTGATATGTTGATAAATATTTTAAATTAATATATTTATTACAAAAAATTAATAGAGAAAATTGTAAATTTAAATAAAAAAGAATAAGTTCCAAGTAGCATTTCTACTAAAATTTACCTTTTTAGCCTGAACTAATTCTATAAATATTATACTTTAAAAATAAAAAGAGTCTATAAATAGGAGTTAAGAAATGATTTTATAATTTATGTTCTATTAGATAGAGTTAAAATATATATCTAAATACTTTAAATAGTATATTTTATAATTCTTTAAATTCTATTTCTACTGTATTATTATTTAAATTTAAAACAGCATAGCTTAAATATTCGTCAAACTGTCCACAAATGCAACCAGGATTAACACATCTTATTCCGTTTACAATTTCATCAAATCTGTGATGTGTATGTCCAAAGAAAACAAGGTTCGCCCCTTGCTCTTTTGCGTATTCAGCCATAATTTTAATGCCTGTTGGAACAAAAAACTTGTGCCCATGTGTAAGCATAATTTTATAATTATAAAGATTAATTATTTTAACAAGTGGATAATCTAAATTATAATCATTATTCCCAAGAACTGCATCTATTTTGCCATTGAATTTGATTTTTTCTAAATCCTCAACGCCATCTCCCATATAAAAAATATGTTCTGGATTTTCCAAATCAACAGCGCGTTGAATGTCGGAATAATGGCCGTGAGAATCGGAAATTAATAAAATTTTCATAAAATTACCTATAAATTTTGTATTTTTTGCGTTAAATCACTAATATTTTCTGCTAAAACTATATTTTGTTTTTTTAACTCTTCCAAGCCATAACCCCATTTAACACCTATGAATTTCAGTCCACAATCGGTGGCTGCATTATAATCGTAAACTGTATCACCCACCATTACTGCTGATTGTAATTCTATTTGTTTTGTTATATCCTTTATTATATCTGCTTTTGAATAATATGGCGAATTTTTGTTGTCGGCAAAAACTTTGTCAAAGTATTTATATAAATTTAAAATTTTTAATTCTTGTTCACAAACTTCTTGCATTTGTAAACTTACAGTATATATTTTTATATTATTTTGTTTTAACCAATTTAAACACGATTCAATATCTTTTACTTTAGAAATTTCAGTTATTTTTTTATTATTAAAAATTTCCAAATACTTTTTAACTGCTAGTTCAGAATTTTCTTTACCAAAATATTTTTCAAAAGTGCAAATAAGTGGTGGTCCTATAAGTTTGATATAATCAACATCAGTATTATTTATTTTAAAAAATTTAAAAAGTTCTTTTAATACAGGCACTTGCGTTTTATCAGAATTTATCAAAGTGCCTTCTAAATCAAACAAAACCGTTTTTATCATATTATTCCTTTTATTTAATAAAAAGCATAATTAAACAAATTAAAAAATTATTGTTTTCATTATGCTTTTTTAGTATTACTCAATATCTGTTTCTGAAATTCTAGTAAATAAAGGTTCAAACTTACCAAAGTTTTGTCCACCTTTAAAATCAATAGTTTCCCAAACAACAGGTGTATCAATTTTTAAATATTTTCTAATTTTTTCTGCACTAAATGGCATAAAAGGACTGAATAAATTAGACAAGTTTGCAATAATAAAAGCACAGGTAGCCATAACATTATTAAACTCTGTTTTATCTTCTTGCTTATATAAAACCCAAGGTTGTTTTGTGTCATAATATTTATTTGCACATTCAACTAATTCCATAACCTTTGCAAGTGCATCTTTAAAACAAATTTTTTCTATAAGTTCACTTGTTTGCTGATAAGTTTGTTCAACAAGTTTTTTCATTTCTTCATCTATTTTACCAGCAGGAATAAAGCCATCTAAACCTTTATAATTAAGTGTTCTATTAACAAAATTTCCAAACTTATTAACAATTTCGCCATTATGCAAAGCCAAATAAATTTCCGAACTAAATTCTGTATCTTTTTTCTCTGGACCATTTGCAATACATAAATATCTTAAACTATCTGGGTCATATGTTTTAAGCATATCAATCATTTTAGTTCCATTGCCTTTGCTTTTGCTCATTTTTTCGCCTTTGGCATTTAAAAATTCAATAGCAACGCAATAATCTGGTAAATAATAGTTATCTTTCATTGCAAGCAATAAAGCAGGAAAAATGATTGTATGGAAAACTATGTTATCTTTTCCGTGACACATATAAATTCTGTTTGTGCCATTTTTGTGGTCTTTCCAATAATCTTCCCAATTTAAACCTTTTTCTTCACAATATTTCTGAGTTGCAGAAACATAGCCCCAAACTGCCTCTACCCAAACATAAATTTTTTTATCGTCATAGCCTTCTATAGGGACATCTATTCCCCAATTTAAATCTCTTGTTACGGCACGGTCAACCAAACCTTCTTTTAAAAATTTAGCAGTTTCATTAACCGAATTTTTTCTCCAATTATCTTTACATTTATTAAAATGTTCTTCTAATTCTTTTTGAAATTTAGGTAATGCAAAATATAAGTTGGTATTTTCTCTAATTTCTGTTTGGCTTCCACAAATTCTACATTTACACTGCAACAAATCTTCGTTAGTAAAAACATAATCACAAGAACCACATTGGTCGCCCTTACTTACTGCCCCACATTTTGGACAAATAACTTCAACCTCACGGTCGTAAACAAATTTATTACATTTTGGACAAAATGATGCTTTTTCTGTTTTTGGAAAAATATAGCCGTTGTTTATAAGTCTTAAAAACATTTCTTTTGATTTTTGGTGATGATAAGGACTTGCCGTTAAAGTATAGCAATCATAACTAAACCCCATTTTATTAAAAACTTCAACATATTGTTTATGATATCTTTCAACTATTTCTTGTGGGGTTGTGTTTTCGCGTATTGCTCGTTCAGTTGTTGGTGTTCCATGGCAATCTGTTCCACTTACCATAACAACATCATCACCTTTTGCTCGATGATAACGCGCTAGAACATCACCACTTATATAAGCACTTACATGACCTAAATGAATATCACTGTTCGCGTATGTCCACGCAACTCCTACAACAATTTTTCTTTTTTCCATAAATATCTCCAATTAACTTTGTAAAACAAGTTTATCATAAAAATATATTTTTAACAACGTTTTTTCGTAATCTAAACAAAAAAGCGTGAAAATTACACGCTTTTTATGTATTTTTTATACTTTTTATAAATAGTTTTAAAAATAATTAAATTATATTTCCATTTTAAAAAGTTATTGTATTTTCATTTTTATTTTAATAATTTGTAATATTCATTACATTTGTGCAACTTCTGCTTTATTAGTTATAACTTCATCTTGTTTTTTAGTTCGTTTTATTTTGTTATTATTAAAAGCATCATTTACTAAATGAAAGGTATCTTGAAGTGCAAAAAGTAAACCAAATTTTTCAGCCTCATCATATCTACCTTTTTCTAATTCTTTTTTTATATTTTTAACACTTTCATTTATTTCTTTTTTAGGTTTATCAGATACAAACTGCATCTCTCTTATAATATTTATAAGTGCCTGCGAACTGTTAACTAAGCCTGCGTTTACTTCCAGATATTCTTCATCATTTCTTATTTGTTCAGCAAGATTAAAATATATATTTGAATAATCTAAAATATTACAGTATCTTTGTTTTATTGTTCTATTATAATGTGTTGGACTAATTTGAAGATTGTCTCCATCTTTAACTATATGATAAAGTGAACCTACTTCAAAATTAGCACCTTCTGTTTTATCTTTATTTTTTATTTTATCAATAAACAACCCTTCTACCCAAAAAGAATCAGTTATTGAAATTACATCTGCAATATTATTGCCGTGTAAATCTTGATATTTTGCAAGAACCATAAAGGTTGTTGTGTCTTTTAGTAAATCATTTACAGCAAAAGCCGCAACTATATTATCTTGCGCTATTGGACCTAAATTAACAAAACTTTTTGCCATTAATTCTTCGTTTTCCATATCATAAAGTTGGTTGTTCATTGTTCACCTCGAAATGTGTTTGTTGTGTTTTACTTATATCAAAATCGCTTTGCCCTAGAATTTCTGAATAATTTTTCATACCAAAATATAATTTTTGAATATTTTGTGTAACTTTAAAACTTGTTTTATTATTTTGATTTATTGTATTAGAGTTATTAAAAATGCTATCAGATTTTTTTATACAATTTTTAATTAATACTTCTTGCATCAACAGATTAGCCTCATCTTCTTTTTTAATGCAAGTTGATTCTTTTAAAATCTCCATTAAAGCAAATGCAAAATTTGACATACAAGTTTCAATATCTTTTACATAATAATACTTATGTTTGTTTTCAAACGCTAACTGTTCTAAATTCTTAGCAAAATGCATTATTATGTCAATTCTATCATAAGCATCAGAACTTGCAACAAGCTTTTCAAAATTAAATTTCCCATTTCCTGCTTTTAGAATTACTAAATCGCCACAAAATAATTTATATGGACTTTTTTCAAACTTATTAGCATCTAAATAAGTAATTTCCGTAGCGTTGTTGATAGGAATAAAAAGCACTTTGTTGTTACTTATACTTTTTGCAACAACAACTTTACCATCTTCAGTTTGTTCTTTATATTCTTTCATTTCCACCAACTTAATTATAATGTTTATTAAGTTAGTTTTATTATATCACAAAATGTATCTAAGGTCAATACCCATTTAAAAAGCCAGTTATTACCAAATAAGATACCTATAATTAAAATTCTAATTATTTAATATTATCTGTTAAGATTATATTAAAATAAATTATTTTTTATATATTTTAAAACAAAAAAAGATAATGCTATTACATTATCTTTTTATAGTTTTATTGATTTTAAATTGTAAGTATTTAAACTTATTATAATTATTTTTAATTTAACTAAATTTTAATTACTAAATAAATTGCTATAAATAAAACTTTAACTTACTTTAAAAACATATTTATATAGTTCTTTGAGCAACAGCCCTTGAAAATGGCGCTTTAATTTTGCCACGCTTTTTACAAGATTTTATCATTGTTCCCCAACAACGAATGTCATAGAATAAATGCTTAGAATTATCTTTTGCACTGCGAATTTGTAAAACATCATAGTTATCCATATCGTGTTTTATAATTCTAACAAGATTTTTGTGCGAAAGTGCAATGCTTGAAGCAAATTGACACCCTTTGTTTACTGAGAACATAGCACGCAATAAAAGATATAACCCCTTTTCTTTTTGATTGTCATCAAGTTCAGTGCTTTCATAGATATCTTTTGCATAACCACGAATATTGTCAAGCCTTTGCTCGAACTTAACATCTTCACCTATTTTAGATAAAATTACTTTACCATTGTGTTCTGCTTTTTCAAGTTCTTCACCTGATAATGTGTTTACAAGTGCAGCATAATCTTCAACATTAAAAGTGCTTACATTAGCATCTTTACCAAGCAATACTATTTGGTCATTTCCATTCGTTGCGCTGTTTAAAGAAATTACGGTTTGTGTTTTATTTGTCATAGCACACCCCTTTTAAATATTTTATATAAAGTTTAAAAATTTATTCAAACTTTGTTATAAACAAGCATATTAAAAGTTTTGGGTTTAAAAGTTTATCTCTTAACTTTTAACTAATGCTATTATAACAAATCAGGATTTCAAAGTCAAGACCTTTTACAAAAATAAAAAGCATAAAACCCTGTTAAATACAGGGTTTTAGCAAATTATTCTACAATTGTAGTTAAAAGTTTTTCCCAAACTTTTCTAAGTGGCCTTGATATTTTAATCGAGTCAAAATTTTTAATAAAATAGCGTTTAACACGAGCTGAAATTTCATCTAAATAGTTTGCTGGTAAATTATAGTTTTTCTTATTTGCATATGAAGTAAGTTGAATAACAAAATGTTCTTGTGTATCAATTTCAAATTTAGCATCTAGAATACTAGCAATATATTTTCCTGCTGCTTTTGCAATAATCTCGTAAGGAATAATATCTTCTATTGTTTCATAATAACCAAAGTTTCTTATTGACACAACTCTGTTTGTATTATTTTTATAAGCGTGATTAACTAGATAATCTCTGATTTTTTTACTTGCTTCATCATTAGATAAAAATACTGTTGGTAATTCTTTTCCTTCTGATAAAATTTGAGCAACACCATCTAGACCATTTTCACCCGTTGACACGAATACAACATCATTAGGAACACGGAATTTACCTTTACCTGTTAAATAGTTTTTAATTGTTGCAAGATAATTTTGATTACTTTCTGAAAGAACTATAACAGGTTTACAACCATTTAAAATAGATTTTGAAATCTCGATACCCACAGCACTTTGAACAGGATATAAAGACGCCTCATTGCTTCTTTCACTGTTAAGTTTTAATTCGTTTGTTACAACACTGTGTCCAACATCATCTTTAAATACAACTTTTGTTCTGTTTAAATGTTTTGTTGGAAGCATAAAACTTGAGTGAGTTGAGTAGATAAGTTGATTATCTTTTGCTAATCTTTCTAAAAATCTTACCAAATCTTGTTGAGCAAGACTGTGCAAAGTCATTCCACTTTCATCTAGCAATAATATTGTGTTTGTATAAAAATATTTACTTTCAAGTGAGAACACCAAAAAGAATGATAAAAACCATTGCATACCAACACTGCGTTCTTCAAGTGGAGCACGGTTGCCCTTATCATCGGTTACCCAAATTCTTAACACATCGCCTTCAAAAGTGAATTCAAACTTATATGAACCCTGATGCCATATCTGTGAAAATTCATAACTTAATTTTTTACCTGCTTTATCAAACAAATCTTGATATTCCTGTTTGCGTTTTACAAGCAATGCCATATCTTTGGCTGACATATTTGTTTTGTTTTCTGAAAACAAAAGTGGAATATCTTGCTTTAACATTTCAGGCGTTATACCAACATACATAAGTAAAAGTTTAATTGTTCTGCGCTTGCTGGTTGAAAGTGCATTAACACCTGATTTGTTAAATTTTGCCAACATTTGTGGTAAGTAGATGTTACTATCAAGGTTTCCATAGTTGCTATAATAGATAAAGCCTGGCATTATTTTTACAATAAAATTATGTAATTTAATTTTTTGCTCATCTGGCACATTAACAGGAACTTCCACAATATATTTTCCACATAAAGTTCTTGATACGATACAGGTATCAAATGGTTTTATCATAGGAAAATATTTTTTTAACATTCCAAGGTCGCGTGGTTCAAGTTTAAATCTTGCAGAAACAAACACAGGCATTTGTTCGCTATCCATAATTTCATTAAATCGGTCGCGTGGTAAATCAGAATGAGAGATTTTATTATCAGATTGAAATGCTGGTTTTAATTTCCACAAAGCCTTTAAAAGATTACTTTTTCCTGCTTCGTTAACACCAGCAATTGCTGTTATATCTTGACAATTAATCCAGCCCGAGTCCAAAAAAGAACGAAAATTTTGAACTCGAAATAATTTTAGTTTCATACCTTTCCTCCTAAACGCTATCCAGCGGTTATTACGTTAAGGGAAACACAAAGGAAATAAAAAACAAGCACTAGTAATATTTTTTGAAAAAAACAAGAAAAATCATTAACCGTGTTTACCAACACTGCAGAATGATTAGAACTAGTTTTACAAAGAATATTGACTGATGCTTGTTGTAACATTTGTCTCCTCCATATAAGCCCAATAACTAACTGATAGTAGTATAACACACACTTTTAATTTTGGCAATCAATTTAAACTGAGTTTTTTATATAGAATTTTTTATAATAAAAATAAAGTGTCGTAAAAATTTTAAAAACTAAAATTTTTTGTAAATTAAATAAACAAAAATAAAAAAGACCTATTTTGTTTCGCAACAATATAAATCTTTTTTAATTTATAACTTTATTTAAAATTAAGATTAACTAAATAAAATTAATAATTTTATATACACAAATATAAGCAATATAATTTTAATTAAGATAAAGTATTATAAAACATTTTAATTTTATAATTAAACTTTATTTTATAAAATTATTACATACCCCCCATTTGCATGCTAAATGAACCTTCTTTATAACCTTCAATACTGGTTGGTGCAGTAAGTTTTGTTTCTGAATAGTTAAAACTACAAGAATATTTGTCGTAACTTACTCGTGTGTTATTTTCAAAAACTTCTCTATTAATTTCATATTTTGTAAATTTTTTGTCAGCAATTTCATAGTAGTAAGTTGTAACGGTTTTTTGCTCAACTTCATCAGTGCCTTCAGTTATTTTTGCAACTTCTGTAATTACAAATTTTAAACTGTAAGCACCTTCTCCGGTTTTAAGCAATTCCATTTCAATATTGTCGCCAGCTGCTGTAATATCATCTGCAGTGATTAAAGTGGTCAAAGCATAACTTAAAGGGCTTAATATTGAAGCACTTTGTGTAAACATACTTTCTTCTGTTGCTTCATATATTTTTTTGCTTTCATTAATATTATAGTATGCATCACCAATTTTTACAATTTTATATTCACCACTAGCACTTGTAACAGAAGAACCTACCATACCTGTGTCAATACGAATATCCCTACTAGCACTTTGGTTGATTTGAATAATAGTTTCGGTGTCTGTTTTATAAACTATACTTGTTCCTGAAGTTTTTAATGTAGTATTAGTTCCTTCTTCTTTATCAATTTCCATTGCTTCATTATTTAAAGTATAACTAAAACTTTTAACATTTTCATAATTTGCAATTGTGCCTGCTTCGGTTAAAGCAGACAATGCTTCATCTTGTTCAATAGGGTCGCCACCACAAGCAGTGAACAAAAGCAAACAAGGAAGCAACAAAACAACAGCGAGAGCCATTTTAAACCAAGTTGCCGACTTTGATTTTGTAAGCATAAATCTCCTCCTTAATTAATTTTTAATATTATCGATAGTTTTAAAGAGTGGGCTACTTGTTTAAAACTAATGATAACCAACATTTTGACAGTAAACTATGAACTAATATATTTACTATCTAGAACTTATAATATGTATAAATTTTTTTATACTTTACTAATTACAATTAAATGTAAATGCATCAAAAAACAATAAATTAAAAATAAAACAAACTTTTCCTTACATAATTAAGATACTAAATAATAAAAATATTGTCAATTAATTTTCTAAAATAAAAAACCACTATTACTAGTGGTTTTTTGTTATGCGTGATAACCTTCAATATCTTCACAAACATTATACAAGTTAGAAGTGTTTACAAAAGTAACATAAGTCCAATAATTTGAACCAGATTCACTGTAAGCATAAATAACTGTTTCTTGTGCACCTGTGTTGCTTATACCCATTGCAATTGAAGCAATTTTGTTGTTTGTTGGGTTTGCATTAGGTGTGTATTCGTTACCATATGCATCTGTTAATATATATGGTTCGTTAAAAGTAAGTTCAACAACATATTCGTATTTTGATTTTAAGGTTGAAACTGTTTCGCTTTCAGAAGAACCACTTCCAACATAATTAATTTCAAACTTACTTCCAACAACGCCAAGGAAGATAGTGTTTAAAATGGAATATGAACCAGAACTGTTAAACGCATTTAAAATTTTATCATAATTATTTTTTTGTGTTTCATCAGATGAATCTTTATTAGCAATGTAATAGTCGGTATTACCATTATAAACAATAATTTGGTCTGGTTGTTTAACTGTTGGCATAATTTTTGTTGGCACGCATGCTAAAACAATAACACATATTATTAAAGCACCAACTATACCAAGACCGATATAAGAAAATATTTTTGCTAAACTCATATTAATATCACCTTTGTTGTATTTTATTAAATAAATTTTACATTTGCCAATTAATTGCAAATGTAAAACTTAAATTAAGATAATAAAATTATATAATAACATAAATTTATTGTCAATTAATTTTACTATTCTTTATTATTGTCAGTTTTAGAAGTTTTAGTATTAGTCTTTTTTGTTGTTTTGCTGGTTTTTGGTTTTTCTGAACCATTATTTTCTTCTATAACAGTTTTTTCTTCTTTTATTTCGGATTTAATTTCTTCAGGTTTTTCATTTTCTTGTTCAACTTGTTCAGTTTTCGTTTCAGAATTTTGTTTTAAACCACCTTCTCCGTTAAACGCAGCCAATGCTTTAGCCCTTAACAATCTTATTTTTTCTTCTTCTAATTGCTTGTTAAGTTCTTCTTGTTTTTGTTTTTCTTCGCGTGCTCTTTGGTCTTCTTTTTCGCGTTCAACTTCAATCTCGGTCATATGAGCAATAACTTCTTTTGCTGATTTACCTTCAAGCAACATATCAACTTCAATAGAGTAAATGGTTTCTTTTTCCATCAAAACTTCAACCATATTATCCATAATTGTTCTATATTGTTCAAGGCGTTTTACGGCATTTTGATAACCATTTTCCAGAACTTTTCTTACTTCATCATCAATAAGTGCCAAAGTTTGCTCGCTTAAACCACTGTGTGTTTGGAAGTCACGACCTAAGAACACTTCACCTTCGCCAGCATAACAAACAGGTCCAAGTTTATCACTCATACCAAACTCGGTAATCATTCTGCGAGCAAGTTCGGTTGCTTGTTTAATATCGTTTGAAGCACCTGTGCTGAATTTTTTATAAATAATATATTCAGCAGCACGCCCACCCATTGTGAATTCAATATATTCAGTAATCTGTTCACGAGTTAATTGTGTTTTTTCTTCAATAGGAGAAGGTCTTGTGTAACCTGCAGCCATTCCACGAGGAATAACACTTACTTCGTTAACTTCGTTTTTATAATATTTTGAAGTTCTCATTAAAATCGCGTGACCTGCTTCGTGGTATGCTGTTTCTCGTTTATCTTCTTCAGAAACAACACGGCTAACCTTTTTAGGTCCCATAGAAACTTTTGAGATACCTTCAGTAATATCATTTTGGGTAATTTTAGAACGATTATCACGGGCAGCAAGAATAGCTGCTTCGTTAATAATGTTTTCTATATCTGCACCTGTTAAACCAGCAAGGACTCTTGCAATTTGTTCATAGTTAATGTTTTCAGACATAGGTTTATTTCTTGCATATAATCTTAAAATCTTTTCGCGACCTTTAACATCTGGTGGATTAACAGTAATTCTTCTATCAAACCTTCCAGCACGCAAAAGTGCAGGGTCTAATACATCAGGCCTGTTTGTTGCAGCAAGAACAATAATTCCTTCATTATTATCAAAACCGTCCATTTCAACAAGTAATTGGTTTAATGTTTGCTCGCGTTCATCGTTTGTGCTTCCCAAACCTGCACCACGCTGACGCCCTACTGCATCTATTTCATCAATAAAGATTAAACAAGGTGCATTGCGTTTTGCTGTTTCAAATAAATCACGAACTCTGGCAGCACCAACACCAACATACATTTCAACGAAATCACTACCTGTGATTGAGAAGAATGGAACACCTGCTTCACCAGCAATGGCTTTTCCAAGCAATGTTTTACCTGTTCCCGGAGGACCAACAAGTAACACACCTTTTGGTATTCTTGCACCTAAATCGGTAAATTTTTTAGGGTTTTTAAGAAATTCAACAATTTCTTGCATTTCGCGTTTTTCTTCATCACAACCAGCAACATCGTCAAAACTAACTTTTATGTTACTTTCGCGTCTTGCACGATTTTTACCAAACTCCATATTCTTTCCATTCATTTTTGAAATTGAACGAATAAGGAAGAATGCAAGTAACGCAATCATTGCAATATATAAGAAAGGCAATATTCTGCTGAACCAACTTTCTGCTTGTGGCTCACTTGAATAATCTATCTGTGCATCTTGAAGTCGTTGCTTAAAAGAATCAACTTCGTATAATGATGTTAAACTAAAATAAAAGTCATAATCTTTGCCTGCTTTAAAATCTTTTAAAGACACTTTGTTTTTACCTGATGCATCAGTATAGATACCTGTTACTGTTACACCATTTATGTGCACGCTTTGAATTTCGCCAGCAGTTAATGAAGCGTTAAAAACACTTTCATCTATTTTTTTACTGTTTCCATTTGGCATTAAGGTTATAACAAGAACAATTACTAATAAAATTAGCAATAAAGTTGAAAACCATGGAAACGATTTTTGTTTTCTAGGCATATTTTCTTGTTCCAAATTAACACTCCTTATTTATTGATAATCTTTTGCATTATAACACAGATTATACAAAAAGAAAAGAATTTTAACCCATTTTTTATGTTGAAAATTCAAAAAAGAGTGAGTATTTTCTCACTCTTAATCTACATTTTTACATAAAAAGTTTATTAAGCATTTACCACCTCAAAAATTATAGTAAAATGCAAATAATTCCACCTTTTCCTTCGTTTACTATTCTTGTAAGAGTTTTTCTCATTTTGCGTTGAGCCTCTATTGGCATTGCATTTAATTTTGTATTTAGACCTTCATTCATAAGTTGGTGCATAGATTTTCCAAACATATTAGCACTCCAAATTCCATCTGGGTCATTTTCACTTTGATTTGTTAAATATTGAATAAGGTCTTTACCCTGTTCTTCTGTTCCAACCATTGGACTTATTTCGGTTTCTATATCAACTCGCATTATATGAAGACTTGGTGCAGATGCTCGAAGTTTTACACCCCATTTTGAATTGCCTTGCCTTACAAGTTCAGGCTCTTCAAGTTTAAGGTCGTTTATTGTTGGGAGAACAACCCCATAGCCTGTTGCTTCTACTTGTTCAAGTGCACCTTTAAATTTATCATAGTTTGCTTTTGCTGTTGCAAGTTCTTTCATATGAGAAACCAATTCAAATTCATCTTTAATGCTCATTCCACATTGGTTAGATAAAACTTCAAAGAACAAATTAGGTTTTGGAACAAGGTCGTATATAACTTTACCTTTCCCCATTTCAACACTGGAAATTACCAAAGGTTCAAATTTTGAACTTTCTGCAAAAAGCACATTTGCTTTATCAAACTCTCCAATTTTTTCTGCCGAACCTGTTGCGCGTTTTAACTCGTTTGCAATTTCTAAAATAAGTGGATTATCAAAATCAAGGGCAGTCATCCAAAGTGGCATATTAAGTTCTGCCCCTACAAATGGAAACTCGTCTAGAACTTTTTCAAATATATCTGAAACATCTTTTTCATTCAACTCATCTGCTTTAAGTGCAACAACTCCTACTTGGTGTTTTTCTTTTAAAGCCTTAACCAAATTTTGTGTTTCTTCTGATTTAGGATTAGCACTGTTAACAACCATTACAAAAGGTTTATGATATTCTCTTAATTCATTAACCAATCGATTTTCTACAGGTATAAAATTTTCTCGTGGTATTTCGCCAAAACTTCCATCAGTTGTCATTAAAATTGCTATTGTTGAATGTTCCGAAACAACCTTATGGGTTCCAATTTCGGCAGATTTTTCTAGTGGCATCATCTCTTTTTGCCAAGGTGTTTTTACCATTCTAGGTCGATTATCTTCTTCGTGTCCTTGTGCACCTTTTACAAAATATCCGACACAATCAATTAATCTTACATTAAGTTGAATATTATCGGCAACAGAAATTCTAACAGATTCTGCTGGAACAAATTTAGGTTGAGTTGTCATAATATTTACGCCGTCTGCACTTTGTGGCAACTCATCAATGGTGCACGCTTTAGCATTTTGATTAGATATATTTGGAAGCACAAATTCTTCCATAAACTTAGTTATAAAAGTTGATTTTCCAACTCTTACAGGCCCCACAACTCCAATATATATATCACCGTTGGTGCGTGTTGCTATATCTTGATAAATATTTGAACTTTTCATATTAACTCCTTTTATGAAAGTTATAAAATGTTTATGTCCAAAGTTTTATCAATATGCTAAAAAATTGCTATTATATTATAAAAAATAAAAAACTGCTTATTTTGCAGTTTTTCTGTCTTTAATATAATAGGCGTATCCCATTCCAAAAAAGCCAAATACTCTTCCAAAATAGAACCTTTCAAACCCCGGATAACGCTGATGAAAAATTTCATCTGTTAAATCTGGTTGCAGATGTATTTCATATTTATTTCCATATATTGCTCGTTGTTTACTTTTATATGGAACTGCTATAACGAACTCATCACAACAATTATAAAGTGAAGTTACAACCTTCTGAGCATCTTCAACCGATAAATGCTCTAAAACATCACCCATTATAATTACATCATAGTGAATGTCTTTATGATTATCAACAAAATCTGTTACATTTTCAATAAAAATTGTTTTATATTTTTCTTTTAATTTATGCTTTTCAACATTTGGTTCAAAAACTTCAATAGCATCCATATCAAAATGGTCGCCTAAAAGTTTCCACCACTTGCCATCACAAGCACCTATATCTAGGGCTTTTGTTCCTTTTGGATATTTATTTTTCAAATATTCAACAATTTTCTTTTTACCAATATTTAAACTTGCCATAATTTATCCTTAAATAATTTATTTCTTTACAATTATACTATTTATTTCTTAATTTACGCAAAAATGGTGGAATATCTGCTTCATCAATTTCTACGCGTGAACCCAAATTTTTGTGGTGTGGAACTTCAACTGTTTCTTCTTCATCATCTTCTTCAGATTCTGGTTGTTGTGTTTTTGGAGATTTTTGGAAGCGTTGTGCTAGGAAATCTGCATATTTTTGCTTTGTGAAAGGATTATTGTCGTCTTCTTCATCTTCTTCTTTTGGTTCTTCAGCAGGTGTTTCTATTAAACTTGGGGTGCTTCCCTGAAAACCTGTTGCAATAACAGTAATTTCAACGGCATCTTCCAAAGATTCATCAACACTTGTTCCGAAAATTATTGTGCTGCTTGGGTCAACAATATCACGCATAAGGTCAGCGGCTTCGTGAACTTGGTCGATAGGCAAGTTAACGCCACCTTTGATATTAAATATAATTCCTGTTGCGCCTTCAATAGTTGTTTCAAGCAATGGTGAAGACACAGCCTGACTTAATGCATCAAAAATTTTGCGTTCACCTTTTGCCCTACCAATACCCATATGAGCAAGACCACGGTTTTTCATTATGGTTCTAACATCGGCAAAATCAAGGTTGATAAGAGAATTATCTATAATTATATTTGAAATACCTTGAACACCTTGTCTTAAAACATCATCAGCATAACGGAAAGTATCCACAATAGAAGTTCCTTTGGGAACTAATTTGAATAATTTTTCGTTTGGAATAATAACAAGTGAGTCAACAACTTTTCTTAATGCTTCAATACCTGCTTCTGCATTAGCCATACGCTTTCTACCTTCAAATTCAAAAGGCTTTGTTACAACTGCAATTGTTAATATTTCTTTTTCACGAGCAATTGAAGCAATAAGTGGTGCAGCACCTGTTCCTGTTCCTCCCCCCATACCTGCAGTAATGAAAACCAAGTCTGCATCGTTTAATGCTTGGTTTAATTCTTCCATATTCTCTTCTGCTGCTTTTAAACCAACTTCTGGGTCTGCACCAGCACCCCAACCACGAGTAAGTTTAATTCCTATTTGAATACGATAATCAGCCTTGCTTACTTGCAATGCTTGTTTATCTGTGTTAACAGCAATATATTCAACACCGGAAACACCTGCATTAACCATTCGGTTAAGTGCGTTTCCACCACCTCCACCAACACCAACAACCTTGATTTTAACAACAGGGTTTGCTTGGTTTTGTGTTTGATAATTTTCGTAGTTATTCATAATATCCTCCACTTTATTTCTTTTTGAATAATTTAATTATAAAAAATTGACTAACTTGCTTATTTTGTTTAAGTGCCAAATCTAACAAACTTAAAACTGCAGAAGCGTGTGGTTTATCCATTTGTGGCACAGGTGGGCAAGAAATTTCGACATCACGATTTATTGCATTTGATAAACACGCGCGTGAACCTTTTACATAGCAAATTCCACCACCAGTCAGCAATATAGGTAAATAATCTTTAACATTATACTCGATATCATCAATACATTTATTAATCATTCGCCCAATTTGGCTTATTCTGTTTTCAACCACCTGATTAACTTCAGTTGCTTTAAGCAAAATTGGCTCATCATCAGTTGGAATTTCATAAACATCGTCTTCTTCTGGTTTATAAGAAATGTCAACTTTTCGTTTCAAACTTTCTGCTTGTTTTGGCGTTAACTTAAATGCTTCGCATAAATCTGCCATAATATGCCCACCACCAAGCGAAAAACTTCTTAACCCAAGCAAACCATCACCCATAACTAACGCAACTGATGTGGTAAGGTAGCCACAATCAACCAAAATTGCCATATTATCTCTGGTTTCTGGTTCTATTAAAAACAAACTTTCACTTAATGTTTCACAATAATAATCAACAACTTCAAAATGCAATGGCATAACAATTTGTTGCATAGTTGTTATAAATCTTTTTTCACAAAGTGCAAAACTTAAAGTAGCAGATAGTGTTTTTGTGTGTTTACCTTTAGGCTCGATTATTTTTCTTCCATCATCTAAAACAAAATAAATTGGACAACGATTTATAACTTTATGTGTAGTGTTAGCCCCAAAATCATCGGCTTCATCGAAAAGCATTTCAATGTCATCGTTGGTTACTTTTCTTCGTTTGTTAAACTCGATTTCAGCATTTTTTGTAACCACAGCACAAAATTCGGTTGGAACACCTATGTATAAATGTGTTATTTTGCAATTCGCTTCTTCTTCAGCACTTGCAATGACGCTTTGAACTTCTAAAAGTAAATTTTCAGGTTCTAAAAATTCGCCATTCATAAAACCTGCATATTGCTTTTCAGAAAAGCCCAGCACTTCAAAAGAGTTATTAAGACCACGCTCACCTATCATTACCGATAAGTGCCCACTTCCGAATTCTAAAACTGCAATATTTTTTTTAGCCATTTTAACCCCTTTTAAAAGTGTATAAAAATGAATAAATTAGTTTGATTTATATAAAGAATATTAAAAATAATGAATAAAGTCAAACATTTTATGCAAAATTATAAATAAAAAAAAGCATAATTATGCTTTTTTATACATTTTTAGGGTGATGACTGCCAACAATGTCGTTTTCAGGGTTTTCATAAACACCAATTATTCCACTTGCGCGCTTTTCTGCATTTAATGATTGGAACACTACTAGAAGCATTGCAACTTTCTCTTGTTGCCTTTCTTGAGGTTCATAAATATAGATTTCTACGCCATAAAAAGTGTTTAAAATAATTTTATCATCTTGGAAAGTAGCACTTTTAATAAAGCCTTTTAATTGGCTTAAATCCATATTTCTTAAAGCAAAATTTTCTTTAATGGATTTAAATTGCTCTAATTCTGGCATTTGCAAATAGTTGCCACTTGATGTTGATGTGATTTGTGTGCTGGAAAAAGTGCCAAAAATTTTTATTTCGTTTGAACTTGTTGAATTGAAATTGCCTGTTCGAACATCTAAAACTTTAAAATCTTCATCTGTAATAACATAACTATTTTCAGTTAATTGCACAGCAAAAACAGGTTCACGCTCAACAGCGTGTATGTTTAAAACATTAGGGAACACCGTTTCAATACTTAAAACTTTTATATAAGGAAATTGCATTTCTATTTTTTCGATTGCCTCGTCTTTACCGACCAAGAAAACACTGTTTCCGTTATTAATTCCACTGCTTGCAACAACCTGAGTTTCCTTTTCTGTTAAATTTCTTGTTTCAGTATGCCAAACTACATTAATTGAGCCAACGCAAAACACAGTGCTACAAAGCACAACAATAGTTACAATAACAACTAAAAGAACAGAAATTGTAGTTAAAACTTTTGTCTTTGTTTTCATTGTTATGCTCCTTTTAATATAATTGTTAATGTATATTTAGCACAAAATTATAAGTAAATTTATAAAACATACTTAAATTACAAGCATATAATTGCAAAATAACATACTCTAAAAATATTTATTAAATTGAATTTAAAGCTGTAGCATTAAATTATTATATAATAATTTACATAAATTTAGCAAACAAAATTAAGCATTTTAAAATTATTTACAAAAATTTCCATTAAAATAAAGAAAAAAGTGTTTTATAACACTTTTTGAATTTATTATTCTACTCGTTTTATACTTGCACCTAAACTTGTTAGTGCATCTTCAATATGACTGTATCCACGGTCTATGTGATAAATATCGTGCACCGTTGTATATCCCTTGGCACAAAGTCCTGCCAAAACTAAGGCTACACCACCACGCAAATCTGTTGCAAAAACATCTGCACCAAGCAAGCTTGGAACACCACTTACATAGGCTGTTCTTTGATGCACCCTTACATTTGCCCCCATTTTTATTAATTCTGGAACAAATTTAAACCTAGATTCAAACATATTTTCTTGAATGATACAATACCCTTTGCAAACAGTTTGCAAAGTTAACATTTGTGCCTGCAAATCGGTTGGAAAACCTGGATATGGCATTGTGTCTAAAAAACTTATACTATCAAGCCTATCCTTGCTTTGAAGAAAAATGCAATCACTTTTTACATCTATCTCACAGCCAGATTTTTGAAGTTTTGTATATAATGAAGAAATGTGTTGAGGAATACAGTTTTTAACTGTTATACTTCCCCCCGTTATTGCTGCTGCAATAAGCATTGTGCCTGCAATAATACGGTCTGGAATTGGTCGATATTCTGTTCCGTGCAATTCTTCAACACCTGTTATAGTTATTATATCTGTTCCTGCCCCATCAATTTTAGCACCCATTTTATTTAAAAAATTTTGCAAATCAACAATTTCAGGTTCTTTAGCTGGATTAATAATAGTAGTTATTCCCTTGCAAAGAACAGCAGCCATAATCAAGTTTTCAGTTGCGCCAACGCTTGGATAATCTAAATAAACTTGCCCACCGTGCATTTTAGAAGCATCGCAATATATGTAACCATGGCTTTCAATTATTTTTACACCTAAATCTCTAAGTCCTTTAAGATGCAAATCTATTGGTCTTAACCCTATGTCGCAACCACCTGGGTATGCTACTTTTGCCTTTTCAAAACGACCAAGTAAAGCACCTAATGCAAATATAGACGACCTTATAACTTTTGCAAGTTCGGTTGGAATATAACTTTGATATGCATTTTTTCCGTTTATGTAAAGTTCTGTTCCCTTGCGTTCTGCCGTCATACCCAAATTTCTTAAAATTAAAATCATATTATCAATATCAGCAAAAAAGGGACAATCTTTTAGAATTATTTCTTCTTTGCACAAAATTGTAGAAGCAATAATTGGTAAATACGCGTTTTTCGCGCAATCTACACTATATTCTCCACTTAATTTTGTGCCACCATTTATTAAAAATTTACTCATAATATTTCCTTTTACATTATCATAATATGGCAAATAAAATTTAAAAGTGAAAATTAATTATTAGTCTGTTGAAATTTTACTAAATTTATGGTATTATTAGATAAGTTAAATATAAGGAGTTACTTATGAAAAATTTAAAAAATATTCAATCTTTTGTTTCATTGTGTTTGTCTGGAACTAGTTACGATAAAGAAGAATATGTTTATATTGATGGACATTATGTTCCAATCAAAAAAGAAGAAGACAGTTATGAAATTTTCATAGTAGAAAAATATGATAAAAGAAATATAACTGTTGAAACAGACAAAAAATCAAGCACACAAGAAAACCAAATGTAAACTATAAAATATTTATAAAAATTTAATTTAAATATAATATTTTATATAAAATAAAAAGAGAGTTTTGCTTCAAAAAGCATCACTCTTTTTGTTAACTATTTAATTTTTTCTAACATTTAAGTATTACATACATATCTATTTTTCGTTTATAATACGGTCATAGTTCTGAGTTGCAGATAAAGGTGTATCTCCACAAAGCACTTCTCTATTATTCTTTTTTAAGTATTTTACCCAATTATTATACGCCTTATATATACCTTTATAAAATTCTTGAGCTGGAGCAAGTTCAACCTCTTGAACATATTTGTTATTAACAAACACAAAGAATAAATAATTATACATATCATCTATCACTTGAAATTTAAACAAATTCCTATTTATCAAACTACTTAAAGTTTCCAACCACTGTGCATAAGATACAATATAAAAATAATCTTCTTTTTTAAATGTATTCTCACCAGTTAAACGCATATGATCACACTTTAACATTATTTTTTGCAAATTTTCATTAGATGAAAAAGAATTCCAAAATTGAACAACAAAATTTGCCTGGTTTATCTCTTTATCTCTTTTAAATTGAAAAAACAACGCAACAGCACCAATAATAGCAGTCGACAAAGTGATAAGTTCTGAAACTCTACTTCCCCAAACATCATCTAAAAATAATGTTGAAAACAAACCAAAAATCAAAAGAAATACTGATAAAATAGTTAAACTTTTATTTTTTGCCACAATATTACCCTCATTTTTTATAACATATTGTTATTTTAACATATAAAAATTTTATTAACAAGCAAATGTTACATATTTTACAAATTAAAATAAAACATTTGTATTTCAATAAAATTTGTGTTAATATAAAAATGGAGATAAAAAATGTATACAAAATTTATAGTATTAACTGGTAAAGATATTCCCAAGCGTATTTACAAAAAAATACTTGATTTTGATGAAGAAATATTTAATAAAGAAAATACCGATTTTAAGGTAGATACATCTATGCCTAGGAATATATTAAATTCATTTCTTAATAAAAATATATCAACCACGTCCATAATTTATAATAATAATAGTAAAAAAGTTGTAGCTTATTTACAAGCATTTCCACTGAAACACGAATTAGTGGAAGATTTAAAGTATGGAGAGAAAAGTTTTAAAGACATAACAAGCAACGATATTGAATATTACTCCCCAAACAAGCCCCTTTGTCTTTATATCTATTCCATAGGTGTTGCAAAAAAATATCGTGGCAAACTATTAAATTTTAACATCGGTAACTATCCATCCGGCCAAAAAATGATTAATATTTTAATAAATGAATTTATTAACAAACTAAAACAATTAGAAACAAATAATATAATAATCGACTCTATATTATGTGACGGAGTAAGTAAAAAAGGACAAGAATTTGCAATGAAGGCAACAGGTGGGCAAATTCTGTTTAACAACAATGATATTGGAACAATGATGTGTTATTCCAAGTTCGATATAAATAATTTTTTAAACAAAAATAAAAAGAGTATATTTTAAGATAATACTTAAGGTATACTCTTTTTCTAAAAATAAAAGGTTTTAAATTTTTAAACTTAATCTTGATATTTTTATTTATGACTAGCAATTATTGATTTTATAAAAATTAGGAAATTTTAATTAAACTTATAAAAAGAATAATATCTTTTTATCTAAAAATTAACCTTTTTTATTTTATTAATTATACAATTATAATAGTTTGCCATTAAATTTTAAATGAAATAAGTTAAATATTTAATTACAAAATAACAAAATTTAATTTATTTTAATTAAACCTATCTTTTAATTATTAATTTTTGTTTCATTTTTATCATTAATATTATTTTTGACCAACTTAAATTTTCTCTTTTTATTTTTATTACTCTTTTTATATTGCTTTTTACTTTTATTACTTTTTTTATATTGTTTTATATCAGATTTATAAGTTTTTTTAAGTTCTTTTACATTTGCTTTATATTCTTGCTTAACTTCTTTCTTTTCTGTTTTTAGTTCTTGCTTTTCTGCTTTCTCTTCAATTTTTTCTTCCATTTTCTCTTTTCGTTTTTGTTCTTTTAATATTTTGCTTCTTATGTTTGTTTGCGTCTCTTTTCCAAGTAATAATCTTTTTATGTTTGAACGATGCGCAAAAATAGTTACTGCAAAAATTGCAAATGTTATTAAACTTATCGCCAAATTAGGCTCATCTAACATTATGTTCTGCCATACAACTAAAATAGTTACAATCATAAGTGAAGCAAATGAAAGATATTTTGCAAACCACACAAAAATAAATGCCAAAACAAAAACAATAATTAAAGCCACAGGTTGAGATAACAAAAACATTCCAAGCATAGTGGAAACACCTTTTCCACCTTTAAATTTATAAATTACAGGGAAAGTGTGCCCCACCATAGCAGCAAGACCACAAGCATATAAGGCGACAGTTGCATCACAACTTGTATAAACACCTAAAAGCGCATCAGGATATAAACTTGCACCACCAAAAGCCAAAAAACCTATAAGGGCACTTACAAAACCTTTAAGGGCATCTAAAATTAAAGTTAGATAACCTGTTTTCGCCCCCAAGTTTCTATACATATTTGTTGCACCTGGGTTTCCGGAACCAAGTTTAGTTATATCTATATTTTTCTTACTACTAATAATTCTAGCAAAATTAATATTTCCAATAAAATAGGAAACTATTATAAGTATAACAAGCAACCACCAATTCATTATTTTTTGCTCTCCTTATTAGATTTTTGTTTAACTACAAATCTTATAGGCGTTCCTTCAAAATTTTTTGCTCGCCTTAAACAATTTTCTAAATATCGTTTATATGAAAAATGCAACAAATCTGGATTATTAACAAATAAAGCAAAGGTTGGTGGGCAAACATCTACCTGAGTTATATAGTTAATTTTAAGTCGCTTACCAGAAGATGAAGGTGGTTCGGCTGTGCTTATTGCATCTTGCAAAATTTCGTTTAAAAGCCCTGTTGATATCCTTGTGTTTGCATTGTTATAAACATATTCTACCGATTGCATAATTTTACCAAATTTTGCACCGGTTTTTGCTGAAACATATATGGCAACAAAATAGTCCATAAACTTTAAATCTTCAGCAAGTTTTTTAGTGTATTGATTTACTGTGTAACTATCTTTTTCAACCAAATCCCACTTGTTATAAACAATTACACTTGGTTTACCTTGTTCGTGAATATACCCCAAAACTCTTACATCTTGTTCGGTTATTTCTTCTGATGCATCAAGAACATATAAAACAACATCTGCTCTTCTTATTGCCTGAAGCGAACGCATTACGCTGTAGCCTTCCACCGATTGATAATCTATTTTACTTCTTCTTCGAATTCCTGCAGTGTCTATTATCATATAGTCTTTGCCATTATATTTAAAAGGCACATCGATGGCATCTCGAGTTGTTCCTGCAATATCACTTACAACAACCCTATCTTCCCCTAAAATTCTGTTAGTTATACTGCTTTTACCTGCATTTGGTCTGCCAACAACTGCAATCTTAATTTTGCTTTCATTTTCATCAGGGGCAACTTTATTTGTAAATTTTTCAACAACAGCATCAAGAACATCACCAATTCCAATGCCGTGTTCAGCTGAAATAACATAAGGTTCACCAATTCCAAGCGAATAAAATTCAGCATTTTCAACGCCACTGAAATTTTCAAGTTTATTTACAGCAAGCACAATAGGTTTCCCACTTTTTCTTAAAATTTGAGCAACATGCCTATCGCTTGCACTAACACCTTCTTTACCATCAACAATCATAAGAACAACATCGGCAATATCTATTGCTAGTTGTGCTTGTGCAAGAATATATTTTTGCCACTCGTTATCAAGGTTTGGTTCTATTCCACCCGTATCAATTATGGTAAAAGAATAACCACTCCACTCGGCATCGGCATAAACACGGTCTCTTGTAACACCCGGAGTGTTTTCAACAATGCTTATTCTTCTGCCTGCAACACGATTAAAAAAAGTTGACTTTCCAACATTTGGTTTACCAACGATAGCAAGCACTGGTTTATTCATAAAAAACACTCCTTTTAAAAAAATTTAATTTATTATAACATTTTTAATTATTTAACGCAAGATTTTTATATAATTTAAACTATACTATATTAAAATTTTACAATTTTATTGCACTTTAAATAATATATAATGCATATAATATTTTTTAAAATAAAAAACCTTGCAAAATTCAAGGTTTTTAAATTTTATTTATCTTTTTTAATGCTGTTTAAAAGTTCAATAAAATTATCTATATCTGCAAAGCGTCTATAAACTGATGCAAATCTTATGTAAGCAACTTCATCTACCTTTTTTATTTCTTGCATAACATATTCGCCAATAGTTTTTGAATCTATTTCTTGCGCCAATGAATTATAAACTTCTTTTTCAATATTGTTAACCATTTCATCTATTTTAGCCATAGTAACAGGTCGTTTTTCACAAGCGCGCACAATTCCACGCCTTATTTTTTCGCGGTCAAAAGACTGACGACTGCCATCGCTTTTAATAACCATAACAGGAATTGTTTCATATACTTCAAAGGTTGTAAATCTTCTGCCACATTTAGGGCACTCTCGCCTTCTTCTTATTGATGTAAAATCTTCATTCGTTCTAGAATCTATAACTTTACTATCTTCATATCCACAATAAACACATTTCATAACAACCTCTAAAACTTAACTAAAAGTTAAAATAAAATTAACAAAAACAAGGCAAAAAGTCAAGTAAATGGCAAATATTAAAGTTTTTTTCATATAATAATAAAAAATGTTATATTAAAAGGTCGAAATATGGAAATTAGTTTTTGTGAACTTAGAACAAAGATAGTGGTGAATCTTTCCGATGGTAGAAAATTAGGTCATGTAATTGATTTAATTTTCGACCAAAATTCAGCAAAAGTGTTGGGAATTGTTGTTCCCGGTGCAAAAAATGCTTTAAGCATATTTCGCCCAAAAGAAGATATTTTTATTCCATTTCATCAAATATGTAGAATAGGAACTGACACAATTTTAGTTGAACTTTCGCCACCACATACAAGTGGCAGTTATGTTTTATCAGCACCGACACAAGATGCTGCTTTTTCTAAACATAAATAATTTTTTTACATAATTTTAAAACTATCAAACAAAATAAAAATATGATTATTATTTTGTTAAGAGTTATTATTATATATTTGTTCGTTTTATTTTACCTTAGGGTTATGGGAAAACGACAATTAGGCGAAATGCAACCATTCGAGTTGGTTGTAACTTTAATTATTGCCGACATTGCAACACTGCCAATGACGCAAACAAGTATGCCCTTGCTTTTTAGTTTAATTCCTTTAACTGCAATAGTAGTTCTTCACTTTTTTGTTTCCTTTATTGCAAGAAAAAGCATTTCATTAAGACGAGTTATTAATGGAAAGCCTGTTATAGTTATTTCACCTAACGGTATAGAATTTAACGCATTAAAAGAATTGAATATGAATTTAGATGACCTGCTTCAAGGTTTAAGAATGTGTAATTATTATAAAATAGCAGACATTCAATATGCTATTGTTGAAACTAATGGTCAGATGACTGTTATTCCTAAAAGTGAAAGCAGTGCTGTTGTTGCACAAGATTTAAACATTCAAAACGAACCAGCAAGTTTACCACTTAATATTATAACGGCTGGAAAAATAATAGGAGAAAACTTAAAACTTGCAGGTATAGACCAAGATTTTATTAATAACATTTTAAATAAATGCAATTTGAAAAACAATAAAGAAGTTTTAATTTTAACGCTTGATGCTAATGGCAGCGTTTACATTCAACCATTTAAGGGGCAACCTCAAGAAATACAAACTGAATATTCTGGGGGTGGAAAATGGTAAGAAGATTTTGGGTTATTATTGCACTTACAGCCATTTTGCTGACCACAGTTATATTAGAACAACTATATACAGACAATGCTGTTCAAACTTTAATTAATCAATCATACCAACTGCAAGGTGCTATTGAACAACAAAATATAGATGATAGTAAAAAAATGGCAAGAAATATTGAAGAGTTTTGGGACGAACACGAAATTTTAGTTTGTATGTTTGTTGATTATCGTGATGTTGAACAAATAGGAAGACAAATTGAACTTGTAAATGCACATCTTAATAATGAAGATTTTGAACTTGCAATGGTTGAATGTAATTTGCTTTTGCATATAACAAAAACCTTTCAAAATTCCGTTAATGTCGATTGGCAGAATATTATATAAACAAAGAACTCTATTAAAACAATAGGGTTCTTTTTAATTTTTAAATAAACTAACTTTTAATAGTTTTTTAAACATATTTATTGATTTTGAAATTAAAATTATTTTTTATGTTTTTTAAATTTTAAAATTCTTGGTTTATAATCGAATTTAGAAAAAATGGACACAATATCAACCAGTTTAAAACATACGCAAAGCAATGCAAAACTTCCTATTGATAAAACTGCACCTATACACATTGAAATTAAACTTGGGAAAACAAACATACTTAAATTATATCCCCACTTACCAAGAAGTGCAGCAGGAATTATGAACAAAAGCATTAGAAGTAATGGCTTTAAAATATTAAATTTAATTTTAGTGTGTTTTGCAATTTTTATAATATTTAAAGTTGTGGTTAAAGTCATACATAAGCCAAATCCCCATATTAATGCGTTTGCCTGCATAAACGAAGAGCAACAAATTACAAATACTAAAAGCACTACCCCACCCAAGATATTATTAATAAAAGATTTAACTTCTAAATTAAACGCATTTAAAATGCTTGATGTTATGTTGCTTAAACCAAGTGGTATCATTATCCACGCAGCCTTAATTAAAAATATTCCACTTAATTCATTATCAAAAATCAATTTCCCTATTTCTGCACCAAGTCCAACATAAAAAGGAATAAACAACGCACTTATTAAAACAGCAAAAACTATGGCACTTTTCACACGATTTTCAACCAATTCTTTTTGGTCTTTTGCTATGGCTGAAGATAATTCTGGTATTAGTGTAAACGAAAGTGCACCAACAATAGTCGAAGGCAAAAACAACAATGGAAAAGTCATACCCATTATAACGCCATATAAAGCCAAAGCACTTTCATTTGGAACACCAGATAGAACTAGCATTAAAGGAAACAAAACAGCAATTACGGGCTGAATTAAACTTGTTGCTGTTCTTACCCCAGTTACAGGGACCGAACTTTTAAGAACTGCTTTTATATAACCATTGGTTTTGGTGATTTTTCCACCCTTTTTAAAGTAAACAATGGTTACAAGCAATGCAGAGCATATGCACGCAATCGATAGCGACCAACCAGCGATAGTTGCACCATCGGTTGACTTAAACAACCAAAATGCCATAACAAAAAAGAATAATATTCTTAAAATTTGTTCTGCAAGTTCAGTCCAACAAACCGAAAAATAGTCTTGGCGTCCCCAAAGCGAACCACGAAAAGCCGAATAAACAGCACTTGCAATAACTGCTGGTAACAAAGTTAACAAAATTTCCATACAACGAAAATCAGTGAACAATTTACCAAACATATTTTGTCCAAAAAACAAAACAGCACATATTACAACACTTACAATTAAACCTATAATTAATGCCGAAGTTGCAACAGAATATTCTGCTTTGGCATTTTTAAGCGCACGCTGAGTTGCCGTATATTTAGAAACAGCCAAAGGCAGTCCACTTGAAACTAAAACACTTAAAACCATAAAAACAGAAAAAGCAACTTGATATATTCCAAGCATTTCTGCCCCAAGTTCCCTACCTAAATATATTTTAAATAAAAAGCCAAAAAACCTAGTTACAACTGAAAAGCCTGCAACTAATAAAACGGCTTTAAACAACGACTTTGCTATAATATCACCTCAATTTATTTTATTGAAGTAATTTTCGTTTTAGAATGAAAACAAAAATTTTAGCAAAAAAATTGTTATAAAGCATATTTTAATATTAAGTTTAAAACAAACATTTTCATATTTTTAAGGAGTGATTATGATTAAAAACCTTGGAAAAAATAAATACTTCTGTTCAACTATTTTACACCAAATAAAACCCAATGAAACTATTGAAGACATTGCAAAACTTTATGGTATTACACCACAATTTATTAGACAACAAAACCCTCAACCTTTAAGAGTTGGAGATTGTTTTGTTTTAAAAGATATAGATAAAACTTTCTATGTTGTAAAACCTTGCGAAACTTTGGAAGAAATTGCAAGAAAAAACAAAACAACCGTTCAATCTTTAAAACAGAAAAACAAAATTACTATGCTTTTTGTTGGTCAAATGCTGGAGATATAAAAACTTTAATATTGACAATTTATAGCGATTGTGATAAAATTAAATTTACCACACATTAAGGAGTTATTAATGTCAGAAGTTAAAACAAGCCAAATAAAAAAAGCACGAAGTCTTGCAAATATCGCCACACTTTATGAAGAGCACGGAGATTATATTAAAGCAGCAAACAAATGGTTAGAAGTTGAAAAGGCATCGCCAGTATACGCAAAAGTTAACAACACAAATGATAAGGCATTTGATTGCTACCTCCAATTTTATAAGGAAAATTTATTTCTATTTAATCATAATTTTGTTAATTTTGGTGAAATTTTATATTTAGGTAATGTTTTTAGATTAAAAAAGCAAGATTTTAGAAATTTAGCAATAGCAAATCAGAAAATAAAACAAAACCTAATTGAAAGTGGACGCAATGAACTAGCAAATAGCATTTCAAAGGAAGAAAATGAAATTTATCCTTCAGGGCACCATTATCTAGGAGAACTTGAAACATTGGAAAAAGTTTTAAAAGCAATGGAGAGCATTGATAAAAATAAGTTTGAAAAATGTGGTGAAAATATATCACGAGAACCAATTAAAGATATTGCAATTATAAGTTCGTTAATTCAAAATCAATATTCTTCTATAAAAAAAGTAAAAAACACATTTAATCAATATTATAATTATAGATATACAAATCAATTTGATATTGATGTGTTGGCTGAAATTTATAACTATACAACATCGAACTCTACTAATTCAGAAATAAAAGAAATACAAGAACAATGCAAAGAAATTATTAACGATATTCAAAACAAAAAAGAAATCTATAATGAATTTGCACAAAAAATGCAAACAATTCAAATAATTCCAGAGTTTTCAGATTTCTTGTGTTGCCTTGAAAAAAGTCAATTTACTTTAGATGAACTTGAAGCAGACGGTTTTAAAATTGGTTCTAAATCATATGAAGAATTTTATAAACAAGGTATTTCAAGTTTTAAAGACGGTGAATTAACTGAAAGTCAAATTGCAATTGAAAAAGCAAATATTGAATCGGGTGGAAAATATAAATCTGAAATTGCAAAACTTAATAATATAAAACAAGAAGAAAACTCTCAAATTCAATTTGAAAAAATAGAAGAATTTAAGGAACAATTCATTAAAGAACAATATAATTCATCACAATCTTATATGTAATAAAAAGCACCTAATTTAGTCACTTACTTTTGAAACTAGCAGAATATTAAAGAGAAACATAGACAAAAAAATCGTCTATGTTTCTCTTTTTA